>JBAVYX010000342.1:0-52897 GCA_049588475.1 Silvibacterium sp. | reverse complement strand
CCCTTCATCTGTTATTGATTCGCAGGAGCGAGAATGCCGGCACGGTGGGCAGTGGCTGCAAAGATGTCTGCGCAAATACCGGGCCGAACGCGGTTGATATGTCGGGTAAGCAGGTAAAAAGCGGGATAAACCGAGCAAAGAGATGTCGAGCATAGAGTTGATGCGGACAGTTCTGTTCTCGCCACAGCCGTGGTACTTCGATGGACGCTAGGCCGCAGCCCCGATCGTTCTGAATGTTACATGGAGAACGATACCGTCGTCGATTCGGTCGAAGTTGCCTGGTACCCGGCCACACGCTTTCGTCTGTGAAAAAAGAGCCGGATTTTGTCATGCGGTCACAGACCGGTACTGATGCTCGGGGGATGGCGAACCCGTCATCCCCAACAGGTCAGAAGTTTAGAATTGGAAGCGCGCCGCAAACTGCATGCGGCGCATCGAGCTGCCATCCTGTGTGGCGACTATGCTCGAGATAGTACCGGCATTGCCATCCTGGCAATCAAAGCATGAGTCCGGTTGACCGAGATTGACATGGTTAAAGACGTTGAAAGCTTCTGCACGCATTTGGAACGTGAGACTTTCCCTAAGGTGGAATGTCTTTGCGACCGAGACGTCTGAACTGACTAAGCCCGGTCCGAAATATGAGTTGCGTCCCACATTTCCGAACGTACCTTCGGCGGGGCGACTAAACGGGCCAAATGTCGATTGCGGCCCACTCGACTGCAGCACGAAAGGAGAAGGTGTGAAGTACTTGACCTGGTGGGTCACTGGATTCAGCGGGCCTGCACTTTGATTGAGGCTCGCCCCCGTACGATTCAGGAAGCAGATGCCCAGATCGTTATCCGCTCCGCAACTTGTGTAACTGGGGGTAAAGGGGAGCCCATTCTCCCAGGTGAAGGTCCCGTTCAGCGCCCACCCGCCGATAATCTGGTTTACCCAGCCCGAAACATCGCTTCCGATAGCCTTGCCTCTGCCGAAGGGCAGGTCCCAGTTTCCGGCGAGCACGAACGCGTTGGGACGGTTGTAGTAGCTGGGGCCCCAGCCTACGCGCGGATTGATGGCGAAATAGTAGGACTCGTGGGTTTGGGCGCGAGACCAGGTGTAGTGAGCCAGGAACTGAAGGCCATTGCTGTAACGCTTTTCGATCCGGGCTTGTAGTGCTTGGTAGTCAGAGGTTGCCTCATTGATGTTGTAGCGCAGACTCTGTGTCCAACCGAAAGGCTGTCCAAACCCCACGCCCAACCGCTGCGCGTCGCCATTGAAGTATGGCTGGCGGTCATTGGTGGTGAACAGGCATTGATTGAGTACGGGATTTGCGTTATATCCAGGGCAAACAGGCGAGGGATTGAGGTTATTGATCTGATTGAATCCCGCAATGGTCGCCTGATTGGGGTCGAACTGGTTGGAGGAATCGAACATGTTATGGATGGCGTGGCTAGCCACGTAGGAAATTTGAAAAGCCATGGTCGGCGTGATTTCCTGCTGGAGGGTAACATTCCAGGCATCGAGCGTGGGAATGCGAACGGTCAGGGGGCGAGTTGGCACACTGATACCGTTGGGCAGCGGGTAGTCTCCACTGGCAGGAATAGGTGCAAAAGTGAACGAGGGGGGGCCCTGCTCAAGGTTGAATACCGCGGCAGCATTCGTCACCGGGTTCAGATTCTGCGAAACCTGCGTTGGATAGGAAAATGTAAGTACTTCTCCGTAAGTGTTACCCGACCATCCCTGACCAAAGACACGCCCGTAACCAGCACGTACCACTGTCTTGGGTGTTGCCTGATAGATTATGGCAAAGCGCGGAGCGAAATGCGTCCAGTTCATCTGGACGTTGAGGTTCGTCGCATAAGGACCGTAGCCGGCGATCCGGATGTTTCCGGTATTCAGGTCGAGCAAACCGCCCTGACCCTTGCCGTTGACAGTTTCAGGGAAATACCATTCCCACCGAAGACCGTAATTGAGAGAGAGCTTTTGTGTTGCGCGCCACTGGTCCTGAGCGTAGCTGAAGAAGCGTTTCTGACGCTCCTGTGCATTGGTGTTCTGCGTTTGCGTTCGCTGGAAGGCAGTGGCATCGCCGAGCAGAAACGTGGCGAAGCCGAGACCCGAAGAGGTGGATCCAGTTGCGGGGTCAAGGACACCCGCTGTGCGCGTCTCCGAAAAATGATAGTTGCCGGATCGCAGGTTATTGTTATCCAATCCGATCAGGTGGTTCAAACCATAACGTCCATCTACGCCGAACTTGATGTTGTGATTCCCAACTGTATGCGACCAGTTATTTACCAGCTGATACTGGCTCGAATTCTGGAGAAACTGCGCAGCTGATGTGCCATATTGAATGCTACCGCCGCCGTTTGTCCCGTTGCTTGGGATATCGATGTTGAACTGTGGCAGACCTCCGTTGAGTGTAAGGTCGCCTACGTTGGCGTTGGGAATGCCGAGTTCATTCCCCAAGGCTTGATCAAAGTTAGGGCCATTCTCGTCGAGGTGGATCCGGTAGTAGCCGAAGCGGAAATCGGTGAGCCACTTCGGTGAAACGACGTAGTCGCCTCCTGAAGCCACGCTCTGATAGCGCGAATCAACGGTCCCGGCGAATCCGCCGGCTCCGAAACCTGGGCCACCGGCTGCGCCAAAGTAAGGGGGGCCCGACAAGGATGAACCGAAGTAAGTATACCGGCCAAATAAGTGCAGCTTGTGGGTAGGCGTGGTGTCGCCACGAACGTCAAACTGATTGGTGTTGAAGATGCCGGAACCGGAGGCTGAGAAATTATTGACGATGCCGGCGCCGGAGACGTTGGGGGCTGGGAGGTCCTTGAACAAGTTGACGGACGGGATGGAGAGACGGCCCGCCGGGATGATGTTGCCGGGAAACGGAGTGCGGCCGGAAAGCGAAGTCTCGTTGGTTGCTGGATCGAAGATCTGACCTTGGCCGCCCTGAAGATACTCACTCAGGTTACAGTCTCCACCTGACGTGCAGGTGCTCTTTGCCAAGGAGGTGGGGACTGTGGTGAGCACCGCGGATCCGGTCTTCTCGCGGAGGCCAGAATAGTCGCCGAAGAAAAACACCTTGTCTTTGATGATCGGACCGCCAACGGATCCGCCAAACTGGTTATGGAGGTTAGGTGCGATATAGCGCCCTGTTAATGGGTCGATGGTAGCTTCCGCAAAGGGATCGCGCGCCTGCTGTGCGTCTGAACGACGATACCAGAATGCCGAACCGTGGAACGCATTGCTGCCCGACTTGGTCTGAGCAGTCACTAGCCCGGCCACAGCTTTCCCAAGCTCCGCGTCATAGTTCTGTGAGGTGACTTTCTGCTCAGATACCGCGTCAAGGTTTGGGTTAATGACGGCGACGCCGATGATCGGATCCTGATTATCGGTGCCATCCAGCTCGTATCCCGTGGCGAATGGCAGTTGACCATTTACCTCGATCTGTTGGCTGCGCTGGGGATTGTTGGCTTCGCCCACATTCCAGCCGATATAAGTGGTACCGGGAGTCAGCAGCTCAAAGGCAGTAAAGTTGCGATTCAGATTCGGAAGATTCTCGATCGCCCGGGCATTCAGAATTGTGCTGACATCGGCGCGATCCGTTTGCAGCAAAGGAGTGTTTGCGGACACAGTGACCGTGTTGGAAACCGCACCGACCCTAAGTTGAATGTCGACTTTCGGAGAAGTATCAGCATAGACGATGACATTGTCCGCGGTACTTTTGCTGAATCCAGTCGCCTGTGCCTCGACGCGGTAGCTATCCGGGATGAGGTGCTGGACTGTGTAGAAGCCGCTGCTGTTGGTCTCGGTAGTCACTGATGTACCCTTGCTCACATCCGTCACGGTGATGGTCGAGCCGGGAACAACGGCACCCGTATTATCGGTGACCGTGCCAAAGATCGATCCATAAACGGCCTGAGCACCAGCCGGGACAATACTGGCAAACGACCCCAATAGCAGGGCCCCGAGCATCCGTAAAAATCGGCCAGGGCTGGTGCTCCTTCTCGACGAGTCTTTTTCGTGATGTGATGTGTTCATAAACTGCCTCCTAAACTCCTGGAAAAGTGAAGCTAATTTGCAACCTGTAAGAGGTCCGAATTGCCGACGTCTTCAAGTCAATGTGTCTTGTCATTGCACACCCCCTGCAGTCAACCAGGGTGTATTCGGTCTGGTTTTTATAGGACTCGAAACTGGAAACCCTAGGCTCGGATAGCGACTGCTCGAGCTGTCGGCTCCGCTCACTGTCTTGAACGTGGCATGGCTTGCGGTTTCCACCGCGGTAATCGCAGCCTGCGGCACCACGGCGCCTTGCTGGTCGGCAATCGTGCCGGCGATCGATCCCGTTGTGAAGCCTTGTCCAACGGCATTGTGGCTCGCCAATATCGCGGCGTTCCATGCGGCTCGGATCGATCCCATTTGCTTCCCCATGTTGCCTTCTTAGAACCTTGCGGGTAGGGGTCTGCGCAAAGCGGGAAACGGGGCGCAATCGTTAGCTCTCGGCTGCGCTCTCACGAGCGATCCGCGCTGGATCTGCCTGCAGAAGCTGCGTAGCCGTGTTCCTCTCGCGCCCGGCGTGGCGTCACTGGCCTCTTACCCTAGAAACAGATCATGCAAGCGGATAGCCATACCGGAATCTTGACTATCTATGTGACAAACAACGCATAAATATCTCTTAGACAAAAACCGATGGGGAGTATCTCCCGAATTCTGAATAATCGATGGCCTTTTGATACGGGTTTCAGAAAGCGTGACAAACTGCGTTCTTAAGTGACGAATGATGACATATACGTGGTAAATGTAAGCTTTGGCTAGGAAAGTACCTTCGTGCGTTCCTATGAACCGTAGGTTTGATATAAGTCAAAGGTAGATTTCCAACCTTGTGATGAGGTAGATCCTTCTAGTTCCAAAAGCATGGGAGCACTAAACCACTGATTCGTTCGTAGTCGGCAGTAAAACGCTGACTGTCGGCCTGATCTTCGAGAATGGTTGCGATCTTAGCTAGGCATTCCGAATCGAGCGCATATACGAGTTGAGCCATACGTCGTCAAGCTCCATTGTGTATGTATCCGGGTTGTAGTTGTCGTCATTCATCGGACTATCGTCCATCCGGTCTCCCGTTGCGCCTGTTGAAGAAATCCGCGTCCGCCCACTGAAAAGGTCGACCCTCTATCACGGCCCCACTCGAGTAAGCTATTGTCGTGTCCATGTCGCCAGGATTGTCCGTCGCCGCGGTTCCTAAACCACCATTCGTGCCATTTCTCCATTTCTTGAGTCTTGGGTATGTTCCACTTCAAGAGTTCGTGGTCGGGATTTCGTTCGTAATTTTTCCAGACGATGTAAGACCCGACAAAAGGCTGGGGCTAGTGGCGACGTCAACGTTTGGGACAACTCCGCTAGGGGATTGAGCCAGGAGAATGGCGCGTACCGAGGCAGATGTTTGCGCACCGTCTTCGACTTGGTTGGCAGGGAGCCAAAAAAAACAGTCTCATTACCCACCAAAACTATGAGCCCAAGTGCGGCTGATACTAGGGAACTCCAAGCCAAGCGAATGGACATAGGCTATTCCAGAACATGGAATTACCAATTGCCTCAGGCGTACCCGCAAACAAACCCTGGATGTGGGGCCGACTGTCCCCATAGTCATCCGCCTTCTGATCAAGAACCGTGTCGATCTGTCCTAAGTTGAATAGTTCATGGGCATGTCCCGCCAACTGGTCCAAGTCCCAACGGATAGTTGCTACAAAATGAGAGGTAGAGTCCGCGGCAGCCACAAATTAAAGACCAGCTGCTCCGCTGTTATTTTGGGCGCCGCTGTTCGCTAATTGACTAGCATCCATGACTGCTCCAACTGAGTTAAGCTAGAAACGTCCCAGCACCGACCACAGGGGGGTCAACGGCAACTATCAAATGCACCGTGGACTTGAGGACATCATCCGCATGGTTTTCCCCGATGATATGATTGCCGTCGCCACTTATGCCCATAAGCGCCTGTGAAGGGTCGAGAGTCTGGTGAATAGGCTTCCAACACAAGCTGACATCCGGCGCCGCCTTGAGCCTCTCCACGACAGTCCTTTTGTCACTGCGTGACCACTCCAACGTGATAGTTGCGGCGCGCCGATAGTGCCGCCAGCCAAGCTGAGAGTAAGATCCGTCTGGCGCATGGGATCCACCTAAACTCACCGCACTAAAGATGCGATTTCCATCTAGAAAGTTGCTGGTCCTCGAGAGCCTATCCGAATGGCAAAGTGCAGTCGCTGCCCATCTGCGTTGGACTCAAATACGATTCCGTTCCATGCTTCAGGGTCGAATGCCTCCCATGGAGACACTCTCGAATTCTCCTTCCTGAGTCGGCTCGCGCGCGGCCAGCGATAGTGGAACAATTAATGCGAGAAACATGCCGCAGACTTCAACAGCATCTCCCCGCCTTGCACTGAACCGGAGACTCTACTTGCCCAGATCTTTCTTTGACCCGCTGCCCTCTACCAGCGTGACGAATCGATCCAGGCCGGGTGCAGCGAAGTTTTCTTCCCGTCCACTCGGCCATAAAACTTCGATGTGGTCAACTGCGGTGCTGGAACCTAACCCGAAGTGTAATCGAAGATCACTGCTCGATATGTAGCTCGATCCACTACGCACCTCCTGGACCCATTTGCGTCCGCCTGCGAACACGGTTATTCGTGCGCCAATTCCGTCACGGTTCGACCGCGTCCCTTGCGTCATCACACCCAACCAATGATTTGAATTGGAGGCGACGTTCACTAGTAAAATCGGCTTCTCGTCGATGTTGTTCACCACTGCCGATAGCCGTCCCTCATTCCAGAAATCCGCGATCGCCAGGCCTCGACTCGATGCGGGCTCGGTGAGGCCGGGGCCCGCGGATTTACTGATGTCTTTGAATTTGCCGTTGCTCAAATTCTGATAGAGCAATCGCGGCTCTTTATACGACGCACCGAGATGTGCCGAATCCACCTCTGGATAGACATGCCCGTTGGCGATCAGAATGCTGGGCCAACCGCTATTGTCGATGTCGATAAAGATCGTGCCCCAGCCGAGATACTGCGTATTCAGCCCGAGTCCGGCGTCCGAGATCGTGGAGGTAAATGTCCCATCTCCGCTGTTATGGTAGAGCGAGGATGTATCATCCGAGAAGTTTGTTTTGAAGATGTCGAGCCAGCCGTCCCCATCATAGTCGCCCACAGCCGAACCCATGCCGGCCTGCTCGCGACCATCCTCGTCATAGGCCACGCCGGCATCGGCAGCCACATCGGTGAACGTGCCATCTTTATTGTTTCGATAGAGAATGCTGGGGGTACTATCGCAGGCGACATAAATGTCCGGCCATCCGTCACGATCGTAGTCAAGCGTGGAAACGCTGAGGCAGTAATGCCCATTCGTCGTCGTGATGCCACTTGCCTTGCTCACATCCTGAAACTTTCCGTCGCCCAGATTGCGGTAGAGGATATTCGTGGTGTACGGGAGCCCGCGAGGACCACACATCACCGGAGTGCCCTTCCAAATGCAGGTCATGCCTTCGCCGGGTTTTGGCACAGTTTTTATGTCCAACTGGACGTAGTTCGCCACCATCAGGTCAAGCTTTCCGTCGCGATCGTAGTCGACAAAAGCGCAACCAGTGCCCCATTGCTTTCCGTCACCCGCGACACCCGCCCGTTCGGCGACCTCCCTAAACGTGCCGTTTCGCTCGTTATGGTAGAGTTTGTTCTTTCCGTAGTAGGTGACATAGAGATCATCGTACCCGTCGTTGTCATAATCTCCCACGCAAACACCTTGCGCCCACCCAGATGCACTCAGGCCCGATGTAGCGGTTACATCCTTAAAGGTACCGTCATGATTGTTGTGGTAGAGATGGCTGACGGGCGATGGTTCTGTGGAGACAGCCCCATCCAGTAATTTGCCATTGAGGAGGAGGATGTCCGGCCAGCCGTCACGGTCATAATCAATGATGGCAACTCCGCTCCCCGTAGTCTCAATGATGTACTTTTTCGTGTCCGCTTCTCCATTCACATTTTGCATCTTCAGCCCGGCTTCCGGCGCCACGTTGACAAACCAGGCCGGCCCCGGATGGCCAGAGCTTGCCGGATAGGGATGAATTAGCGGCTTTGCAGGCTTGTTGTCTGGACCTTGTGCGGTGCAAGCTGCTCCGAGCGCAAAGATCACAGAGTACCAGAGACTCTGAAACGGGGTTGTACAGCGGATTCCCGCAGTCATGCTTTTTCGTCTCGCAATATACTAAAGTGTAATGCGTATGCTGTCGCTTTTTGTGGCTCTTCTGGCCTCAACAGCGTGGAGCCAGACCCCGTCGCCCGAAACTTCTCAGCCATCTCTCGCCCATGCGCATGAGTATCTCGAACAAGGCAAGACAGCAGAGGCATTCGCCATGCTGCAGAAGTTAGCCGCCATTCAACCACCGGTCAAAGGTTTGCAGCACGAGTTTGGAGTCGCGTACTACCGCACCGGGAAGCTCGTAGAGGCCCAACGCGCATTCGCCGAGGCTATTCAGGAAGATCCTTCAGATGTCGAGTCTGTTCAGATGGAAGGTCTCTCCTTTTATCGTCTTGGCCAACCGGCGGCGGCCATTCCATTTCTCGAGCGCGTCCGTCAGTGGACGCCGAACGCGAATGCCGATTCAAATTATGTTCTCGGCCTTTGCTACATGAACTCGCAACGCTACGACGATGCTCGCCGCGCTTTCGCGATGGAATTCAAGGTCGCCCCTGACTCTGCTTCCGCCTATATTCTGATGGGCAACATGCTTATGCGCGCGAATCTTCCGGAGCTCGCAGCCGACCAGGCACGCAAAGCTCTTCAGATTTCCGCTAATCTACCGCTCGCGCACTTCATGCTCGGCGAGGTCTACCTCTTCAAATCCGACGTCGATCACGCAACGGAGGAGTTTGAGCAAGAGCTTCGAATCAATCCAGGCTACGCCGCGACATACGACCGCTTGGGAGATGTCTATGTTAGAGCGGGAAAACTTCAGGAGGCGCAGGAAGCGCTGACCAAGGCTATCTCGCTAGATACTTCAAGCACTGGGCCCTTCATCCAGATGGGGAAGGTGCTCTTACGCCGACAGGACCCGCAGACTTCGATCATGTACTTGAGGCATGCAGAAAAAATGGACCCGGGTAATTTCATCACTCACGCTTTACTCGCCCAGGCCTATCGCAAGGTTGGCCAGGAGGACGAGGCAAAGCGCCAAACCGATCTTGCATCGAAGATCCATGCAGACGATCAGCTGAAGCTTCAGCCAGTTAACTGACAAGCGGCTCAGTTTTGGCCAGTGGGTCCTGATGGAACAGGCGCCAAGATGGGCATGTTTTCAAGCGTGCCGCTCAATGTACTCGTATCGTTACCAGCCGCGTCTGCCGACACAGGTCCGGAACTCAGATACGCCTTAATATCGGAAGTGCGTGGCCTCAAGTGAGGTCGAACCTACCGAAAACTTTTCCGGAGGTTCGAAAATCGGCCGACCGCGTGGAAGACCGCCGGCGGAACAGTGTTGGTATGCATCCTGATTTTCGGCGTGAGGACACGGCGTAACTCATTCAAAATGTTCACAACGCTAGTGCTACTTTATCTTCTGATCCGGGGGGGATTTGGGTGCGGTGGCAGCGGAGGGGGAGGTTAACAAAGGCAACCCTCGGAATCACGCCGGGCGCGTATATGCAGTGACCATTACCGGCAACGCGACGGGGTTACGAGTACGACCACAACCATCTCGATCACGGTACGGTGAGCTGCAGGGAAACCAGATGATCGTGTCAACGATCTTACGTTTGGAAAAGACCAGGGTGTTGAAGTTGAGCGTAAGCGTACGACTCGGATATCTCCTTCTGCATGACAAGCACGGTCGAGTCGTTCCGACCACTGGCCAAATCGGGGCAACCGGTCACAACCGACGGTTACTCCTCCATGGTCCATTCGCTATTTGAAAGGCGAAGGAAGCCCCGGTTGCGCTGCTGCTGGTTGGGCTGTGGCTTTGGTTTCTTTTATCGAGGAAACATCAAGGACGAGCTGCTCACCCGTCTCCACCCCGTGTCGATGGGTGATTTGACCAGTGACCTTCACACGTGCGTTTTCCAATCTTTCCAATTTTTCGGTTTTTCGATAACTCACTTGAATCGAATTCACCGGCTTACCGTTGATAGTGACCGCGGATTCGAGTTCAAGAATCCAGCCTGTCGATTCTCCTCCGATGGCCATTGCTCGGACGAGTTTACCGGTTACGGCTATTTTTTGTAGGGAAGCCGGTTGCGCTGGTGCTGGTTGGGCTGTAACTTTGGCTTCTTTTATCGAGGAAATATCTAGGACAAGGTGCTCACCCTTCTCCACGTCGGTTCGATGTTCGATTTTACCAGTGACGCGCACACGTGCGTTTTCCAGTTTCTCCAATTTTTCGGTCTCGCGATAACTAACTAGAATCGAATTCCACGGCTTACCATCGATAGTGACCGCGGATTCGAGTTCAAGGATCCAGCCTATCGATCCTCCTCCGATGGCCATTGCTCGGACGAGCTTACCGGTTGCGGCTATTTTTTGCTCTGATGGCTGCGCCGGCAAATAGACGCAAACAAGCGCCAGAATGAGGCCGGTCATTAGTCGCGCCATGCGCATTTCACGCCTCCGCTGTATGGTCTGCGTAATTCTACCTGAGTCGAATTGAATTGCGATCGGGTCATGCGACGGGGGTGGTGGGGTGCCCGGCAAATTCTCTACCCGTGGGAGCGAGACCAACTGGTATGGTTGATGGGTCCGGAAAATGGACCGACAGAACAACTGTGTGACACCGCGTTCTGCCAACTATATAGCAGACAAAGCAGCAAACCGAAGAGGGCAGTGGTAGCTGCCCCCTTCGGCTTCGCAATACGCGTCACAGTCGGTAACTGTGGACGCGCTATTGCCCTGTGCCGCTGAGCTTCACCTCCTGGGGACTGAATTTGCCGGCGTAGGTCACCGTTGCCACGCCGGTCACCGCTCCAGTCGTTGTGGGCGAGAACGTCACGACAAACGTGCAGCTCGCGCCTGCTGCCAATGAAGCACCGCAAGGAGTTCCACCGCCGGCCGTGGCAGAAAAATCTCCACTGGCAATAAACCCGATGCTCATCGATGCTGCGGTCTTATTCGATAGGGTTATTGCAGTGGAGCCGCTCGTGTTGCCCACCGTCACGTTTCCAAAATTCACGCTCGTTGGGCTGACAGCCAACGGCAGGATTCCCACGCCCGTAGCGTTCAAAACATCGGGGCTGACGATCGTGCCATTGGCCAGTGCAATTGCCCCACTTATCGCTCCTGTGGTCGATGGAGTGAAGGTAACAGTCAACGTGCAGGTAGCGAGTGGGAGTAAGGTTGTGACGCAGCCAGATGCGCTGTAGTCGCCGCTGGCTGAAACCTTGCTGATACTCACGTTTGACGCGCTGGTGTTTTTTACGACCACCGCCTTCGCGGTGTTCGTGCCCACGACTGCATTTCCATAGGCGAGAGAGGTTGGGCTAAAGCTCAATGGCGAGGTTGCACCTCCCGTACCATTCCCGCTCAGCGCAACAACGAGCGGGCTCAGGGAAAGGCCATCCGTGACCGTCACCGCGCCTTCAATGCTTCCATTCTGGTGAGGTGTGAAGGTCACGCTGAGGGTGCAGCTTGCTGCAGCCGCAAGCGATGCTCCGCAAGGAGTTCCACCGCCAGCGGTGACTGTATAGTCGCCGACACCCGAGAACTTTATGCTCAAGGCCGTACTCGGATTGTCGTTCTTCAGGGTTACGATCTGGGCTGCGCTGGTGCTGCCCACTGTGACTGTGCCGAACGCAAGACCGGCCGGAGTAGCTGTGAGCGGAGCCAGCCCGGTGCCGGACAGGCCAAGCCGGTCTGGTGAGCCGACGCCGACATAGGTAATCGTCAGGTCTCCCGCCACCGCGCCCAGGGTTGAGGGTTTGTAGGTTACGGTGACTATGCAATGCGCGCCGCCTGCCAATGATGAACCGCACGTATTCGAAGAGACCGCAAAGTCGCCACTCGGGCTGACCAACGAGACTGGCACCGCCGAAGAGGTGATATTGGTAACTGTTACGCTTTTTCCAGCGCTGGTCGTCCCCAAGACTTCATTACCGAACGCAAGACTTGAAGGAGACAGGCTCAGCACCGGACTGGTTGTGAAGCTGATAGTCTTCGCAGTTTCGACATTACCGGCCTTGTCTACGCTGTGGAAATGGACGGTATAGCTACCCGTATGTCCCAAAGTGAAGGGGCCGGTGTAGGTTTGATTGCCACCGCTGTTCAGCGCGTAGTAGGTGGTGGCAACACCACTCCCTGTTGTTGGAGCACCAGGGTCGCTCGCTGAGAGGGTGACCCGCACCGCACTCTTGTAAGTCGTTCCACTTATAAGAGTACCGCTCAGGGAGGCAGTAGTCACCGGCGGAATGGTGTCGTACCCTAACGGGCCGTAGGTGTAGTCTCCAGCGTTCTCACCCTCATTGCCCCAGGCGCGAACGTGGACGGTATGCCAGCCCTGGGCGCCTCCGATGCTGCCCGCGCAGAAGTTTCCAGTGAAATCGAGGCAACCGCTGGTGGCGTTGGCATACTGCGGACCGTTATAGAACGCGTTATAAGGAACGCAAGGATAACCTACGCAGGTGCTCTCCGGGATGCCGGGTGAGACCTCGCTCGTCGGGTTACCGGGGTCGGAATCCCAATTCTGGGCGAATCCGGAAGTCCCGGGTGACGGGTAGGAATTTGCCGCCGGCGCACTTACCGTCCAGGTTACTTCTGCGTCAGAGTTGTACCAGGTGTTGGTCGTTGGCCCGGAGAAATTGACCACGGGTTCGCTGAAGCCCGGCACGTGAAGCCAGTTAATGGCCCAGGCCAGTTGCAGAAAATTGTATTCACCCCAGCCGGTGACAGGCCCCCAACCGGGGGACCCCGGCATGCAGTAGTAACCCAAGCCGTATGCCGAAGTTATGTCGTTGTTGTTGCAGCCGGACACAAAATAGAAAGGGGAATGGGGAGCAAACTTGTCGATGCCTTCCTCGTATAATAGGGGATTTACAGCACCCAGCGGCGCGCAGGAAGAAGAGCCGGAGCCGCAGATGTTCCCCAGGGAAAGCAGGTAGGCGTTTTCCTGCGCGAAGAACCCAACCGTTTCCGGCGCCACAATGCTCGTACCTCCGTTGCCGCTCAAAGAGCCCTCGAAGTAGAGGTTCTGTGGTGTGTTGAACCAATCGGCATTGAGCGCGATGTCAGGGACGCCGCGGCTGCCTATGCCGAGGGAACTCTGGTAGCTGGGTGTCGAAAAGAAGGTACTGTAGCCGCCAGTGCTTCCGCCGTCATTCGTGTCGCAGCCATCCGGACCGCCAGTCCATGCCGTGAATCCAGCGAAGCTTGGTGCCGTATTGCCACCCTCGGTAAACATGTAGTGTGTAGTGCCTCCGGCACCCACGATGAAAGGATCTGAGCCCGGGAACTGCACGGCCGTCGCCGGCGCCCCGAAGAAGTCGCAGCCGGCACTGGCTCCTTGATCGCCCGTAGCCGCGGTCAACGACCACCCCTGCCCTGTCATTGAGGCGAAAACGGCGTCCGCAGTATCCGCATCAGGTTCGTCATAGCACCCCTGACTGCCGCTGATCACCTCTTCACAACCCCAGCTTGTGCTGAAATTGCGTGCTAAGCCATCGGTCAGCATCCGGTTGTACACAGCGACGGCGTTGCCGAAGCTGTAGCTGACGCCGTCATACATATAAACGTGGGCCGTGTCGAGATAGCTGCCGAAGCTGTTGGCCATGGCGGTGGACCACTCCATGTCCATGGTTCCCTCTCCGTCGCAGCAGGAGGGCGTTCCAGAGGGATAGATCCATGAGATGTCGTAGGCCAGATATGGATATTGGGCGTGAAAACCCGCGATATCGCTCGCCTGCTGAGTGCCGAAGGAGGCAATAGCGATACTCGTTTCGGGCGGTGAGCCGCCGGCATTGCCCGTCGGGTTGCAGCAGTGCCCCAGGTTGGTGAGCGCATACACAGAGTAAGCGGCCACGCTGTACATATCCTGCGGATCATACGGTGCGCCGCTCGTGTAGTTGGGACTCACTCCGTTGCTCTGTGTCGGGGTCTGTAATTGCGGCAACTTTGTGCGGTCGCCGTTGTCATGCATAGAGGGCCCACGACTGACCGCGCCGGGCGCGTAGTTGACGAAAGGCGGCTCTTTCATATTCTTGCTGGCCGGGTGCAGTCTCTCCATATTGTTGAGACCCCCAATGGAGTGAAGGATGTTGACCAGATTCGAAGGAATCTGAGGGTCGCGATCGTTGGAGAAATAGGTTTCCGCTCCTAACTGATATCGGTTGATCGTGACGTTGAGCGCTCGTTCGATCGTGGATGCTGGGGCCTCCACTTCTACAACCAGGCGGTTGGGGTAACGTTGCACCACCGTGAAGCCCTGGCCCTGCGCCCAGTCCAGAACCGCCTTCTCGTCTTCGACGGAGGGGTCGAACCGTGCTGTCCATTCTTTGGCACTGAGGTACTGGCGGTTCCCGGTCTTGCCCTGGCTCTGCAGGTTCTCGAGGAACTGCCGCTCCTCGGCCAGGTGAGGCGGCTGCAAGCCCAGAGTCAGGCGAATCATCTGATTGGCCTCGTAATGTCCCATGGGCGCCGCGGCGCCGCTGTGAACGGCAAGCGGCGTGTGCGGCTTGAACGTTGTCGATGCTGAAGTGGTGTACGAAACTTGAGACCATGCAGGCCGAGCAACGAATGCCGAGCCCACTACGAGCATGAGGCAGGTCACTGTGCAAATACAGGTCCCAGGACTTGACGAATGGCGATATCGCATATTTCTCTCCTCAGGGATTCCGTTGTAGGTGTGTGTCGATCGCGGACGAATAGGAGTAACTGTTTTGAGTAACCTGTTCGTCTTCCGACTAAATAGTGCGCATAACGATCACTTCGTTTCAGAAGGTAGCGCGTGTTAGTTAGTCGTCTTCAATTGCCTTTGTTTGTGTTGACAGATTCTGAGCCAATAGTGCCCGCTCACTCGTGACATGGAAGGCCTCCCGATTTGTTGAAATTCCTGCCCTTACTTCCTAAAGCGGAATGCCGGCCGAGGAGGTGCCATTTTGGGGCAAAGAGACCGCAGAGGCCGTTTCCGCGGCCGGTTACGCCGTGGATGGCTTCCTTTACGCCGTTCACCTACCAGGACGCGTCAGACTTTCTCGACAGGATCAACCCGCCTCCGTCGCTGACGAGCAAGCCATGGGCCGACGACTATAACCTGACAAAGGATTATGGAGCGCTGAATGGAAGCCTTCGCACGCCGAAGCAGACCGAAATGGACCAGTTCTGGGGCTGCTCATCCCGGCATTCAGTTCAGCCAGGCGGTGCGATTACTGATTGCCGAGCATCACCTCAATGTTGTGGAAGCGGCGCGACTGGCGGCGATGCAGGACGTGAGCCTCGCGGATGCGGAAGTGGCCTGCTTCAACGCCAAGTATCACTACGCGTGCTGGCGTCCGTACACGGCCATTCATGATGCGGATACGGACGGGAACCCCGATTCGGTGCCCGATCCAAACTGGCTGCCACTCGACACTACGCCCGGACACCCGGAGTATCCGGCTGCTCATGGGTGCGGAAGCGAGGCGCTGGCGGCCGCGCTCCAGGCGTTTTTCCATCGGGACCACGTTCATTACCAGGTGACAAGCAGTGTGACGTCGACGACTCACAACTTCGCGCGCTTCAGCGATGTGGTGATCGAAGTGGACATGGCACGCATCTTCGGAGGCATGCACTACCGGCACTCGGTTCTGCAGGGCAACGTGATGGGCAGGGCAGCGGCATGCTATGTGCTAAGGAGGCGCTTCGAGGTCAGCTGCTTGGAGGTTTGGGACAAGGACGACGACTAAGCGTTCAACGACCGCGGGTGCTTTCAGGTGCTCGCCTCATCAATAGACAAAGGTACCGCAGAGGTCGGTTCTGCTCCGGAATTGTAGCGTGCCGTGCGGGGGAAGGCAGGGCAAAGACGATGTTAGACGGCAAACGAAGGAATGGCGCTCATCTACCACCCGACTGCTATCGCATTTTCATGGTTCCGGGTGGTTTGTCGCCTACTCTTCCCTTTGCGCTTTCTCCGCCGCGCCACCTCAACTATTGGACTCGATTCCAATTCGATCATTGACCGCTCCTTGCACCCCAGGTAGCGCTCCGCCGTCTGAATCGACACGTGGCGAAAAAGAAACTGAATTTGCTCAAGTTCTCCCCGACGCAATTGTCACGTCGAGCTTGCAATCAAACGAAAGATCTGTGGGCCATATTTCTTCACAATGCTCAGTCCGATGCCAGGCAATGCCAATAACTCCGCGTCGGTTTGCGGACAGGTCGCAACGATGCTTCGCAGCGCCTGATCGCCAAAGATCCGAAATGCCGGGATGTTTCTATGCCTCGCCTCGCTCAATCGCCAACTTCTTAAAGCCTGCTCGACACTAGTCTGGCTCTTCGCATCGGATGCACCCGCTCCTGTTCCCATCTGCACGGGCTGGATCCGGGAGGCGGCTTGCGGAGATATCCTGGACTTCCTGGATTTCTTCTTTCGTTTACTCGAGGAAACAGGGTTCGCCGTACTCTTCATGACGAAGACCAAGGGCTTAGTCGGATTGAAACTTCTCCCGGCTGGAGTGAGACTGACGGTGCGGTAAGGGATCTGTTTGCCTAGTTTCTCGAACACAGCATCCGCACACGTGAGGATCTCTGCCCGGGCCATCGCTCCGAGAATTTCCTCGAAATTGTCTCGGCCGATCTCGTTTCCTGGATAAAGCTCCGCATACAGCTTGCCAGTTGACTTGGCGTGGACTGATTGTAGGCTGCCCAATACACGAAGGAGAGCCGTTCGCTCCTCTTCCGTAGCCGTTCGGAATCTCTGGGCAACGCACTTGGCTGGAGCACAGAAATCGCACACGCCGCAAGGAATGGAGCTATCCGTCGTGTCCCCAAAGTGACGGACCAGCGATGTCATGCGGCATTGATTGCTCTCCGCAAAGCGCATCATCTGATCGATTTGCTGTCGTTTCTGCTCGCGTTGCTGGATGTAGGAAGTACGCCATATCTTTTCGCCCTGACCCACATTTTCGGCAAAGTCGAGTACGGCACCTTTATGGATCCAAAGTTTCTCGAGAGCCTTGTCGAAAAGATCTTCCTCAATCGCCAGGGCTTTGCGGAGTGTTTCCTTTGCCTGGGGCTCAGCGTGGAGTTTTGCAAACATCCGATCCAAAAGGGAAATATCCGGATAGTCTCGACTGAAGAAGAAATCATGGGTACGACGATCTCCATAGGAGTGCATGAGAATGGCTCGGCTCGGTTTTCCGTCGCGGCCAGCGCGGCCAATCTCTTGGTAATACCCTTCCAAGCTGCCCGGCAGTGCGGTGTGAATCACTGTTCGGACGTCTGGCTTATCGATCCCCATTCCGAATGCGATGGTTGCCACCATGATGTCCTGCTGTCCGGCCATGAATTCTTCTTGCACTCGCCGCCGCTGCTCGGCGTCGAGTCCGGCATGGTAACTGGCTACGGAAAACTGGTCCGCCAATTCTTCCGCCAGGGCTTCCGCCTGTTTACGCGTTGGCGTGTACACGATGGCGGGCCGATGCTTGTCCTGGAGTAATATCTCTCGCGCCAGGAGTGGCCGTTGGGAAGGTAGTACTTCTACGATCTCGATCCCGATGTTTTCCCGACGGAAACCGTGGATGAAGTGCGTGGCCTCGATTAAACCGAGCTGAGTTGCGATGTCATTTTGGACCAGTGGCGTCGCAGTGGCCGTGAGTGCCAGGATCGGGGCAGGACGAAGACCTGGCAGATGGTGACTCAGCATCCGATAGTCTGGCCGAAAGTCGTGGCCCCATTGCGAGATACAGTGCGCCTCATCGATTGCGATCAGAGAGGGTTTGCGCTTGGCCAGCATCTCGGGAAAGCCTGCGACGCGGAGTCGTTCCGGTGCAATGAAGAGGAACTGTAACTTGCCACCAAGATAATCGGAACAGACACGGCGGGATGTATCACGATCGCGCCCAGAATGGATGCACTCAACGGCGAAGCCGCGCTCCTTCAGCTTCAGTACCTGATCGTCCATCAATGCAATCAGTGGACTGATCACGAGAGTGGTCCCGCCGCGGGCCAATCCGGGCAACTGGTAGCAAAGTGACTTGCCCGAGCCGGTCGGCATGACGAGCAGCGCATCCTTCCCCCCAACCACCGCCTCACAGACAGCTTCCTGGTTAGGCCGGAACGTGGAGAAGCCGAACCCCTCCAGCAGAAGCTCCTTGAGAGTCGTGCTGTTCAGGAGCGTCTTGGTCGGGAGAGTTTGACGATGATTGACCTCGGCGGATGTCGGGGCAGCCATGGATGGTTGGACCGGCGTTGTTTCACGAACCTTGTTGACAACGGAACGCACATACTGACTGATGCCATTCAGGAAAGGTTCAAGCTGAGATTCCCCGTGCTGGATCTTCTTGAGAAATGATTCCCACTGGCCAGTCATTGCAGGACTCTTGACCTCAGGATGAACGACTTCTATGAGGTGGATCCCCTTTTCTGTGGCCACCAAACTCTTCCCCGCGCGGACGATGTATCCGCGTTTCAAGAGCACTTCGATCGTGGCCGCCCGTGTGGCAGGTGTCCCGAGGCCAGTTTCCTTCATCGCTTCGGATAGCTCTTTCTCGTCCAGGCTTTGGCCTGCTGTCTGCATCGCAGTCAGGAGCGTACCCTCCGTGAATCGCTTCGGGGGCTTGGTTTTCTTTTTCTTCGCTTGTATATCTGCGACGTTCTGAAGTTGTCCCTTGGCAAGATGGATCGGCAGGACCTGCTCCTGATCTTTCTCCTCAGAACCTCCTTTCGGCTCGCGCTTCCGTCCTTCCGCCTCCATGTCCAGGACCTTCCAACCCATCTGCTTTACGAGGGTTCCCGTGGTTCGATAGTGGTCCACGAAACTTTCCTGGGTGATCGAAGTGATCACTGTGGTGACGGCCTGCAGGTAATCTTCATGCCACATCATGAGAAAGCGGCGGCAGATAAGATCGTAAATCTTGCGTTCCTTCTCAGTGAGATTGGCACTGCCGGGGGAGACGGCAGTGGGAACAATTGCGTGGTGATCGCTCACTTTGCTGTCGTCGACATACCGCTTTCCCAGAGTGCACACTCCGGTTCCGGCAGCGAGTTGCTTCGGATAATTTGCCGATACTGCGGCTACGATTCCGGCAACGGTGGTGGCAACGTCTGTTGAAAGATGCCGACTGTCCGTCCTGGGGTAGCTGATCAGTTTGTGCCGTTCGTAGAGAGCTTGGGCAAGGTCAAGCGTCTCTTGAGCGCTGACACCGAACAGACGATTGGAATGTCGTTGCAACTCCGTGAGGTCATAGAGAAGGGGTGGTTGCATGCGCTGCGTCTCTGAGGAAATTGACTCGATGACCGCTACTCCGGTACGAGCCCGAACGATGATCCTGTCGGCTTCCTCGCCATCGGCAGGCAATCGTGTGATGTTCGCCTGAGCGTCTTTCTCCTTAGCCGAACTCGTTTTGGGACGGTACCAGGTCCCTTCATAGCTTCCCTTGTCCGGGTCATCCCGCCCCTGAAACCTAGCGACGACTTCGACGTAGTCTTCGGAGACAAAGCGCCGGAGGGCTGCTTCGCGATCCACAAGCATGGCCAAGGTCGGTGTCTGCACTCGTCCGATAGAAAGCTGCTCACGATAAAGCAGCGAATACGCACGCGAGAGATTCATGCCAACGAGCCAATCGGCTCGACTTCTTCCATGCGCCGCATCGGCCAATCGATCGTACTCACTGCCAGGACGAAGCTTGTCGAACCCCTTCCGGATGGCATCCGGAGTCAGGGAGGAGATCCAAAGTCGGCTTACCGGCTTCTTGCTCTGAGCTGCCTCGTAGATATAGCGGAAGATCAGCTCTCCTTCTCTGCCGGCATCGGTGGCACAGACAATCCGCGATACTCGAGGCGAGATCAGAATCTTCCTTACAACTTCAAACTGGTCTTTGGTTCGCTCGTAGACAACTAGGGGCCAATGGCCGGGCAACATCGGCAGCCGATCGAAGCTCCATTGTCGCCATTGAGGATCGATGTCATGCGGTTGCGCGAGCGATACAAGATGTCCTATCGCCCAGGTGACCACATGACCGTTCCCATGAAGATAGCCTTCACCTCGCTTGTCGGCCCCAAGGACACGGGCAATGTCCCGCGCCACGGAAGGCTTTTCGGCCAGAACCGCAATTGCACTGGAATCGCTCGCTTTCATCTCTGACTTCAGTCTACCGAGTCTCCGCTGCCCTTGAGAATATGGGGTTTCAGGGACATTGAGAAGGGAATTTGAGTGGGAACGTGCCCAGCTCTACAGCCTCGACGATCTGGCCTGATTCAACCGATTAAATGGAGGCGACCCGGCCGACGAAGCAATAAGGGAACAATGCAACGCGATAGCAGGTAGGAGAGATGAAGGAGTGGATAGCCCCTGTGCCCGTTGCAATTAGTGGATCGGTTCTGTTTTGTTCGCTCTTCTCGCGGTTCCTCTTTATTCACAAAGCGCTAGCGCCTGGAACGACCCATCATCGAACGTCACGCGATTTGTAAGCGTCGATGTTCGGTTGGAAGTCCTCGATTGGTGCGGTTCTGGCAGGCCGATCGTTCTTCTGGCCGGGGGCGGGAATACGGCCCATGTGTTTGACGTTTCGCGCCAAAACTTAGAGTCCACAACCATATGTATGGTATTGCCCGGCGCGGATTCGGCGCGTCCGGTTATACGAGACAGAACTACACGAAGCGTGAGTATGGAGGCTTAGGAGGAAATCCGAAGCGTCTATCGCTTCACGGATGTCGGCCGACAACTGCCTCTCAGAGTTCAGGGATTTGATAGAACAGGACCAAACGGGAAAACAGAATTCAAGTCACGCGTTGAAGATTTGTAGATTTCTCATGTCCGGCCCATATCACTAGTCAGCCTAAGCACGAGAACAATGAGAACATCTTGACTCTCGACTGTGGCTAGTTTACTCTAGGCATGTTTGCAAAATGCCTTATGCAGAACAAGGAAAACACATCGCGGGACCTGTTTCCCGGCGCCCTAGAGATGATGATTCTGGAATCACTCCGGCGCCAGGCGGCGCACGGGTATGCCCTAGTGCAGCACATCCAGCAACGTTCGAATAATATGCTTCAGGTCGAAGAGGGCTCGCTGTATCCGGCACTGCAGCGGTTGCTCAAAGCCAGGCTCGTCAGGGCCGAGTGGACGGTTTCGTCATCGACCAATCGTCGCGTGCGTGTCTACGAGATCACCAAAGCTGGCTTACGCCACCTGGAGTGCGAGATCTCCCGCTTTGACCGCATGCTCGATGGCATTCAGATGGTGCTCGGACCGAATAGGCGCGAGGCCAATTCTTAGAGAGCTGTCAACAATGAGCTGGATAGAACGAATCTTCCGTCGCCGGCGTCTCAACGACGAATTGGGTGAAGAGGTGCGCCAGCACATCGAAGAGAAAACCGAGCAGCTCATGCGCCTGGAGAATCTCTCTCAAACCCAGGCACGTGAGGCTGCCCTTCGCGCGTTCGGTAATCCAGCTCTTGTGGAGACACGGAGCCGCGAGGTCTGGCAGTGGCCCCGGCTTGAATCCCTCCTGGCCGACTTGAAACTCGCTCTCCGGCGCTTGCGCAGGTCACCGGGTTTTGCCACTACAGTTCTGCTAACACTGGCGGTCGGCATCGGCGCCAATACCGCAGTCTTCAGCGTCGTCAACAGCGTACTTTTGCAACCGCTCCCCTATCCGAGTGCCGACCAGCTTGTCTCCCTACGGCTCAACGCCCCAGGTGCAGCCGGTCTCGCCGACTTCCAGAACGGTCTGCCGCTCTCCGCCTCGATGTACTTCACCTTCAGCGAGAGCAACCGCACCTTTCAATCGCTGGGAACATGGACATCCCAGAAGGCCAACGTCACCGGACTGGCTCAGCCTGAGCAAGTGAATGTCGTCCTTGTCACCGACGGGGTTCTCGAAGCGCTCGGTGTTCCCCACTTGACTGGCCGGGAGCTGACGGCGGCGGATCAAGCGCCGAACGGCGCAAAGAACGTCATGGTTAGCTATGGATACTGGCAGCGTCGCTTCGGTGGCGACCGTTCCGTCATCGGCCGCACCATCGTCATCGATTCCCAGGCGCGCACGATTATTGGTGTCATGCCGCGCGGCTTCCGCGTCGTCGACCACGACTTCGATGTCATGGTTCCCTTCGCGTTCGAGCGCAACAAACAACCATTGGCTGACTTCGAACTGCAGGGAATCGGGCGCCTCAAACCCGGCGTGACGATCCCACAGGCGAATGCCGACATCGCGCGCTTGATCCCCGTCTGGATGGATTCATTTTCGAACGGCCCGGGAAGCGATTCGCACTGGTACGTCAAATGGAGGATCACGCCGGATTTTCATTCCCTGAAACAGGAGGTCGTTGGGAATGTGGGCAGTGTTCTTTGGGTTGTGATGGGCACCATTGGAATCGTCCTGTTGATCGCCTGCGTCAATGTAGCCAATCTGCTACTGGTTCGCGCCGAGGCCCGGCAACTCGAGCTCTCTATCCGCGCAGCGTTGGGTGCGGGACGGGGCCGGATCGCACGCGAGCTGCTTTTTGAAAGCTCGCTGCTCGGTCTCCTCGGCGGAATAATGGGTATCGGTGTCGCTGCTATAGCCCTGCGCTTGCTGGTTTCCATCGGCCCAGCGAATCTGCCGCGCATCAGCGAAATCTCTCTCGATGCGCGTTCGCTTCTCTTTACATTTGTTCTCTCGCTCTTGTCGGGTCTGTTCTTCGGTTCGATTCCTGCCTGGAAGTACTCTTTGAGTCGTGCCACTGTGAGTCTTGGCGCAACACGCACTGTCAGTGCGAGCCGCGAGCGGCACCGATCCCGTAACATTCTGATCATCGCCCAGGTTGCGATGGCCGTTGTACTTCTGGTCTGCGCGGTGCTGATGATCCGCACCTTCCGGCAACTGCGCGCGGTCGATCCCGGATTTACGGATGCCTCTGCGCTGCAAACCCTGCGCATCGCGATTCCAGACTCGTCCATCGCCAATCCGCGCGCGGTCGCCCGTGTCGAGAACAACATCGCCGACAAGCTCGCCTCCGTTCCCGGCGTAACCACCGCGGGTTTTGCCCTCCTCGTCCCCATGGAAGATGCGATGCACGGATGGAATGCCATTCAGGCGGAAGGAAAAACCTATGCAGGAGATCCACCGCTCCGCTTCTACAACTACATCTCTCCGGGCTACCTTCAGGCTCTCGGCACACATCTGATTGCGGGGCGCGATTTCACCTGGAAAGAAATCTACGACATTGCGCCACGGGCTATCGTTTCCGAGAATCTTGCCCGGGAAGAATGGGGCAGCGCCGCGAAAGCCATTGGCAAACGCGTTCGGGAGGCCCCCTCCGAGCCCTGGTGTGAGGTGATCGGTGTTGCCGAGAACGTGCGCTACAACGGCGTCAATGAAAGAGCTCCGGCGATCGTGTATTGGCCGGCGATCATCCGCAATCCCTGGCTCGGAACCTTCACGCCCCGCTCGGTCGCCTTCGTCATTCGTAGTAAGCGAGCAGGAACGGAAGCCTTCGTCAAAGAGGTCCAGCAGTCCGTTTGGAGCGTCAATGCTGATCTGCCGGTGGCCGCCCCGCGCACCATGCAGGAGATCTACTCGAAGTCACTGGCGCGCACTTCCTTCACACTCGTGATGTTGGGAGTCGCCGCCGCAATGGCTCTTGCACTCGGCATCATCGGCATCTATGGGGTGATCTCCTACTCGGTATCCCAGCGCACGCGCGAGATCGGCATTCGCATGGCGCTTGGCGCCCAGAAAGCGGAGCTACGATGGATGTTAGTGCGCGCCGCTTTGGCTCTCACCGGGATAGGCATCGTCCTTGGTTTGGGGGCGGCGGCTGGAGTCGCGCGGCTGATGAAGACTCTATTGTACGGCGTCAGCCCGCTGGATCCTTTCAGTTTCGCAGCGGTGCCATTGATCCTCCTGGCGGCAGCGGCGCTGGCAAGCTTTCTACCGGCTTCCCGTGTCGCCGCGATCAATCCGGTCGATGCGCTCAAAGCCGAATGATCGGGCCGGGATCTTCCGTGCATGCTGTGAACACGTCAGGACAAGGACTCAGTTTTCGAAGTGGGGAGGAGGTCTCCTTAGGGTACCCCTCCCCCTGTGCCTTGCTACCCCCGCCTCTCGTCACGCTCGGACTAAGCTTATTAAACACTTGCGTTACAAAACAGATCGGAAAAATCCGTTAGAGTGAAACCGAGCTTCGATGACATGCCCCTAGCAAGGAGGGCGTCGGTGCAGAACCCAACTGTACGACAAGATAAATTACCGCCGTCGAGCGCTATGAAATAGCCCTCCCTCCTGCGAAACCTTCTTGGGGAGCAAAAGAGCATCTTGCTGCCTCGATAACGCTATGAGACCCTAATCTCCTATGAGCGCAACCATCCCCATCCTGGATATCCCTGTCGAGAAAATCGACGGAACGCGCACCTCGCTGGCAGAACATCGCGGCAAGGTCCTGCTGATCGTCAACGTTGCTTCACAATGCGGTTTTACGCCACAGTATGCGACTCTCGAAACGCTTTACGAAGAGAGACGCGAGAAAGGCTTCGTGGTCTGCGGCTTTCCGGCAAACGAATTCGCGGGTCAGGAGCCCGGATCAAACCAGGAAATCCGTTCCTTTTGCGAAACCAGCTTTGGAGTCAGCTTTCCGATGTATGCGAAGATCGCGGTTACCGGCGCTGAACAACATCCTCTGTATAGCGCCCTGATTCGGAGTACTCCTGAAACCACGGGTGATACCACCGAGCTGCGCAAACACCTTGTCGAGTTTGGTGTAACGCCTACTTCTCCACCGGAAGTACTTTGGAATTTTGAGAAATTCCTGGTGGCTCGAGATGGTAAAGTCGTGAAACGCTTCGCGCCGGATGTTGTACCGAACGATCCCCAGCTTCAGAAAGCCATTGAAGAGGAAATCAATCGCGTCTTCTGACGCTTCACGGCGTAGGCGATATCTTTGTGTCACCGCCGGTGTCACTTTTTGAGGATGGAGCATCGCCCGCTCCAAACCTAGTGCCGGGTCCGATACCCGGAGGAGTCATTAATTGGATCCATTCACCGGATTTCAAGTATGTGTACTACACGACCGGCGGTGCAGAACCCCAGGCCTAGCGCGTTCGGCTCGCCGATCATAAGGTGGAACTGATCACCAGCTTGAAGGACCTAACCCGGCCGACAGGAGCCTACTTCAATGCCCGAATCGGCGTTGCTCCGGACGGCTCGGCGGTATTCACCCGCGACATTGGTACGGAGGAGATTTACGCGCGCACAGTAAGTGGCCGTGAGTGGCTCCCGAGCGACGGGCAAGGGCGCTTTTTGGCGCGCGTGTAAACGTGCTGATAGGCAAAGGATTCCAGATTCCAGCGCTTGACGGGCAAAATCGTCAGGTGCAAGCTGTTTCCGAGGCGGGTTTCCCCCATGAGTGCTCGCCGCATCCCGGCCCCGTTACCGTCTCCAGCTTCATCGCCCGGCGAAGCGCGCCCGGTTCTTCGCGGCAAGACCATCGCAACCAGGGTTACTCCGGAAGAGTTGGCCGAGGTCGAAGCAGCCGCCGAAAGTGAGGGGAAGACTGTGGCCGAATGGCTGCGCGAGCTGGCCCTGCGGTCAGCCCGGCAGCGCCCTGCCGATCCTGTCGAATTGTTGCTGGCCGAGCTGATGGCGATCCGGTACGCGCTACTGAATCTCTTTCACGCAACCGCCCTGGCGAACGCGGAAGGGAAACAACTATTGCCCGATTCCGTTCTCAAAATTCGGGACCAGGCCGACGCCCAAAAACTCCAGAAGGCGCGCAAGCAGCTCCAGAACTTTCTGGTCCAGGAGGGACCGGAGGGAGGGAAGCAGTGAACCATCCCATGCGCTTTCCGAGCCGGACGGGTAGGCTGTTCTGGGCACTTTTCTGGCTTGCTGTTGGCCCGCTCGTGCTCATTTTTCCCGCGTCGGTCTGGCTTGCCTGGACGCTCGCGCCGCTCCAGAAGGTCTATCTCAGGACCTATGCCGCCAGCTCCATCGGAGCCGGCCTGCCCCACAACCAGACCAGCATCCGATGGGTGATGAAGACCGCGCCCAGGCGCAAGTCGGTTGCCGCCTCACCAAAGGATGTAGTCATAGGCCCGGACCCAAAGCTGCCCGTTAGTCTCTCGCCTTCTGCGCGCGCGGAAGGCTGGCGCGGAGTGACGTTCAGTGCCCTAGAGAACGTGCCCTCAGAGCCACTTGCCAAGGGATTGCGAGATTCCGTCTATGACGGCCTGAGCGCCTGGTGGCTGTTCGCCCGGCCCATGCTCAACACCCTCGCGGTGCTGCTGCTGCTCTATGCCGTACGGTTCCAAATTAAGCAGGGTTTTGGGCAGAGACGAGAGCAGGAACAACGCCACGGACGCCGGACCAAAGGCCCCGAACTGGCATCGGCCTTGTGGTGGCGCGGCTGGCGTCGCGCAAAGGCGGACGGTGTTCGTTTCCGTCTGCGCTTCGAGAACGCGCTTTTGGGGTGGCTGCCATTTGCTCCGAGTTACCGTATCCCGCGCCGGCTGGAGGCAAGCCATATCCTGATGATGGGTGACACCGGTTCGGGCAAGTACTGAGCTTGGTTCTCAATCGCCGGCTCGCAATGTGCTCAATTCATATCCGCCTATAGTGGGAAACCTAAAGCTTGCGGGAGAATTGTTTCAGATGGCAGGGTTGACTCTGCCGGAGGCTCCTGTTCTTGGAGACGGAACGGACCTAGCATCTCTCAGTGCTGATCAAAGTGCAATCGTCGGCTTTATGACTGCCCTTCGATCTATGGCGGATGCAATCGGCGGATGCTCATAGTGATCCTGAGCAGCCAGTACTTAATTTTCCGTCATGCCAGACAGTCGAGTCGGATTGGACGATTGCCTCTTCAGATCCTCAAATGAAACGAGAAGATTTCTGGGCGGCAAGGTGCAGTCGCTAAAAACTGTTACGAAGGCGCAGCTCATTCAATGCGCAAGGCCTGTACAGGGTCGATGGACGCAGCGCGCCGCGCGGGAATGATGCTGGCAATGGCAGCCGCGAGCATCAGTACTCCAATGGCGACGATCATGACCGGCACATTCACTCTGGTGGTTTCATAAAGCTGCGACTTGACGTACCGCACGCAGAAGATTGCCACCGGGATACCGATAGCGAGGCCGACCACGGCCTGCAGCATGGCTCCGCGCATGACCGTTCCTATGACGCGACTGCGCGCCGCTCCCAGCGCCATACGGATGCCGATCTCTGGCGTGCGACGGACTACGGTATACGCCGTGACGCCATAAAGACCGATGGCGGCGAGCAGAAGCGCTAGCACGCCGAAGAGGGAAGTAAGGCGCGCAATCAGGCGTTCCTCAATAAAGCGGTCGTCAATCTGCAGCTGGAATGTCTGGAACTTCACAATGGTTAAGTTAGGGTTGATGCTCGCCAGAGTGTCGCCGGCGATCTTTTCGAAACCGGCGATGGGATGGGCAGTCTGGATGACAATGGCTCCGGCGTACATGGATTGGTCTTTTTCGATTGGATTGTCAGCGTCGGGAATGCCAGCCGGCTGTGTGAGCGGCAGAAAGTACATGGCGTGATTCTTCCAATAGACGCTGGTATAGGTGGTGTCTTCCACGACGCCAACGATCTCATGCGCTCCATCCTTGCCGGCTTGGCTGGGACCGGAAAAGCCAAAGTGATGACCGATGGGATTGCGCTTGCCGAAGAACTGCTTTACGAACTCCTGGTTGACGACAGCTACGGGCGCCGCATTCAGCTTGTCCAGCGACGTAAAGCCGCGCCCCATGACGACATGTGTGCCGACGGAGTCGAAGTACTCAGAGGTGCCTTTCACCCAGGAAGCACCTTTATTCAGATCCGACTCGCCCTGAATTTTTACTCCAGATCCCCAGTTGTTCTGCTCCATTGGCGTGTAGGTGGCGAGGCCAACTTTGAGAACGCCGGGAATATCGTGGAAGCGGTCTACGATGGTTTGGTAGAGGGGCTCGACCTCAGTGTTCTTGTAGCCGGCCGCCTGTGGATTGATATGGGCGATGTAGCGGTTCGTTGCATCCAGTTTCATGTCCACGTTCTCGGCCTTGTTGAGGCTCTGGGCAAAGAGGCCCGCGGCAACGAGCAGCACGAGGGAGAGCGCGGCCTGCAGGACAACCAGTGCGCGCTGCAGGAAGGATGCTCCGTGGGCGGTCGTACGCGCGTTGGAGCGCAGAGCTTCGATGGGCTGCGCGCGTGCCGCCATCAACGCTGGCGCAAGCCCAAAGAGGACGCCCGTAACGAGCGAAAGCACAAAGGCAAAGCCGATGACCAGGGGCGAAGGCGAAGCAGTGATGGGCATGTTGTGCTGATTGGGAAAAGCCAGCGCCAGCAGTGCGTGCGCTCCGAGATAGGAGACTGCAAGGCCGAGCAGGCCGCCCAAGCCCGAGAGAAGTATGCTTTCGGTGAGCAACTGGCGCACAATGCGGCTGCGCTGCGCGCCGAGCGCCGAGCGAATGGACAGTTCCGCCTTGCGGCTCATCCCGCGCACCAGCAGCAGGTTGGCGATGTTGGCACAGGCGACGAGAAGAACGAGTGCGGCGATCCATTGCAGCAGCTTCAGGTGGTCTTTGTAGCCTTCCTGCATGTTCTGGATGCCTCCGCCTCCGGGTGTAAGTACAACATGGGTGCGGGGAAGAACCTTCTGTGCGCGCTGATCTGTAAACGTCTTGAGTGGCGCAAATTGCTGCTTGAGCAGCGCGCTGGTCTTGACCTGAAGGGCGGCCAGGGAAGTTCCCGGTTTTACCCTGCCGATGATGTATGCCCACTGAGTATCGGGGTCGCTAAAGTACGGCGCGCCGATGACGGGGTCCATCGAATTCATGGGAAGGAAGTACTTAGGCGGATTGGTATCGATCCGGTCGCCATAGAAATCCTTTGGAGCTACGCCGATGATGGTGGCAGGTTTGGTATTGATGTAAAACGCGCTTCCCACCACGCTTGGATCGCCTGCATAGTCCTGCTGCCATGCGTCGTAACTCATTACGACAGTGAGTGGCGCGCCCTTCTGGTCATCGGCGTCTGAGAAGAGGCGGCCAACTGCAGGCGAAAGCCCGAAAACGCGGAAGTAGTTGCCGGAGACGAAGGTTCCCATCACGGACTTCGCAACTGTCTGCGGGCCGGCGCGACGGACGGTTATGGGCCGCCAGGCATACCCGGACTCCATTGCCGCTAGTTCTTCGAACTCTGGCAGGCTCTTTTTGAACATGTAGTAGGTGTCTGTAGAGAAGAGCGAGTAATCGCCATTATCATTCCATCCTCCATTGACACAACAGTCGTCCTGGTCGCCAATGCGCACCAGAGTCTTGGGATCGACTACGGGCAGGTTATGAAGCAATATGGCGTTGACTAGGGTAAAGATGGCCGAATTGGCTCCGATGCCCAGGGCCAGCGTCAGCAAAACAGTAATGGTAAAGCCCGGAGTCTTGCGCAATTGGCGCAATGCATAACCCAGATCCTGCAGCAGAACTCCCATCGCCTAACCTCCACATATCTCGATTTGCACAAGCTGAAAGCGCAGCCGCGTGAATCAAAAAGCCCTGAAGCAGGTATATACGAACATGTTCGTAGTAGTCAACGAAGCCTTTCGTAGATTGAGTCGACTTCGTCACCTTTTGGCCTTTCGAGATTCATGGCTCCCGATTCATGGCTCCCGAGGACTATTCGCCAGCAATTTCCAGATACTTCCCTTCAAACAGGTTGCATGGGAACATGGCAAACATTTGGCGCCACTCACAGATGACTGGCGCTGTTGGATTCGGGGCTAGATTCCCTTTGCTTCGCTATCGTGAAAGCTCGGCTTGAGGCGCAACTCGAAGCCGATCCACTCAGTACTTCTGAAGACACTGACTTTCTAGTGACCTTGGCGAGTTTGTCCAATTCTATGAAAATGCCGCGAAATAATCCGCTGTCCGCGGGTGCTCTTCATTTGTGGAAGGCCTTTCGGTTACCCAATAAAACTGGCAGGGAATTAACTATTTAGTGAGGGTACTTCAATCTTTAGTTCATAATGTTGCGCATGTTCCAAAAGATGGAACTTCGAAAGCAGATTGGCAAGCACGAGGAAGCCCTATTTGAGCTGAACGAACTTCTTAAGAGTCGGTCCGCGACCGTAAGGCGCAAGCACGCGTTGAAGCTCCAACAGATTCAACGCCGGCAAGAGCTGCGCACCCTGAAAGCCTCTCTCGCCGCCCTCGATAACCTCGAAGCAAAAGCTCCCGATTAGCTGCCAGGTTTTTTTGCCTTGGCCCATCTCTTCTTCTGGCCTGCCCGATTCTTTTGTGCCGGTTGGATAGTGATCAGCCCTGTGACTGCGAGATAGACCGTCTTATGGACCGCGGTGGCGAACAACGCAGAGAACGGGCTGGCGGCCGTGGATAAGTGATGACTGGCCAACCGATGACCTCCGAGACAACAAAATAAACGATCAAGAGCGTCACATCCTTCCAGGAAGCTGGTATCCAGGAAGTTCGTGCGAGAGTATCCTGGTTTCACCTTTGCGTGTATGCCCAGTGGCGTCAGTTTCGCACAAAATGCGAAACGGCTCTCAACTCACCGGGAGGCGAGGAGCAAAACAATGCCCCTCGCTCTCCGCCGCGTTTACTTTTCAGTCATTACGGTTACGCCATTGTTTCCGGCTAAGTAGACTTTCTCGGTAACGAAGTTGACAGCGACAAAGTTTGCCTCAATCCCCGGAACCGTCGCCGCTACTGTATTACTCTTGCCGTTGATAACGGTGACGTTGTTCAGAGCAGTGCTCGTCACAAACACCAGGTCGGTTATAGGATCAACATCCAGACCAAAGGGAGTGTCACCAACCGGGACAGTGGCTAGAAGCGCTCCGTTCTTGTCCAACACTCCTGTTGTGGAAGGGCCGAACACAGAGTCTGTAACGAATACATGGCCTGTACGCCAATTAACAGCGGCGAATGCGGTGGTGCTGCCAAACGGTGTGGTTTCCAGGATGGTCTTCTTGCTGGCACAAATGACGTCCACCTGATTGTTCCCAAGTGGAACATAAAGGCGGTCATTAAACGGGTTGATGGTGAGCCCGAATGGCGACTCGCCGTTCAGGCTGATGGTGCCAGTTACAGTGTTCCTCCAGCCGTCAATGATGTCGATCACATTGTCGCTGGCATTTGCGACATAGATTTTATTCGTCACGGGATCCACGGTGATACCCTGGAGGCCATTTCCCGCCGTAGTCGTAATAGGTATCGTGGCAACTACCCTTTTCTTCTCTTCACTCACCACCGTGACAAAGCACGGTACCGGATCCGCAAAAATATTGCAACTTGCGATGTAGATGTGGTGTGTAAAGTAATTGACCGCAGGCAGGTAGGCACCGGTAGGAACCGTAATGTTGTGCGTTACGGTATCGCTGGCGCCATCGATTACTGCGAGTGTGTCGGACGGGCCGCCAAAAGACGGCGCAACAACGTAGATATGATTTGAGAGTGGGTCGGCAGCGATTCCGGAAACCGGCTGCGGGAAGCTGATTTGCGTCTTTATCGTCTGCGAAGCTGCAGTGAGTGGAGCAACGACCGCCAGCACTGCCGAAGCGAATATCCTCATGACTTTCGTGCGCATGTTTCATCACCTTTTTCCGGTTGGCCAGACGCCAGCTATTCACTCAAGCGTGAACGCTGGCGAACGGCGAGACTGTTTTCTAGGAGCTGAGGGAACTTCCAACTCCGGCATTTGGCTGCTGCCCATCTTGTGCTTTGCGCACCGGGGTTTGAGCAAGTCCCGGTACTGCCGCCGAGAAGCGCGTGGGTTGAGGTTTGACGAGCCGAGGCAACGGCATAAGTCCGTCATTGAGAAAGCCTTGTGCACGTCTAAGGGATCTTGAAATATCTGCAAGATCCATCTTTAAAACTCGCGCGACGCTGAGCAATGACATAGTTAATGTCCTTCTATTGCTCAATCGTTACAGTTAGCCCAACGGACTGATTTACGTTCCCCGTTCCCGGACTTTGTGTGCCCGAGCCAGTAACAGTAATTTGGGCTGTGCCGGTCGCTATCTTCGAAGTACTAGAGCCGCCTCCGCCGCAAGCTATTATGCAGGCTGTGCCGATTACTAACGTCAACACTAGAAAAAGGCATTGAGTCAGCGGCTTATTCCCGAGCCGTTTGCGTTGGAAAGCAAGACACGCTCCGAGCGTCAAGCCGGGAAAATATAAGAGGCCAGCCGCAGCGATACGACTATTGCGCGATTCTGCTGAATACGTGGTCGCCACCATCTGTCCAGCGGAGATCGTGAGAGTGCCAGTGATCGCCTGGGCCTCTCCCTGATAGTTAGGGACGGTTGTGAGCGCCGCAGGACTTGCCGTGCAAGTAACGCCAGCAGGCAATCCTTCGCAGCCAATCGTAACTGAGCCGATGTAGTTATTAATGGGCGTCAGCGTAATAGTCACTTGCCGGCTCTGGCCCTGGGGTATTGTAACGGACGTAGGGTTAACCGTTAACGTATAGCTCGCAGGTTGAGTGACAGTGAGCGTTCCGTTTTGAAATTGAAAGGCATAATTGGCCGACGTGAGCGTGCCGGCTGCGATGACAATAGGATATGTCCCTGTAGGAGATTGCGCCGTCGCCGTCGTCGTGATGCTGGGCAAACCTGAGTACTGGTTGGCAGGCGGCGCTTGCGGCTGGAACTGATATGTAAACTGCGGATTGTCGGCACCAAAGGGACGCGAAGCATCTTGCGCAACTACCGTCACTGGAGCTTGATTCACGGTAAACGTATTTGTGACCGAGGCCTGGTTGTAGTCGGCATTACCAGCCTGTACAGCGGTGATACTTGCTGGACCGGCAGCGATCGCAACGAAGCTGACGCCATCCGGGCCGATGGCGACGCCGCCAGTGGCTGTGAACTCAACCGGTAGGCCTGAGCTCGCGGTTGCCTGCAGCGCATAGCTCTGCCCCGAGCCATAGGCCACTGTGAAACCGAAGGGCGGAAAGCTGATGGTTTGTGAGGCCTTCGTAATAGTCAAGGTGCCGCCGGCGGCAGGATTGATGGTGTAATTTTGTGCGAATAGGGTTCCCTGAGCCAATGTGATGGGATACTGACCCGGCGCCAGCGTAGCCGTCGTTGTCGGCGAGTAGGCGGGAGATCCGCTGAGCACCGCAGAGGTATCGCCTGCAACAAAACCGGTAGCAGTGTAAGTGTAGGTTGGGTTTACACCATAACTCGTTTGCGTACTGTTTGCAGTGATGGTAAGCACGGCAGGGCTGACGATAAACGACTGCGTCGCCGTTGAAGGTCCATAGGTCGTGTTCCCAGCTTGTGCCGCGGTGATAGTTACTTCGCCTGCTCCGACGACCGTTACCGAATAACCTGTCGCTGTCTGTTGCGTCTTGACCGGACCTGTAAATGTAACCTGGACAGGCAGCGATGAAGAGGCGGATACGGTGAATGTGAACGAGGAGTTCGGAGCGCCGTAAGTGGTCGGAGGTGTGAAGCTACCGATCGTGATCGTCTGCGGCTTGTTTTCGGTCACCAGCAGGATGCCGCCAACCAGGTTCAAAGTGTAGTTTGATCCAGCAGATAGAGTACCCTTGGTGATCGTAATGCCATAGGTTCCCGCCGCCGGCACAGTGCCCGCAGGCAGTGTCACTCCCTGAGCATTCACCACTGCCAGGGTCGGGGCTCCGGTGACCACGGAGGACTGACTGTCGCCCGGCGCGAAGCCGCTGAAGGTGTAAGGAAGGCTTGCCGGGATAGCCGCGCCTACGTCGAGGGTCTCGTTTGTCGCTGTGACCGTAAGGGTCGCTGAAGCCACTGGGATGCTTACCGTCACCGGGGTTGCGGGCGCCCAGGTCACGCCGTCGCCGTTCTGGCTCGCGGTCACAACAACCGTGCCGGCACCGGTGAGCATGAGACTTGAGCCGGATATCGTGCCCGGCCCGCTCACAACCGTATAAGTGAGAGTCAGGGGAGAATCGACCGTTGCATAGTGATCTAAATCAAGAGGCGCTTGACCATAGGTGACACCGGTGGGAGCGTTGAAGGTGATCGTTTGTGGTTTCAACTGTGAGGGAGGGGATACTTTACGTATGAGACCATTTCCCTGATCGACTATATAGAGGTTTCCGCCCTGGTCGAATGCGAATGCGACCGGGGCGAACAACTGCGCGTTTGCCGCAATACCGCCATCGCCTCCATATCCGTTCTGAGGCGGCGTGGGCGTGCCTGGGTAACTCTGGCCTACTACGGCATTAATATCACCGGCCTTATCGCCGGACCCGTACACGACACGCAACGCATTGTCGCCGGCATCTGCAATCAGCAGGTTACCCGTGGGGTCTGCGAACACATAAGAGGGGATGTTTAACAATGCGGATGTTGCTGGGCCGCCGTCATTGCAGGATAGCGCCGGTGGTGCCGCAGGTACGGTGCAATAATTCGGCCAGGTCACGCCGTCCGAGGCGTAGGCCATTGTGCCGGCGACCGTATTGATATTTCCACTCGGGTTTACTTCGCGAATAGTTCCCTGGTCGACGATAAAAATATCATTCTTGCTATCGGCGAAGACTGCTTCAGCATAATACAAAGTTGCGGCTGTCGCTGAACCTCCATCTCCACAAAACGGTGCTAAACATTCAGTTCCCGTTGAAGTTGCACCGTTCGGGTCCGATGCCGCGTCGCTCCATGGGGTGGGAAGTGTGCCTGCCACGGTGACTATGTTTTCAAATTGCGCGTCTATCTTGCGGATGATCCAGTTATTGGCGTCTGAAATGTAGAGGTTTCCATCTGCGTCAAAATTGATGGCATTCGGGCCGTAGAGATAAGTGCCTGCCACGGTCCCAGTAAGCAGAGGACCATCGGCGGAAAACCCTACATACGTATGCGTTGTGTCGCCGACAACCGTCGAGATGCTTCCATTGCTGGCGTCTATCCTGCGGATGGCGCTGTCGCCGCTGTCTGCAATATATATGTCGTCGCTCTTGTCGACAGTCAGGCCAGTTGGAGTATTGAATGTCGCCTGCAGAGCACTCCCCGGATTAGTGCTATCTCCACAAGTAGGATCCAGATTTGGGAAACATGGCTGCTGGGTATTGCCCGCAATAATATAAATAAATCCGGGGGTAGGGGTTATATCCGTTCTCACTTGCGGCAGTACTTTAGGCACGCCGCTTCCTGAGTAGATCACCGAAATATCCTGAGAGTTAGTATCCGCGATGTATACATTCCCTTGGCTATCGATCGCGATCGCGCTTACGAAGGCATCAATGCAAGCATCCGTGGCAAGTACATTGTCATTGTTTACTACCGAAGGGCAATACGGCGTTCCTGCACTGCTGATAGGCTGCTGACCCGCGACTCTAGTGATTATTCCCTGGCCGATCGTTGACGCATTCTGGCAACTCGCGATAAACGGAGTGAAAACAATCACCAGTACGAACAAAGATAGTAAGAGTGGCCCATAAGGAGACCCAGTGCAAACGGGAGCCAGCATTACATTTGCCTTAAAGCGTCCTGCACTGCTTACCGTTCTGGCGCAAGTCCAGCGTATTTCAGTTCCCTTCATAGCTCCCTCACTGCTGGTAGAGATACATCTGCAATGTGTAAGCATTTGGTTCAAGCGAGGTGCCAGCGGTTCCATCGAGCGCGGTGAAATACAGGACATATTTGTCTTCCGGCTTGCCAACAACCGCGACGCCTCCGGTCGTGCAAATCGGATTTCCATTCACGTCAAATCCTGACTTCACCGTGCCCGACGTAGATTGCGCGACCAGGGCGCAGATGAAATTAGGGTCGGGCATGGTCAGCGTGGCAGTCGGAAAGACTCCATTCAGCGTTCCATCCTGATTACCCAGCGCTATGGTGTACTGGGCGCTCACAGCACTAGTAAGAGTGTCATTGGGATAGATACCCCCGCTCAAGCTTCCGCCGACTCCAAGAGTGGCCGTTAGCGCAATCGGCTGTGTAACTACGTTGGTGCTCGGCGTATTCGGCTCATAGACAAAGCCGCGGTAATTTCCTGAAGCAATGTCGGAAGCACTTAGCGGCGAAGCCGGCATTGCTACGCCAATCCACGACGCATACGATCCATCCTGTGGAGGCGCAGTAGACGGAGATGTGTCGCGGATAAAATAGCCTGCAGAATTGAATCGATAAGTGGGAGAGACCGCGTACGCCGGATTTGTGGTCGTGATGACGGCCTGCCCGTTTGTAGAGGCGCAGGTTCCGGTAAAGGAAAGCGGATCGGGTATAGCGGGCGAAGCAGGCGTGCCTGCGACAGTTCCTCCCGGGATCTCCGTAAGCTGATACTCACTCAGACCGCCAAATTGCCAACTCTTGCCATCGGCACTTGTGCCTACGGCTATTGTGCCGTAAGCGATGTAGGTCGTCTGGGCACCGGGACTCTGCTGCGCGGCGGGAACCGTCGTAAAAGTAAACCGGATAATCCCAGTAATTGCGAAGCAGCCCGACTGCACGACGCTGGATACAGGTGCGGTTGTGTTATCGCCCGGACGCATCACCGCAACGCGACTGGGCGCTTCCACAGCCATCCCCGTCGACGATCCTTTCACCTGGCCAAAATTCAGTATGCCGTCTATGTTTTGAAAGGACCCTTGGACGGCGGGGTTGGGCGTAGGCGCATATGTGATCGGCCGATAACTGAAGACGTTCTGCGAATCGTCCAGAGTAAGCGACCAGTAGCCGGGGTTCTGAGTCCCTATGTATGCATTGCTATTCGTCGGCTGAACAGGCGCAGGCAGTGATGGCTGGACCACTGACGGATTCGGGAAGTGGCTGCTGCAGCCTGTCGAAATGGCGGACAGATTTATTGAAACAAGCCAGAGCACGCACTCGAGTTGTCTTCTTTGGCTCATCTTAATAGTGACACTCCGCATACTGGATCTTTGCTTAGAATGAAAGTTTGAGCGCGAATTGCAAAGTACGTGGGCGATGGGCATCTACCGGATGCAGAAACGACTTGGCGGTCAGGCAGTCCACGCCGTTCCCCCCGGCAGCGGAATAGCCGGAGGCATAGCCTCCATAACAACTCACGGTGTTTTGGGCCTGGTTTCCCAGGACAGGATCGTAGATTCGAAATTGTGTATTGTTAAATATGTTGAAGGCTTCAGCGCGAAACTGGAGACTCGTCGATTCCCATAGTGAAAAGTTTTTCAGCAGGCTCATATCCCAGTTCCATCGCTGCGGATTGTTGAGTACATTGCGTCCGGCATCGCCAAAGGTCAGGCCACGCGGTGCGACGAATGCGCCCGGATTCAAAAGGAGCGGCCCGACACTGCCAAAGGTGGTTTCACCGCCGCCGGGAATATGGTGATAGGGATTACCGACAACATCCGGATACGAACCTGACCCCTGGCCATTGGCAACGCCGGCATTATCTAATGTTGAAAGTCCGGTGGGACTGCCGTTGTTCACAACCGTGAACGGAATACCAGTCTCAAAGAGGGTGATTCCGGACAGCTCCCAGCCACCGAGAATGGTGCGAACTGATTTCAGATGGGACCATGCGTCAGGATCGTAGCTTTGCCCATTGGAGTGACTCAGCGTATTTGAGGGATCGCTATCGGCAAAATGGAGAAGCTTATCGAGAACGGGAATGAGAGGCAGCTGGTAGACATAACTAATGTGGAGAAGATGCCGTTGATCGAAATTAGAGCTGGACCGGTTGGACTCGATGTTGTACGAATCCACGAAAGTGGCGTCAGACCGGTCCGATGCGTCATCAAGCGAATGACTATATGTATAAGCTACGCCAAGATTCAAGGGGCCTTGCGTCCGCCGCACCGTCACCTGCAGGGCGTTGTAGGAGGAGTTTGCGATATTTTCGAGCGAGTAGATCTCTCCCAGGCCCGGTGCAAACTCGCGCAGGCTATTTGGGTCGACATTTGCTGCTGAATTGACTGCAGTGCCAAAGCACGCAGCTTGCATATTCACATAAGCTGCGGAGCCTGGCGCGATCGTGGCTCCTGTAGAAAGTGTGTATTCGCCAGTCCCGCTGTTTGGCGTGCAGTCGCCACCATTGATGCCAAACTCGTAGCCCGTCCGGAAGAGCGGTTGATGCAGTCCAAAAGGATTGGCCGAAGATGCGAGAGGTCGCAGCTGGTTGATCTGCCGTTCCGCAGTAAGGTGCGTGCCCTTGCTTCCTACGTATGCGACAGACCCGAGCATGTTCTTTGGCAGCTCGCGCTCGATGCTGACGCTCCACTGTTGCACATATGGCCAAATCGCCTTCGTCGGAATGGCCGTTACGTTGACGGGATAGGCTATACCGGTTCCAATACTGCTCCATCCGGTTGGGTAGAGAGCCGACATATTCAACACCACTGGCGAACTGGCTTCGAGCGACCCCGTATTGGCTTCATCTGCCGTGCCGTGCTCGAAGAAGATTCCGTATCCGGACCGTAAGGCCGTCTTGCCGTCGCCAAAGACATCCCATGCCATACCCAATCGAGGAGATGGATTGAAGAGATGACCGTTCATGCAACTTGACGGCAAGCCGTTCTTGCCACACTGCACGATGCCGTTCAGCACGCGCGGATCAAGCCCCTTTTGTGGGTCGTCACGATTCAGCACAATAGGATTCATGCTGACCGGATCGAGCAGCTGACCGTTTTGCGGATTGACCGCCAGGGCATTGCTTTTCTGGTAGCTCGACGACTGCCAGTTATAGACATTGTCGTTTACGGTATGAAAAGTGCCAAAGAGGCTCAACCGCAGACCAGCATTCAGTGTGAGATGCGGGGTGATCTTGAAGTCGTCCTGAATGTATGGCTCCAGGCCCTGGTAACGCTGGCGATATCGCTCTTGCCCACTGTCCTGTTGAAAGGAACAGATTTTCCCCTGAATGAGTGTCGGATCAAGGGTGTTAGTACCAGGCGGGTACGACCAGTAGAGAAAATCAGCAAACGCATTACCCGTGTCGCCTGCGCACTTTACGTTGTTGAAGTTGAGAATGCCTTGCGTGTCTCCCGTGGCCGCTCCAATAGGGGTGTTGTATTGGTTGCGTTGATAGACGATCCATTCCGCGCCGAATTGCAGGTTATGCCGTGCGAATATCTTATTTACATTGTCGCTGAAGCTATATATCGGGTTGGAATGCGTCCAAGGGATATAACCTGGATCGACGCCAAAACCATTGCCGCCGTATTCGGCATTGTTGCCGCCGACTACTATGCCGGGCATTTTGGGTTGTCCATCGATTCCTTTGCTGCCATTATTGAAGATGGTTGTGAGTGGGCACTGATAGTTATTGGGATCTGTCGTGCACGGGGCGTCAAGCTCCGCGGGCCTCTGGATGCTTACCCCGGGTGCAGCAATATTCGTAAGCTTGATATAGGAGTCCGTGTAGCCAACCACGGCCTCGTTTAACAATGAGGACGAAAGGGCAGCCGTAAGTCGGGCTACGAGACTGAGACCGGGTCCGTAGTAGCGCGAGTTGATTGTCGGAAAGCTATTCTGTACAAACGCGTACGGCGGCACCGGCGTTGTCTGATCCCATTCGTCATGAATGTAGCGGAAGCTCGCCTGAACCTTTTCGCTAAAGGAATGATCGACGCGGAATAACTCTTCGCGCCAGTATGTGGGCAGCGAAACGTCTATGTTGTAACAGGATCCGACCGGTGAATTGCAGCCGGAGGTTGCATTTGGGTACGGAATTACTCCGGTATTAAGCAATGCAACCGCATTCCGGTTTTTGGGGACAATATTGCCCGCGAAGCTGCCGCTTGGAAGGCTAGGGCAGTCCGGGTACTGAGTTCTATCAATGAATCCGCCGCCGGTCGGGTTATATGGGCAGACATCGCTGAAATCTCCGTTTCGCTCTGCCAACGAAGGAACCGGCTGCCTGTATGCTGTGGGGGATTTTTCCAGCCGCACTTCTTCGGAGAAGAAGAAGTGCGTCTTCTCCCTTCCGTTGTATAACCGGGGAATAATCACCGGGCCGCCGATGGTTCCACCGAAATCATTGCGACGATAAAGCGGAGCCCCCTTCGTAACGTCAAAGTATCCCTTTGAGTTGAACGCCTCATTCCGAACAAACCAGTAAAGCGCTCCATGAAAGCTATCTGTGCCAGACTTGGTGGTCACAATGGTTGTGCCACTTCCAGTGCTGGGGTACTGAGCGCCGTAATTAGAAGTAAGAACTTTGATTTCCTGGATCGCGTCAAGGCTGGGATAAACAACAAGCGTGCTGTGGTCCCTGTTGAGACCGGTGTTCAACACGTCAGAGCCGTCAATGGAAAAGCTGTTGTATTCTGTTCTGCCACCGTTTACGCTGTACGCAACGCTGCCGGCCATGCCCACCTTGGCTTCGTCCTGCTGCGTCTGATTGCTGACTCCGGCGACAAGGTCGATAAACTGCGTGAAATTGCGCCCGTTTAATCCGATACTCGTCACCTCTTTGCCAGTCACCGTACCCGTAACCTCGGCATTCTCCGTCTGAACTTGCGTCGCCGCGCCCGACGTTACGGTCACCTGCGTCTGTTGCGTGCCAACACTCAACTTCAAGTTATAGACATATGCCTGTCCTACACTTAGCTCAATGCTGTCACTCACCGCCGTGTTGAAGCCAGCAGCCTGCACTTCGATCTGGTAATGTCCCGCTGTGAGATAAGGGATAGAATATTGACCGGAGTCGTCGGTCTGTGCGGCAAACTTGGTCTGCGTGTCAAGATTAATCACTGCTACGTTGGCATCGTGTATTGCCGCGCCCTGCGGATCAGTTATCTGCCCGGAGAAACGCGCTGTCTGCGCATGGACCGCGGTCATTGCGCAAAGAAGTAAAACGACGGTCGTCACGCGTAGTAGTAAAGAGCGCACTGTTGGCCTTCCGTTTTATTTCTTGTCTTGCGCGTTGGACGAGAGAGAAGAAGATGGTGCTGGATTCTCTGCGGGACTATTTTGACGTGCGGCCTCTTCAAGATGTTCGAGCGACTTCGATATTTCGGTCAGTATGACTGCAGCTTCAGAATCAGAGCTCGCTTGCGCGATTAATTCATGACAGAGCTTCACATTCAGGTCAGCGTCGCCTTCCAACTCAGCATCACTCTTTATGACGCCCCGTATAGGTGCAGATACTGATATGCCAGTCTGCAGGAGCGCTCCTCGCTGTAGAGATAGCCCCAGGAGCAGGTGACTTCGCTCCGCGTCTCGCAGTTTCCGTAAAGATTCTTTCGCAGAGAGTGTTAGCCCGGAAGGTTGAAATTTTTGATCAAGCTCCACAAGGGCATGAGTAGCTCGACGAATAATTACGCTGCTCTCGAAGATATCGTGAGAAATCTGTGCCGCGTCATCTATAGGCGTGTTTTTTACCCGGAGATATTGAGCAAGGAGACTAGGCTGAGACTCTAGATTGGCGACTTTGATACTTTCGGGTTTATTTTGCGGATCCGAATCCAGATCAGCAAAAGTCCGTACGACTGCTGCTGCATGCGGAATCTGCGATATGAGAGAGACCAGTTCCTGCTTGTGCGAGCTCTCGGGCACGACTCCTTTCACCTGAATCCCGCCATTGGTTCGAATGATCTCTAGCCGCTGCGTTATATCGGCACCTAGCGAGTTTAGGGCAAGTCGAACTGCCAACTCGGCCTCATCAAGTTCGGCATCGGAAAGAGGCACACCGATTTTGCTTGCTGGCAGGTTGAGGTGCCGTGGGGCTGCGCCTGTGGAAACCGCCGAGGCTGTGGGCTCAAACCACTCCCGTTGCGCATCGCGCCAAGGCAGTATTTCATAGCTCAGTTCAGCCATTTCTATTTTGTCTTTGTCGCGAAACTGGACGGTTCGCGAAACGGGATGAAAGTCTGTTTCACGCATTGTTAGGGACTCCTCTGCGATAGTGCCACTCTGCGCAACAGTCGTCAGGGTTACGAGGTGGTTTGCATCGCGCTTGATGATGTCCCGAGCGATCGTTTCGTGATTACGCCATTCCTCGAACGTGGCTGGCGACAGCGGATCATTCCAACTCACGTCTGCTGAGGCAAGCGCCGCTTCCAACCCTACGTCCTGAGAAGTTAGTGGTTTGTTTCTCGGATGAACGTGCCGTTTTATATCGCGATAAACGTTGCGCTCCAGCCTGCGATGCGGCGTAGTAATCGCAATCCTCTGATGGACAATACCCACCAGGTTTGGCGACGGTGCATATTCCGCCGTGACCGAGCGCTGTAGCAGTTCGTCGGGCCTCAAGCGCGCTGAGGAATACTTAAAGATGACGCTGCCGACCAGCAGCAGAATCGCAATCGCGGCTGCTGCTGCAATGATCGGATGCCTGGATGGTTTCGCTAGCTCGTGAACAGCTTTAGCGCAGCGACGAAGGAGCGAACTAGTTCCCCCCTCCTCGTCGGAACGCTTGGCGCGCCATTTCGCCCTTGCCGGCGCCGGTTCCGTGAAATGATCTCCCGGCACACTGGGTGGCACAGGCGCATACTGCGGATCGTTATATGTGACTTCCAGTAAAGCGCCTGTGGGTGTGAATCGAACGAGCAGTTCAACTTTCCGGCCGTCATCAAGGGTATTCTTGCGGCATATCGTAGGCGGAGCTTCGGGGGGTAAGCTGGAGATGGGCACGGTTAACAGCGGAAGCTCCTGTTCACTTAATATTTCGATGAGTTCAGTGGGCACACCACGGTTCATCTCAACTTTTAATTCGCAGCTCTCTGAGCTCACATCTCTCGCTGCCAGAACCTCGCCATCGACGGCGATCATCAACACTCGCGGCCGATGCTCATACATTTCCCTGAAACGGTTTTGCCCGGTCCGCATCGACACATGCGGGTCGGCCTTCGGGGGCATGGCGATAGGTATTCGTTTGCCCTTATCTCTTTGAGCAAGCCCCGACGCCTCGTATGGTGAACGATGGGAGTAAGTCGGCAAGTTCGTCCATCGACAAACTAGGTCGAGGCATTTCCTGCAGGAAACGATATGCGCCAATAGTTCGCATTCAATCGAGATCCCGGTCCGCTCGGTGTAGCGTTTTCGCAATACCTCGGGCGGCAGGCAATCACCCGAACGTGCCTGAAAAATGGTGTCGCACAGTTCCTGCTCAAATTCCGCAGCTGGAATTGCGATATGAAGCGGAGCAAGAATCGGAGGGGCACCACGGTTCACAACTTGTAAGCATGTTGCGTCCAACAAATATGCTTTGACTTCCTCACGCGCTTGAGCAAGGCCATTATCTACCGATTTCCGTGCCAACATTCCTATCTGCATGATTTCTGAAGGATAGAATCCGTGAAAGAACCGCAAAAGAAGAATGCTCGCCGATTTTGCAGACAGTCTTCTCCAATTCAAGTACGCAAGAACGCGCCGTAATCCATCCTGTAACTCGACGGGGTCCGAATGTTTCTCATGCCGTAGACTCAGATGAAATGATTCGAAGTCGATAGCTGAGAGTGTCTGGAATGAGTAACGACGGTTGCGGCGCCGGTTCAACAGATACGCATATTTGAGGTAGGTATAAAGAAATTTTTCGGGACGCTCAAGATCACGAATTGATGTCCATGATACGAGTAGCTGCAGAAAAACATCCTGCACCAGATCTTCTGCCTCGTTGCGGTCATTGCCGCAGAAATGCATGGCCCACCGCAATAGCCATTCATATTTGCCCGCATAGACGGACTCCGGCGTGGCGCGATCTGGGATGGGAGAAGGGTGCATGCAGTGGTTTGGTCTCTATAATTTTCGTTCATCGTAAATGTGCATCATTTCTGTTTAATCCCACTTTAGAAAACGAAAAATTTACGCATGTTTATTTGGTCTGTAATTTATAGAATGTTCATTGTTTTTTCATGTCTTTTCCCTTCGATGAGCGCATAGTCCTTTCGCCGGCATTGTGTTTTATGAGCCGGTTCCAGGCCGCAGCTGTGCTGCAGCAGCCAAGAATATTTCTGTAAGTCGATCTTGATAAGACTGCACATTTTCGTCCTGACTTTAGGACTCGCGTTCCCCTGTGCGCCTAACTGCGCGTGCAGCTATCTCTAACCTCGCGAGGAATAACCTTGCGTACAGCTTTGTAACCTCGAGGAATTCACAATGTCGAAATTGAGATTCGCATGTGTGCTAGCGTGCCTGCTTTCAGTCATGACTGCAGTTAGCGTTCCGGCTCACGCAGTCACAGATTCAGTACAGGTCCTGACGGCTGGCTCATCCGCTCAATGGGGTGTATTTGCCGAAGCGGCTTATCAGCTTGCAAAAGCCGGCGGCAACGCCAAGCACTTCACTGTCAAGGGCGGCATCAAGACTTGCGGCAGCACCGGCAATGGCGGCTGCAGCTACCTTCATGACTCGCGCAACGCCAACATTCTGGACGAGCCCGGTAACCTGTGGGTGGTCTGGAGCGCAACCACAGGCCAGATATGGGCGTATCTCAGTGTAGATTCCACTGTGGGTGTGCGCACCTTCAGTGCGTTCCCGCGCGCTGTTCTGGATCTTGCAGCGCTCGCTTCTTTGCCGGCAACCGGTTCGAATGCGCTGCATGTCTGGGATGACAAATCCAGCGACTCAGCGTTAGATCCGAACGTTTATGCCGCTATCAATGGTGTTGCTCTAACCGCAGCCAACACAGATATTCGCCCTGAGGACGCTTTGGGTACCACGGACCGAACTCTAGCCGCCTTAAATACAACGAACTACGACGGCCTCGGCTATGAAGACACGGCCCATTCATCCGGTAATTGCCTCATCGGATTCAGCTACGCGAGTGAAGTCACGACCACTACTGGTCCGATTGCAACACCCGTCTCGTTCGCGCTTTCAGGAACTGACCCTTGCAGCGGAAAGACGATTCCTACCAGCAACCTCTTCCAGAGCATTCCTGTCGGTGCAGCTCCGATCATTATTATTGCGAATGACTCGAATACCGCAGCCGGCCACCTCGGCAATAGCTCGGTCAACAACATAACTGTAACGGGTACCAACAACGTTGCCAATCTTTTTACCGGTGCAACGTGTGATGCTGCTCTGGTCGGCGGCTCTTCCAGCGTGCCTGTAACCGCACTTCAACGTGAGCCCCTCTCCGGCACGATGAACACCTTCGAATGGACCAACGTTCGCCTTAACGCCACGCCAACTCTTTCGCAGGAGAAGGGTGTGAATGGAACAAGCGGAAGCTTCAATCCGCTGAACCTGAACTGCACGGCGGGAGGCGGCAAGCGCATCCGTGGTATCGGCACCGGTGACATAGTGAAAGGCGTCAACACCATTGCCGACAGCATCGGTTATGTCTTCTTCAGCTACGAAGCACTTATACCCGGCACGGGCAACAACGCGGCGAATATAAAGTACCTCAAACTGGATGGTGTCGATCCGCTCGCCACTTCGGCAACTTCCGTTTACACAGGCGCTTTGCCGGTTTGCGGCACGAGCACGCTGTTCAGCTGCCCGATTACAACGACTCTGGCATCGGCAAACGGCAAAATCACGGCAGGGTCCTTCTTCGAGCTGCGCGAAGGCAACTATCGCTCATGGTCGCAATATCGCATGATCAGCGACAGCAATATTCGCTCTGGCCTCACAAAGACGAACGCAGCGCTCGCACAGGCTCTGGTCACACAGGCCGGCACTTCGGCTGTCAAGACCCTTCCCGACTTCGTTCCCTTTGGAGCGGTCTGCAGCACCAGCCCGTTGCATGATGAACCAGGTCTAAGCGTATACCGCGACCACTTCGAAAAATGGACCGACGGACGCACGGTAGCTGCCACAGAAAATGACGGAGCCGTTCCGGCTGCAGTCAAGTGCATCACCGGCGGCGCTCGCACCCTCTTCGCACGCACCTACGGTGGAGGCGCAGAGGCTGGAGGCGATGTCGGCGGCGTCATCAACGCTGTTGGCCCGCAGACAACGAACCTCCCCTTCCCCTCAACCCATGTCGGCTTACATCAGTAAAACGAAGTCAATGTAACTCTAAGGCAGACCGGACTACCCCGGTCTGCCTTCTCTTTCATGAAATACGATAAGGGCCCATCATGCTTCGCCTTTCTCTCTTCTTCTTAGTCGTATGTCTTTTCCTGACGCAGACAACTTGGTCCCAGACCCCAAACTACTCGGCCAGAGGAAGGGAAGGATCGCTACACGATACCATGGGAGCACCTTCCGATCGCAGCGAACGATTTGATCTGCTCACGTTCGAAGGTTCTCATCTGGAGCCGCGGCAACCCCTGCTGCTCGATAAAGCCGTACGTCCTGAATTCACACGCGAGTTGTGGCAGGTTCAATGGCGTTCGGGCGACCCTATCGATCTTTACATCATCAAGCCAGCCAACATACGAAGGCCTCCGGTCGTTCTCTTTCTATATAGCTATCCGGCTGACACCGATCGCTTCCGGAATGATGTCTACTGTGAGACCGTTACAAAGTACGGCTTTGCCGCTGTCGGCTTCGTCTCCGCGCTTACAGGACAGCGGTATCATGACCGGCCTTGGAAGCAGTGGTTTATCAGCGAACTTCCGGAATCACTGGCGACTACTGTCCATGATGTGCAGATGATCTTGAATTATCTCGGCTCGCGTATCGACCTGGACAGCACGCATGTCGGCATGTTCGGCCAGGGCTCCGGAGGAACGATTGCTATCCTCGCTGCAGTGACCGACTCGCGCCTGAAAGCAATCGATGTGCTGGACCCCTGGGGCGATTGGAGTGATTGGTTCCAGCAATCCAGCTTTATTGACGATCAACAGCGCCCGCAATTTACTGATCCGGCTTTTCTTGCTCGCGTCGCAAAGTTTGATCCCGTAGAATGGCTGCCCGAGCTGCAGAATACGGCCTTGAGATTGCAAGAAACTTCATTTGATCCGAACACACCAGATATAGTGAAGAAACGAATGGCAGCCGCGTTAGGTCGGAATTCGGATGTTATCCGGTACAGCAGTGTTGAGGATTACAAGGCAAGAGCGGCGACCAACGGAAACATTCTTGCTTGGCTGGCCCAGCGAATCGACGCAAAGAGAATGGCGCGTCTCGAACCGAATGGCCAACGATAAGGGCTGACTGCTAGACCTCGCCTAGACAACTCAGGTGCTGCTAAATCAGCCAATCAATCCTCGACCAACATCATCGGATACTGGTGAAGGTGGGAGCGACATCAACCTGTGGTACGAAGGAATAAAATTCAGTCGTGAGTGATTCACATGACATCGATTCGAAAGATCCTCTGGAGTTGTTGGATTCGTGGCTGAAGCAGGCTCAGGAGAGCGAGCCCAATGATCCCAGCGCGGCTGCCCTAGCGACTTCAACACCGAACGGTGTTCCAAGTGTGCGCGTGGTGCTGGCGAAACGCTTAGGAGAACACCGCTTCTGCTTCTTCACCAACGCGCAGAGCAAAAAGGGCATAGAACTCGCGGAGAATCCTAGAGCAGCAATGTGTTTTCACTGGAAGACTCTGCGGCGACAGGTACGACTCGAAGGAAAAGTGTCGGAGCTTGATGCGAGCGATGTGGACGAGTACTTTCATAGCCGTTCGCGAGCCAGCCAGATCGGCGCAGCAGTCTCTGCTCAGAGTCGTATCCTCGGAAGTCGTGAGGAACTGGAAGAGCGAGTTCTGGAATTCGCGGAGCAACATCCCGGAGAAATTCCGAGGCCAGCGTTCTGGAAGGGCTTCCATTTACATGCAGAACGGATCGAATTTTGGCTAGATGGGGCAAACCGACTCCACGATCGCTTCCTATTCACGTGGGACGGAGATCGATGGCAGAAAGCTCGCCTCTACCCGTGATTGCTTATTCATCCTGTTAAATGCCGATTGCACACGGACGTCGAGTACAGCAAGGTTGGCGTGAAAGACCGCCAACCGAGAAGAAAATACTCATGTCGATATAACCTGCGTTGAAACGATCTCATGGTTCACGCCGCTTAGCATGCCTCTTGTCGCATCGACGGATCATCTCGACCACTGATTCGCTGGATCGAAAAGAGCTTTGGGTGGCTGAAGCAGACCGGGCCGCTGCGCCAGGTAAAGCTGCGCGGACTGGAGAAGGTGGACTGGCAGTTCGTCTTCAGCTGCGCCGCGCACACCCTGCTGCGCCTGCCCCGACTGATGGCCCAGTCACCGGGAAGACTCGGGGAGCGGTGTGCCTGAACTGTGGTTGCGGGCGTAGGGAGCGCAGAAGTCGCTGTTTGCCGACAGATAGACTTCAGCGGGCTTGCCAAAATAGGCTTGACGCCGCAGATATGCGCTTGCACCAGAGGGAAGACGAAGCTCAATCATGCCGCGTTCTAAGTGCGCCACTTCGTCCAGCCCTTGGATCACCAAGTAGGCGAAGACGATGACTCCACCGGCGATGATCATTATTCCGAGCACCCTACACACCTCTTCTGAAGCAACCCTCGACCGCAAGCTAACCAAGAATCGCAGTGGCTCTGGCCGTTGTCTCTAAGACTTCCGATTACCAAACGTCGAAAATTCAAACCAGCATTATTGCTGCTCCGACAGGCGGCGTTCTCGATACGTTCTGGCCCGAATGAGATCGCCACAGCGAAAGGATGCGCACCAACGTCGGAGGCCAGGCTTCGAATCGTCATAGAAGATCACCTTGCAATCGGGATTCTGGCAATGGCGAATTCGCGTTCGTTGCGTTGGCTCTCCGAACAGAACAACCGCGTCCTGAGCAATCGTCGCTAAGGCCGCGTCGATTGTGGGGCTGTGCCACCGGCTTGCCATCGCCGTGATTTCAAGCTCGCGGACCAGACCCGAGCCCGTGGCAATGTGATTGATCATTCGCACGTCGCTTCTCGCAGGAGACACTGTGTCTAGCAGACTGGATGCCGTCCGCCAGATGGCGGACCGAAGTCCTTTGGACAGCTCGAGCTGAGCGGAGGAAATGCGCAACGTTGGCAGGTGGAGTTCACTCAACGACAGCCAGCGATTCAACTCTGTCGGCGAAATGAGGCGCTCGAACCGTCCTCCATAGCCCATGTCACCAGTGTGCGCGAAGTCCAGGCACAGTCTGCCAAAAAAAACAAAATCCTGCGAGATCGCCATTGCGTTCCACCACCCTCTGCGGTATCGTGTTTGCTATGCACCATGGGTATTACCCATGATGTAGGAAAACAGACGACAAATCAACTCTGATCATGGCAGGGAGATTCTCATCATGACTTCGCGAGAATTTTTCATCAAGCGCAGAGAGGCCGAGCTCCCCGTATTTCTAGGAGTGCTGCGGTCGCTGCCGGCCGACTCCATCACTTACAGGCCACATGAACGCTCTCCGTCTGCCGAACAATTGGTCTGGACGCTCGCAAGCGAACTGCGCGCGTGTCTAGAAGTGATTGCAGAGAACAAGACTGAATGGCGTCAGGAACCGGCGCCACCACTGAGCGAAATGCTTAAGCTTTTCGAGCAATGGTCCAATGAGCTGATCGATCATGCAAAGACACTTGATGAGGATGCATGGGACCGCGTTGCTCAGTTCTACCATCAGGGCCAAGTGATATCGGAACAGCGGCTAGGACAGTTCTTGTGGTTCATTCTTTTTGACGCGATTCACCATCGCGGTCAGTTGAGTGCCTACTTGCGACCTATGGGTGGAACGGTGCCGGCTATCTATGGCCCGTCAGCCGACACGCGATCGAACTAGCGAACGGTTCAGTATCCGTCGATCGGAATCCCCGGGTCGGTACCGCTTAACGCCGCTGTTTTAGTGATCTCGCCTGTTGGGCTCCACCTGTCCGTATACTCGCCATCTCGGACACATAGATTATGGGTTTGGCTTCGCAACGTACGAGATGCCCGTTATTCGGCAACTTGCCGAGACAATAGATCAATCTGAATAGCTCGACGAGGGCATTACCTGAAATCATCCTTCCGCGAGAGAGTTGGTGTGCAAAAGCATCCCTGTACCACCAAGTTGGAAGAATGCGACCCTTTACACTGGTGATTCGACAGAAGACCTAAAGCAGCGACCAAACCATGCCAGCTAGCCAGATGCTGAGGTTGATCTCGATCGTTCTATTTCTCTCGCCGGTTTCATATGCAATTGCAGAAGATCATTGCGAGAGCGCTCTCGCGAGCCATATCGTTTGTGAATCCGCAGATGTGTTCGCTGCGGATTTTATGCGCAGCCGTCGCCTGGAGGCAGCGACCGTCGTGCAGGATGTGAAGACAGGAGCGCTTGTCGTCTTTGCCAGCTCACAATCGGCCGATTTTGATGTGTCGACGCTGATTCTGCCCCTGTCCGTCTCGAAGGTATTTCTTGCCGCATCCTGGTGGGATCACCATCAACCCGAGTCAACCTTCGAGACCAACGGTTCCGCCAATGCCAGCAATCCCGCCTACCGAAACCGGGTCAACTCTAACGAGATGCTGGTAGGTGGGAGCGATTTGGCTGGCAGACAAATGGCCGTGCAACTGCGCAAAGCCGTTGGCGAAGAAGCGGTGCTGGCCGACCTTCATCGGTATGGATTCAATACCACCGATGAACCTTTCTGGGCTTATTTGGACCCGGCATGGAGGTCAATACTCACGCCGCCGCCAGCATCTGCGCGGCTACAGAACCTCGACAACCAACAATGGGGCGCTGCGCTTTCAATCGGCGAGACGCATATGACCGTTACCCTTCTGCAGGTCTCACGATTCATGCAGGCTGTTGGGAACGATGGAGTGGTGTGCTCGCCAGTCGCCATCCGAAGCGCTCCTGAATCACGCGCAGTCGGAGAGCATTGCATCGCTGCCAAACGCATCATAAAGAAGTCCACGGCGAGGCGGCTTCAGACGGCATTCCTCGATACCGTCAAGCGAGGCAGCGCAAGCCAAATTGCAGATGCCTTCAACGGTACCGGCTGGAGCATCGGTGGAAAGACAGGCACCGGGGGAAGGCCTGGGGTTCCACTTGATCAACAAGACGGCATTTTCGCCGGGGTGATCTTCGATCGTCAGGGCAACGCCCGTTTTACAGTTGCGACATTCGTCAGGGGCGGAGGAGTTGGCGGAGGTAACGCTGCTGAGATATCGGCAGCGTTGGGTCGTTTCCTGGCCAACCAGGGTCACCACTGAACTGGAGTGATTTTGCTGGCGGTTCGTTGCTTCTGTTGGCGCTAAAGCGCCAAATCACTCAACGATGTTGCATCCACCGATGGAATGCACCCGCCGTATCGGACAGATGACAGGGCTCTGTTGCAAGAGATGGGTCACCCGATCCGAAAAATCGGCGTATACTTACGAGTTTGAAACCAGATCGACAGCGTATTTAGCCAACCTTGCTGCCGCCAAGGATGAGCGCGATGCTGAGAAGTTTATCGTTCTGCCTGCTGATCGGTTTAGCGCCTGTAGCTCGGGCGCAAACGTCAAACCCATCCCGTCAATCGCAATCTATCGCTGTGCCCACGCTCGTGGAGGAACGATCTGGGGAGATTGCCTTTGGTCTCTCGGCGGCGGATTTCTCGGTTAAGGACGAAGGCGTTGAACAGCGAGTGGAGCTCGAGCCCGACATCGAACCAAGGCCGATCTCGCTTCTGGTCGTGATACAGGCTGGGCATACCACAGCCTCCCAGTTGAGCAAGATCGCACGCCTCGACGATCTGCTCGACGCTATACTCACTGGCCCAAGCGATCAGGCAGCCGTGATTACATTTGATGGCTCCCCGCATCTGATTCAGGACTTCACAACCGACTCCGATGCGCTTGCGGCAGCTCTCAGACCGACGGCGTCAGGGAACAGTCGCGCCGTGCTCTTCGATGCATTGCACACATCGGTTCGCACCTTTCAAAAGACGCCGCCGGCGAACCAGCGGATTATTTTGCTGATTTCAGGCGAGCATGATCATGGCAGTAATGCATCGGATACCGGCTCTTTGGTCCGCGAAATCTCGTCAAACAATGTGTCGATCTACAGCCTGTCGTTCTCGACATCACGGAGCGAGCTTCTGAGAAGCCTCGGACTGCGGAATCCCGCCTCGATGTTTGCGAGCGCAATGCAGCGGAATGCCGGGGACGCTCTGGCGCAGCTTACGGGCGGAGATTTCTACCGCTACGACTCAGAAAAGCAATTCGAAGATCGTGTCAGCGAGATCGCAAATCACATCCACAACCGCTACAGTCTTAGATTTCAGCCGATCGACCCTCAGCCGGGCTTCCACTCGTTACAGGTTGAGGTGCGGAATGTGAATGCAAATGTCGTGGCTGCCCGCGGCGGCTACTGGTCTTCTCCAGAAGGCAATCCTGATGGAGGAAAAAAATGAACACAGGGGTAGCCATTGCCGGCGAAGAGTCCGGCTGCCCAGACGACTCTGGAGTTCACCGGACTGACGGCAATCAGCAGCTGCGTCGTGCCGCTGTGCTGTGGGGTGAGAGTGGGTTGATGACCTTTCCACGCGTCCTGTGCGTGTCCGGCTGTAGCGCCAGTGGCAATCAAAAGAACGAGCAGCAGTGAACGCTTTAGCATAAGCGCTGCGTTCTGACGATGTAAGCCGCATGACTCATAGTCGGCGTCTAAATGGTTCTTTCTCTCCCGATGAGGATATGCACGCTGATCGCGCTGGTGACAACCATAGCTAGCCCCCAGTCGCTAAAGCCTGACGGTCACTGGCAGGGGGTAATGGAAAGGGATGGAGCGGTGATGACCGTTCGCTTCGATTTCCAGACCGGGCCAGGGGCGTTACGGGCCGGTTTACCTCGGAAAGCCAACGAGCTATGGAGCACCCACTTGACAGGGTTGAGTATTCTGGATCAACAATCCATTGGGTTCTAGCCCGGGTTTCTCACCAGCACTGAAGTCGCGGGGTAATTTGTCGTGATGGAGCCGATGGCTGCGGTATTCAGGTGGCGTCATTGGCGGTCGAGGTATTTTGGCCCGTGCAGGTGGCTTTATTG
>JBAVYX010000341.1:0-10102 GCA_049588475.1 Silvibacterium sp. | reverse complement strand
GCACGACCTCCGGAAACCACGGGCAGGGCACCATGATGCTGGCCGAAGTCACCCAGTGATTTTCAAGGCGTCTTCGATCGCGCGGTTCACCGTGTGCATCATCCCGAAATCATCCGCGTGAATCACTGTAGGCGAGAGTTGGCAGGATAACCAAGCCTTTCCGCAACCGTCCTGCCATTCGGATTCGTCGTCTGCGCCGGACACAAAACTGAGCCAAGTAAGAGGCTGAACGCCAGAAAAAGCCCGAGGTTGGAACGCTTGAACAAGAACACCTCCCGACACCTCCCGAACGCCACCCCAGTTTACATGCCGTGCTCTCATCGCGAGTGCGCGCCTGTCAACTCAATGACGTGTCTAATGCTGAATTCTTGAAGGCCGCACCGTACCGATCGCCGCGATCGTCGCTGTGGCTGTCAATGGTCCGATGCCGGGGATCGCAACCAGTGCGCCCGGCTTCAGCGGAGGGAAAAAATCCTGATCGCCCGAATCTCGATACACACCATTTTCCATCTCCGATTTGTGAAGATAGAGCGCTCCCAGCGTCTCCGACAGATAAGGCGTCGTATCCGGGACGCTGCCAACAACAATCTGATACGCTGCTTTCGCATGCTCGATCGCCTTGTCCATATCGCCCACAAATGTGAAGAGCTGGGCCAGAGCGCCGTGCCCCTGTATCATGTCGATCGGGCTGAACCGTCCCGCCGGCGCTCTCTCGGCCTCCGCCATCATTGCGCTCAGACGCTCCACCGCCGCCGCATGCGAATCTTTGCGGATCGAACAAACCGCGCGCAGATCGCTCCCAGCCGTCGGACTTGGGATAGTCCGCAAACACGGCGTTCTCCTCCACATTCCCTGCGACCTTGATGCTTAGTCTCACTGCGCCCGAGGACATAAGCTCCTGAATACGCGCCAGGTTCATCTCGGGCGTGCTCCGGCTCGGCGCAAGAATTGTAAGAACTGCAAACCCCGCCGGAATGTGAACCACGGTCGAATACTCGCCCACCTTCAACCCCTTCAGCGCATCCCGCAGCTCAGGTCGCAGTTGATTGGGATCGAGCTCGCCCATCGAGCCGCGATCGTTCGAAGTAGGATCAATTGATTTTTCTTTCGCCAGAACGCTGAAGTCCGCGCCACCCTTGAGCTGGCGCAGCGCATCCGCGGCCTTTGCGGCTGTCGTCGCCACCAGAATGCCAACCTCGACCTTGCCGGAAGAGCCGGCCTGCTGCGCACGGGCCGCCGACGGAAACACCACTTGTCTGCCCGCAAACAGCAACGCCAGCAGCACCGCACAAATCCAATGAAGTGACCGTCTATTGTGAGCCAGATATTCGCTCCTCAACCGTCTCTCACCCTTCCCGTACGATTTCCCATGCATCAGAGTTGCTGCGTCGATGAGAAACTATTGAGCTGACATTGGCATCAACCTAAAGTCGAGAAGCTGACAATTAATAAGAGAGCAGGCAAGCTATGCCTGGGATATGGCAAAAGCTATGGAAAGGCGTGTTTATGACGGCGACAGTGTGTTCGACTCACGCGCACTTCTGCAGGCTCAAGCATTGCCCTGATGAGGAGCCTGTTTGATCATGTTGGCTTTAGGCCTGCGTGCGAATAGCACCGCCCTGTAGTCTCGTGCTCAGGGTGGAGATGTGTATCCATCTTTGGGACCTTTTTCCATCACCATGCCCGCTGTAGGATTAGATCTGTTTTGTGTTGCAAATTTCACAGTCCCCAGTCATCTGGCCGGTTGATGTAAATGGGACCACAAGCCGGGTGAACCAGAATGCTATCGAGCATCCATAAAGCTTTTTCTTGTGAGCCAGGATGCAGGCATTTTCTGCATTGTTAATGACGCCAAAGGCGTTAGGAGAACCGAATCGACATGTCAGACCAAGATATTCTCAAAAACCAGAAGGAAATCATTCATAACCAGGCGACAATCCTGGAAAACCAGAAGAGCATTCTCAACAACCAGGCTTCTATTGAGAAGAACCAAGGATCTCTTTCGGAAATTCTGGCAAATCAAAAAGAAATTCTCAAAAACCAAAAAGAGATACTCGCCGCAGTCAAGAAGTAAGTCCTGCTGCCATCCTTGGACGACCAAGTGCAATGGCGTCGGGCCCGCGCCACTCCTAATCTCCGCTTTTGCGGTGCATGCGCGTCGTCCCGTTAGGGCGTCTCGGTTTCGCGGAAGCAGTAGCGCAGTCTATGCTCAGACAGGAACCCTGAACTTGGCTCGCGATCCACAAAACAGCAATACGATGGAGTTTGCCGCGCCGGCGCACGGCCTGAGTGAATTCGATCTCGGTTATTACGGATGGCGCGTAGTGCTGGCCGCGTGCTTCGGCGTGATGGCCGGGTTCGGCTCATTGTTCGTCTATACTTTCCCGATTTTTGTTAAGCCGTTGAGCGCGGAATTCGGCTGGAATCGCGAAGCCATCTCGCGCGGCTTCGCAATCGCCGCCGTCACGGTGGGCCTGTGCTCCCCACTGCTGGGCCGGTGGATTGATCGCCTTGGCCCTCGCCGCATCATTCTTCCCTGCATGACGGTGTTTGGTTGCGGCATTGCATCGCTGGCACTCTTACGTTCCGGATTGTGGCAATTTTATGTGACCTGCTTTGTATTGGGCGTGGTTGGGAACGGCGCAGCTCATCTAGCCTATTCGCGATCCATCTCTACCTGGTTCGAGCAGCGCTTGGGGATGGCGCTGGCTTTTGTAATGGCGGGAGCGGGCTTGGGCGCCATGATCCTGCCGGTTGTTGCACAAACCATCATCAGCGGGTCTGGTTGGAGGGTAGCCTACCTGTCATTGGGTTGTATTGCCTTGCTACTTGGGCTACCGCTCAGTTGGCTCTACATCCGCGACCGTGGCCCGATCCGGCATGAGCCGACTCCTGTTGAACATTCCGGAAGAACATGGCAGCAAGGCATGCGCTCTTTTGCCTTCTGGGTTATCGTCGCGGTACTTTGCGTCAGTTCGATATGCATGAATGGTGCGATTACCCAGATGTCTGCACTGCTGACGGATCGCGGGATCACGCCCAGGGGCGCGGCGCTATGCGCGTCCATGCTTGGCGGTTCAAGTCTGCTGGGAAGAATCGGTGTGGGCTGGCTCCTGGATAGATTCTTTGGAGCACGCGTAGCCTTTGTAGTCACCCTGACCACCGCAGCAGGTATTTTTCTGCTCGCCCGGGCAAGCAACTTTCCTGCAGGCTGCCTTGCTGCTGTACTGATTGGCATCGGAGCTGGCGGCGAAGCCGCCATCACACCTTACTTGCTCACTCGTTATTTCGGGCTGCGCGCGTTTTCCACGCTTTACGATATTACCTGGACCTTCTATGCCGCTTCGGCAGCCATTGGTCCGGTGATACTCGGCCGCGCATTCGATTCGACTGGCTCCTATGCTTCTTTGCTGATAATCCTCGCGGCAGGTCTGGGGCTCGTGGCTGCAATGAATCTCTTGCTCCCGAGGTATCCAGACGTAACGGCAATCGATCTTCACTGAGCGAAAACTCAACACCGGTGTTGGCGACCCAAGGTAGCCGATCCCTGACAGGGGCTTTGGACAGCGCTCACCGAGCAGGGGTCTTTGCAGCCTTCGTGACCTCGCGATGATCTCCGTGCTTCTGGGCTGCGATTGCGACGTGCCAAGCTAGCCGCCCTCGAGTTGAAGATCAACGGATAGGTGCCTTTTGCATGCATCACAATCACCACATGTGCGCTCGTCATCAGTAAGCCTCCAAGCACCTCAATCTTCGTGCGCCTTACCACGAAGGAAGAGTACAGTGAAGAGCCATGATCTGGCGTTATACCGTCTACCCGCTATTTCTAGCGATCTTCAGAGGAGCACTGCGTTTAGCTGGGCCTGGCGGAAGTGCGTGTGAGTCGAACACACCGTCGTCCGTTAAGAACGACCGCCGGTTTTGAAGACCGGGAGGATCACCGGAGCCTAAGCACTTCCAACATGCGACGGCGGCAACAGCCGTCTACGACTCGAAATTATCGCTGCATTCCTCCTAGTATGCTATGAAAACGCAGTAGGACAGGAGAGAAACAGGTTGGCTAATTCGACAACTGTAAGGTTGACACAGCCAGTGAAAGCCGGAGGGTGCATGGCCAGGCACTCGATGTCGTGCGGTTCAAGAAGATCACCGGCCTTTCGAGAAAATATGCCATCCCTCTGTTAGAACACCTTGATCGCGAGCGGATCACTCGCAAGAACGGCGACCGGCGGGTTGTTTTATAGCAGCCTCATCCGAAGTTTTCGCGCCACCTATCGCTGTTTTCAGCGGGAAGCGATGTGCTACTCTCGTGCAGGAGCAGAAGCTCTTACTGAAGAACAATGACTCATCCAAAAACGAAGATCGGCCTCATCGAAGACGCGGATGCTACCGGCGACGTCGCCAAAGTCTACGACGAGTGGCGGAGCCAATCCGGCCGGCAGCAGATGCCTGGCATCCTCAAGTGCTTCAGTCATCGGCCTGATTTTCTGCGCGAGGTCATGAGTTTCAGCAATACGGTGCACTTTTCCGAAGGCCATCTGACACGCCGTACCAAAGAGGCCATCGCAAGCTGGGTCTCGTGGCTCAACCGCTGTCCTTATTGACTGGACTCACATGCCTACTTCCTGCGGGTTCAGGGAGCAAACGAGAAGACGGTGCAGGCAATTGCAGAAGGCAAGCTGGATGAAGCCGAGCTGAGTGCGGCAGAACGCGCTCTGCTCGACTACGTGGCAAGGGTCACGGAGGCTGCATACCGCACAACGGAAGAGGACATACAGAATCTCCAGGATCATGGATGGACTGAGCCCCAGATCGCCGAAGCTGTGTATATTACTGCCATGTTTGCATTCTTCAATCGCGTGGCCGATGCATTCGGTATTTCTCCGCAGGGCTATCTCGAGATGAATGCAATGACCAAGTGAGCCGGGATGATCGCCTTCAAGAAAATCGTCCTCAAGAAAACCACTAAGCGCCGGATAGGAATCGTTTGCGCAGCGCTATTTTGCCTGTGGATCGGCTTCGTCGTCTACATCGGGCTGGGCTATGCGGCAGCCGCCCGAGGTTTTTGGGCACATCATGGCGAAAATGCCCATGCCGGCCTATTTCGTCATTCCATTTGAGACGCTGTGGTCCAGAGCCCGTAAGGGAAGCCTCAATATAGGCGACAAGGCCCCTGACATCATGGTGAAGACACTGGATGCCAAAGAGCCGATGCAGTTGGCATCGGTTTGGGCGGACAAGCCGGTCGTCCTGGTATTCGGGAGCTATACCTGACCACCTTTTCGGCGGGAGGTTCCCGCCCTGAACAAATTGTCAGAGCAATACAAGGGCAAGCTTAATTTTTACGCCGTCTATATCCTTGAGGCGCACCCTACAGATGTGTGGGCCATGCAGAGCAATGTCCGCGACAAGGTGCTCTTTCGCAGCCCCCGCAGCGAGGATGAGCGGGCATCGGTTGCGAACACCTGCGTGCGGAAACTCGGGATCAAGTTTCCCGCAGTGATCGATAGCTTCGACAATCATGCTGAGACCGCCTACACGGGATGGACCGACCGGCTATACCTGATTGCGCCAGGCGGCGAAGTTCGCTACAAGAGCAAACCGGGGCCATTCGGATTCCATCCTCCAGAACTGGCTGCAGCCCTCAGGCAGACAGTCGGTAATTCCTGACTCCAGCCCATTCAAAAGTCCCATCGCAAATTTTTGTTTCTTGACGTCTCCAACATAAGGTGGAAAGAATCTTCAACCAAAAGGTTGAAGACATTCGGGCGAGCCCTGCCTACATTGCGAGTAGCGCTCTTCGATCTTCCTTTCGACGCAATACTTTGCAAACCGTTGAGAATGACATTGATTGGACAGGAAAAGAAATCGAAATCGTCCGCCTGGTCAGTCCGGCTTCGACCACTTGTGTTCATCGCAGTTCTGCTTCTCCTTTGGCAGGTCGGTATCCATTGGGACCCTGCGCACCTTTTGCCCAGCCCGTGGGGCGTCGTGGGTGGAATTGGTGACCTGATCAGTCACGGACTCTTGCTGAAATATGTGGTCGCCTCGCTTTTTCGTGTCACCTGGGGATTTGTGCTCGCCGCCATTCTGGCGATTCCCCTCGGTCTGACAATCGGGTGGTACCGCCGCGCCGAAATGGCGTTTAACCCACTCGTCCAATTCCTGCGGCCTATCTCTCCGCTGGCCTGGATCCCTATCGCCATCCTGTGGTTTGGAGTCGGTGATCTCGCCGCCATATTCCTGATCTTCCTAAGCTGTTTCTTCCCCTTGCTTCTCACATCCATCAACGCGGTTCGAAACATTCCAGCCGTTTATATCAATGCGGGGCGCAATTTCGGCTTGAGCCCGGCGGCGCTCGTTTATCGTGTTCTCTATCCGGCAGTCGTTCCACAGCTCATCGTCGGCCTGCGGATTACGCTGGGGATCGCGTGGCTGGTAGTGGTAGCAGCCGAGATGATCGCGGTTAACTCGGGATTGGGATTTCTCATTGTAGATGCGCGCAACGCCGGCAATCGATATGACCTGGTCGTGGCGGGTATGGTTCTGATCGGATTGATAGGTTTACTGCTGGATATCGGAATGCGATCGCTCGAGAAGGTGAAGTCGTTCCGCTGGAGTTACTCGGAGGAGTAGGTGGAGTCAACTGTGTCTGTCGCAACGACGCCGGTCGTCGGAACAAAATTACGCGCCGAACGCATCTACATGTCATTCACACGCGAGGGGGAAAGTCTGCCCGTTCTGGAAGACATCAATCTCGAAGTGGGTGACGGCGAATTTCTCTGCTTGCTGGGACCGTCCGGATGCGGCAAATCCACCCTCCTCAGTACCATTGCAGGCTTCCTTTCGCCGACAAGCGGAGAAGTAAAGATAGACGGAGAGATTGTTCGCGGGCCCGATCCGCGCCGGATCTTTGTCTTCCAGGAGCGCGGCGTCTTCCCGTGGCTCACCGTCGAGGGAAACATAGGATTCGGCCTCTTCAAACTGCCCAGCTCCGAGCGCGATCGGCGTACTGCACACTACGTCAAAATGGTTGGCCTGGAAGGTTTCGAGAAATCATACCCCTCTGAGCTTTCAGGAGGCATGAAGCAGCGCCTTGAAGTGGCACGCGCCCTGGCGGTGAATCCCGACATGCTCTTCCTCGACGAGCCTTTTGGGGCGCTGGACTCGATCACACGTCTCATCATGCGCGGCGAACTGCTCCGCATCTGGGAGAAGGAACGGAAAACGATCATCTTCGTAACACATGACATCGATGAAGCTGTCCAGCTTGCGGACCGGGTGGCAGTTATGAGCGCGCGGCCGGGCCGGATTCAGCAAATCGTGAACATCGACATACCGCATCCCCGCGATATCAATTCAGCCCGTTACCTGGAGCTTCGCACCGGCATCTTCAATCAGATTGGTTTGGCGCATCATCTATGACAACGTTGGCAGAGCCGAGAAAGTGGGAAAAGTTCTTCTGGCCGGTTCTGTTGTCAGGGGCGGTGCTCGTTTTGTGGCATTATTCAGTCGTCTGGACAGCCACCAAGGTATTTCCTTCTCCTCTCGATGTGAAAAGAGGACTAGTCAGCCTGATTCACAAGAATGTCCTCTGGAAGGACATTGCTGATTCGCTGCGGCGCGTGGGGCTTGGATTTGGAGCTGCAGCAGTCCTCGGTATTCCAATCGGGCTCGTGCTTGGATGGTATCCGGCAGTCGATCAGGTAGTGAATCCGACGATGCAGGTGCTGCGGCCAATCAGTCCCATTGCATGGATCCCGGTTGCCATTATCTTTTTCGGCGTAGGAGACGCCGCCGCAGTTTTCTTGATCTTTCTCGCTTCATTTTTTCCGATCGTGGTCTCATGCATCGACGGCGTATCGAATGTGCCCTCTGTTTTCCGAAGAGCCGGCCGGAACTTTGGTCTCACGCCGGCGCAGCAGCTGAGAAGGGTAGTGTTCCCGGCTGCTCTTCCGCAAATCATCATCGGGCTTCGCATGGCGCTCGGCATCTCGTGGCTGGTGGTGGTAGCGGCAGAGATGATCGCCGTCGATTCGGGTCTTGGATACCTCGTGATCGATTCACGTAATTCAGGAAAGCATTACGATCTGGTCATCGCAGCTATGTTGATCATTGGCATGATCGGGTTATTGCTGGATACCGGATTCCGGAGGCTCGAGAAGATCAAGTCCGTTCGCTGGGGGTTCCGATGAGTACCAGGAAAAAAGTTGTGCTTGCTTTGGCGGGATGGCTCGTGGTGACCACTGCACTGCACGGATACCTGAACGTGAACTGGGCAGCCGTCCTGAACGACTATCGTCCGCTGGAGAAGCGGAAAATCACAGTTGCTTACATTCCCGTTACTTGTCAGTTGACCTGTCCGGTGACGGACTATATCTCCAAATTCTCTGAGAGTGGGGAGATTTTTCTCCCGCGCATGTTTCAGGGCTTCCCTGAGATCAAGGAAGCGCTTATTTCAAACAAGGTGCAGGCAGCTTTCATAGTCGCTCCGCTGGCGATTGCCCTCGTAGCACAGGGAGTTCCGATCAAGGTCGTCTATCTTGGCCACCGCTACGGCAGCGCAGTGGTGGTTCGCAAAGACGGCCCGATCAAGACGTTCGCCGATATGCGCGGCCGCACCGTGGCCATTCCGAGCCGCTTCTCCGATGAGCGGTTGCTCCTCTTCCGCGCGATGAAGGTTTGGGGAATCAAGCCAAACGAGATTCATATGGTTGAGATGGCTCCCCCGGATGTCTCGGGCGCACTCGCGGCTGGGGCAATCGACGCATTTTCTATGGGCGAGCCATTTCCTTCTCAGGCGGAGATGGCAGGCTATGGCCGGGTTCTCCTCCAGGCTCGCGATTATTGGCCTGACTACATGTCCTGTATTCTCGTAGTCCGCCAGGATCTGATCGATAAGCGTCCGGATGTGGTTCAGGTTTTAGTCGATGGCATCGCTCGCTCAGGTTTGTGGCTGGACAAGGGAAAGCCATACCGCGAAGACGCCGCCGACTTTGTTGGCCGTTACTACTACAATCAGAAACCCGCGCTCCTGCGCTGGGCTCTCACCAAACCGCTGGACCGCGTTATGTATACGCCGCTCGCTCCGCGGAAAGCCGATTTCGATCTGGTTCGTGACTTAATGATTGAGACAGGTGTCCTGAACAAGGAGATAGAGTTCAGCGACTACACAGATACGCGGTTTTCCGATAAGCAGACCTATCAAACGCCGTGGAAGTTTCAGCCGGGCATCGCAAGGGCTCGATGAACCTGACTCAAGGAGGTAAATGAGATGATCCGAAGGCAATTCATCCAGCTTGTCACTCTTGCAGGCGCTGGCGGCCTGGCAACCATGGGCGCCATCGAAGCCGGCGAGACGCGGACAGTGACTTATCACGTCAAGGGATTCAGCTGCATCACCTGTGCCGTTGGCCTCGACACAATGCTTGGCAGGCATGAGGGGATCGTGCGGTCTCACTCTACGTATCCGGAGGGAATTGTCACTATCGACTTTCACCCCAGCCTCATCACTGAAAGCTCGATTAAAGGCTTCATCTCCGAAATGGGTTTCACCGTGGAGGGGTAACGCGGCTGCGAGCATTTATTCCGTAAGGAGGTTTGTGTCGTGGATGTGATACGCCCGGAGAACCACTATCAAACAATCGCACAGATTCTGTCTGGGGCTCTCGATCTTCGCCAGCCGCCTGTTGCGATCTGCTTTACCGAATCGGCCCCGGAAGGCGTCGGCAAACATACGAGCCGCGTCCCCGCAGGATGTCGCTTCTGGGAGGATGCCGCTCACAGTACATTCCTGACTACTGCCGCAGACCACAGTCTTTGCGCGATTGGCGTCGATACGCATAACCTGCAGACTTCTCCCACACAGCAAACGGACCTGATCGACGTACTTACGGTCTTCAGCGATCTCGGCTATGTCAGGAAAGATGACCTGCCGCTCATTCCTGTCCTCGCCTCGCAGCCTCAATATGTCTTATATGCGCCGCTGGCCCAAACTCCGCTGCCGCCAGACGTCGTGCTTCTGTTTGTCAACGCCAATCAGACGCTGATTCTTTCCGAGGCAACACAGCAGGTGGAAAATCAGAATCCGCCCGCCATGGGC
>JBAVYX010000340.1:0-20029 GCA_049588475.1 Silvibacterium sp. | reverse complement strand
CAATAAAGCCACCTGCACGGGCCAAAATACCTCGACCGCCAATGACGCCACCTGAATACCGCAGCCATCGGCTCCATCACGACAAATTACCCCGCGACTTCAGTGCTGGTGAGAAACCCGGGCTAGGCCGGATAAGAAAAATAGGGGCGAAAGATTACCACGAGTGCCAGTAGCCGTCGCGCTGAGTGAGGGTGACTTCGACGGCGAAGAGGTCGCGGAGTTTTTCGGCGGTGATCAGTTCTTCTCTCGGGCCATCGGCAACGATGCGGCCGGAGCGCATCATAATGACGCGGGTAATCTCGGGCAGGATGTCGGCGAGGTGGTGGGTCACCATAACGATTCCAGTTCCCCGCTGGGCGACCAGGCGCAGGGCTTCGCGGAGCTCGCGCTGGGCGGCGATGTCAAGGGCGTTGGAAGGTTCGTCGAGCAGAAGCATACCGGGCTGATGGACGAGGGCGCGGGCGATCATGATACGGCGCTGCTCGCCGGCCGACATCTGGCCGACGAGTTTGTCTTCCAGATGAGTAGCCTGCATGAGTTCGAGCGCGGAGTGAGCGCGGGTGTGCATCTCGGGTGTGACGTGCAGGTTGGGCCAGAGCGTGGAGGCGGAGAAAAATCCGGCGACGACGGCATCGATACCGCGGGTGACGCCGGTGCGCTCGCCAGGCAAGTGCGCTTCGACGACGCCGAGGTGCTGGCGGAGCTGAGAGATGTCCCATCGGGCGCGGCCAAGCAGGCGGATGCTGGATTCCGGAGTCACGATGGGATAGCACTGGCATGTGATGGTCTTGATGAGCGTGGATTTTCCGCAGCCGTTGGGACCGAGGATGGCGACGTGCTCGCCAGTTGCGATGCGGAGGCTGATGTCGTGGAGCACGACGGCTTCTCCCCGGGCTACGTCGACATGTTGCATGTTGAGGAATTCGGATTCGGGCTGTGTGGCTTTGGGTAAGCGGGTCATCTCCTCTCTTGATAAAGTAAAAACGCACATGATTCAAACTTCCCTGCTCCCTGAAGATGCGCTTCCGCGCGGGTTTCGCTTTGCAGCCGTCAAGGCTGGACTGAAACCGAGTGGCAATCTCGACTTTGCCGTAGCTGTTGCCAATCAACCAGCCAGCGCTGCGGCGATGTTTACCGGAAATCGCGTCAAGGCTGCTCCGTTGACCGTGGGGGTACGGCATTTGCAGCGAAGCGGTGGATGGGTTCGCGTTGTCGCCGTGAATGCCGGCAATGCTAACTGTGCCACTGGTGAGATCGGCATCGCCGCGTGTGAACAGGTCTGCGCGGCGATTGCGAAAATGTTTGACTCAGAAGAGCACGAGGTCTTCCCTTCTTCGACCGGGATCATTGGAGTTCCGCTGCCTGCGGAGAAGCTGGTGAAGGCCTTGCCGGAGGTGGAACGGACGCTGGCTGCGGACGCGGAGCATTTCTCTGAGTTTGCGCGGGCGATCATGACTACTGACACCCGGCCGAAGGTGGCCCATGCATGGGTGGACGTGGACGGCAACCGAGTGCGCATCGCCGGCGTGTGTAAGGGTGCGGGGATGATTCATCCTCAGCTTGTTCCCCATGCGACGATGCTGGTCTACATTTTCACCGATGCGGCGATTGTGCCCGCCGAGCTGGATACACTGCTGCGCGGCACGGTCGAGCCGAGCTTCAATCGCATCTCGATCGATGGCGATACATCTACGAACGACACGGTGCTGCTGCTGGCTTCGGGTGCCAGCCGAGCGAGTGTCGACGCACATCATCCCGTATTCAGGACGGCACTGGAAGATGTTTGCACGTCGCTGGCGAAACAAATCGTGGACGACGGTGAGGGTGTCACGCACGTGGTCGAGCTGCTGATCGAAGGCGCGGCGAGCGATGGCGATGCTCTCAAGGTGGCGAAGGCGATTGCGCATTCTCCGCTGGTGAAGACGGCCTGGGCGGGATGTGATCCGAACTGGGGACGGCTGATGGCGGCGGCCGGCTATTCGGGCGCGGAGATTGACCCGAATCGCATCGCGATCTGGCTGGGCGATCAGCAGATCTGCGTGAACGGTGGACGCGTGGCGGATTTCGACGAGCAGCGGGCGCATGCCTACTTGAAGAACCGCTATTTCACGATTCGGATGGCGTTGGGAGTGGGCAGCGGCGAGTGCCGGTTCTGGACGACAGATTTGACGACGGAGTATGTGAGAATCAATGCGGACTATTCGACCTGAATCGGAACTGCGTGTGCCGCGGTAAGAGTGCAGATTGCTAAAGGGCGCGTCAATGCTGCATTTCTCGCCTTCAAAACCGGAAAATGCACAGGCTTATTCACAAATCTGTTGAAAATCGACACAATTGAAGCCTTGCGCGCGGAGAGAATTTTGTGAGAAGCTGTCGGCGCTTCTTCGCCGCTGCACTGCGGAAAGAATGCTGCGAGTCGTTTCTTCGCCGCTGCACTGCGGTAACAATGCTGCGAGTCGCGCTTCGCCGCTGCGATACAATCGGCTAGATCGTCAGATCAAAGGAACAAAAACTGCACATGCCAACTAAGGTGAGGGCTCGCTCGGCAGCCGCGGCCGTGGCAGGTAAGAATGGCCATTCGCTGATCAGCGACGAGAAATTTAGACAGCTATACGCAACTTTGCTCAAGTACAGCCTGCTTGAGGAGCGCCTGCACTCCGGCTTGGCCGATAACGCTGAAGGAGCACACAGCCAGATTGCGGGGGCCGCGGGCGTGACGCTCAATCTGGAACGCGAAGACACGGTTGTGCTGAGTCCACACAGTTCTCTGACGAGGCTCGTGAAGGGCGTGCCGCTACCAGCGATGGTGAATCATCAACACGCGAATGGCAACGCATGTGGAGCGACATTCAGCGGCTCGGCGGTAAGTGTGCTGACCCCGGCATCCCCAACCCTGGGCGCGCAGCTGGGTTTTGCGACCGGCGCAGCGCTCGCAAATAAGCTGGCGGAGAATCGCAAGATCGCGGTGGTGTTTGTCGAAGGCAATGCGGCGGCCCTTGAAGCATGCAAAGAGGCACTTGAGCTTGCATCCACGCACAAGCTGCCGATTCTTTACGTGATCGGGACGGGCATAAACGAGAGGCATAGGGACCACTTCCATGAGGATAAGTTCATGGACATCGGCCAATTGTTTCCGGTAATCGCGGTGGATGCTCACGATGTGGTGGCCGTCTATCGCGTGGCGCATGAATCAATCGCTCGAGTACGCGATGGCGGGGGGCCAGCGTTAATTGCGTGCACGACGTATCTCCTGAATGGCACACCTCTCAATGCGGTCACCCAGATGGAGCGTTATCTGACTGGAAAGGAACTGTTCAGCGACCGATGGAAGCGCGAGGTGATCGCCGAGTTCAACCGGGAGATGGGTGGGGCTTGTCTTTCACCAATGCCTTTTTCGATTATCAAGGCTCCTAATGCAACGCCCAAGGTGACCTCTTCGTAAGGAAAACGTCACTTCGAAGCCATCGGGTTTCGGTATACATCTGTTGGAGAAATGCTTTAGCCTGAGCCTGTGGTTTGTATGCGACCCATCACCGAGTTGCGATCCGGATTCGATCCCCCCACTATTCGAGGTGTGAGTGAAAATTGTCCCGTCGATGTATCTTCTGCTTGCGCTGGTCGTGGGCTGGCAGAGTGCCGTTGCGCAACCCAGCAGTGAGGGCCAGAGCAGACAGATAGCCACGGCGACGGATGCAGGTGGGGGGGCTGGACCTGGTCAGCAGCCACTGCCTCCCAGCTCTCGGCCGGAGTCACCGATCATTTTCACCAGCGGGCAGGGCTCAACCTATGTGCCGATGGATAGCTGGATCTATCCGGCGCTCTCCCGATTGCATGGGCTCGGCTATCTCGACACCGCGTATTTGGGATTGCGTCCGTGGACGCGGTTGAGCATTGCGCACATGCTGCAGCAGTCAGCCGACGCTATCGATGCCAACGTCAACGACGACGAAGCGCGTGAGATCTACCTGGCGCTGCAGAAAGAGCTGGCTCCCGATGTGGCAGCGACCAGCGGCGGTCGCGTAGGCCGCGGGCAATTTGAAAGCTTGTATACCCAACTCCGGGGCATCACGGGACTACCGTTGCGGGACAGCTTTCATCTGGGACAAACAATTATCAATGACTACGGTCGTCCGTATGAGGAAGGCTTCAATAATTACACCGGCTTCAATATCCGCGCGGAGGCGGGGAGGTTCTCGCTTTATTTTCGGGGCGAATATCAGCACGCGCCCAGCGCCGTAGGCTATTCGCCTGAGCTGGCAACCTATCTCTCCGAGAACCTCGATCTCATTCCTATTGCCACGAACCCGGTGCAGGCCACGATTCCACAAGGGCCGATTGCCGCTACGAACCGCTTCACCGTTTTACAGGCGCTGCTCTCGTATCACATCCTTGGGCATGAGATTTCCTTAGGCAAGAACGATCACTGGTGGAGTCCCAACCGGGGCGGCGCTATGATGTGGAGCACCAACGCCGAGAATACTTATGCGTTTGAAATCAATCGCGTGGAACCTCTGCGTGTCCCCGGGCTTTCAAAGTTGATCGGCCCGATCCGGTATGACTTCTTCGTGGGCAGCGTGCCCGGACACACTTACCCCATCGACCCATGGGTTCATGCTTTCAAGATCAACTTCAAGCCCACGCACGATCTAGAGTTTGGATTTTCGGCTAGTTCGATCTGGGGCGGCAAGGACCGTCAATGCCTCGATCCACAGACCGGCGCCTTCTACACGTGCAATGTACCGATCACACTTCACACATTTCTCAAGAGCCTTTTCAGTTTCCAGAATGTGCCGGTGGAGGAGAAGTTTTCGCGAAGCGACCCAGGGTACCGGCTTAGCAGCTTTGATTTTACCTACCGTCTGCCGTTTCTGCGCAACTGGCTGACCCTCTATACCGACTCCGTCGTTCACGATGACGTGAGCCCAGTCAGCGCGCCGCGGCGAGCGGGCGTGCGTCCAGGAATTTATCTCTCGCATTTTCCGGCGATTCCGAAGCTAGACATGCGAGTGGAGGGCGTCTCCACAGATCCGGTCAGCGATAGCAACGCCAACGGGAATTTTATCTACTGGGAGACCGTTCAGAGGCAGGGCCCAACCATCAACGGATCTCTGTACACTGACTGGATTGGGCGTGACGGGAAGGGCGGGCAGGCCTGGCTGACGTACCACCTCTCGGCAAACGAGGATGTCCAGTTTAACTACCGCAATGCCAAGGTGGATCAGAAGTTTGTTCCCGGCGGCACAACGCAGAATGTTTATGAGGGAGAGGTGACAAAGCGGTTCCTGAAGGATAAGGATCTGGAGGTCAAGGGCTGGGTACAGTATGAACGGTGGAAGGCGCCGATCTATAAACCGGGCCTGCAGACCGACGCGGTGATAGCGGCGCAGATCAAGTGGTATCCGAAAAAGGAAAAGACTTTTTAGGTCGCCTGCCTTCGTCGTAGATATGAAGAAGCCTCATCCACGTGTGTTATAGGATGTACGCTATGTTGACGTCCATGCGCTGTTTACGGGGTTCGGCCTTTCTTCTTTTTCTGCTCTTTGTATTAACAGCGTGGGGGGAAACTCTTTCCTCTCCCGATGGAAGACTGGTTCTTCTTATCGAGACTTCCGCAAACACTACCAATCCCCAGGAAGCGCAATTAGTCTATCGTGTAACCTTCCGCGGTAAGCCGTTGGTGGAGCAATCGGCGCTTCGCCTGGAACTCGAGGGGCAGCACCCGCTAGGCACCGATGTGCGAATTGTGAAAGCCACGCCATCCAGCGTCGACGAGACCTACCGATTGCTAACTGGGAAGGCAAGCGAAGTACGCAACCACTACAATGCCCTGCGCGTCGACCTCGAAGAACCCACCGGATTGCACCGGAAGCTAGCCATCGAGGCGCGCGTCTACGACGACGCGGTGGCATTCCGCTACGTGATTCCTGACCAGAACTCCATTCGCAGCTTCCGTCTGACGAAGGAGAGCACGGAGTTTCGCATCGCAAAGGACGCAACCACGTATTCGCTGATTCTGCCAAACTTCCGTTCCATGTACGAAAGCGAATTCGTGAAGCTGCCGATCAGCGCGTTCTCGAATCAGGGCGGCGTGCCGAGCAAAGTGCTGATCGGTCTGCCAACGCTGATGGAAGTGCCCGGCGTGGCCTGGATGGCTATCACCGAGGCAGATCTGCAGGGCAACAGCTCGATGTACCTGACTAATCCTTCGGCTAGCTGGGCGGGCCACTGGTTTGAGTCGGTGTTAGCGCCAGCAGAAGAGGATCCTGACGTCATCGTCAAAGGAACGCTGCCACACCATTCAGCGTGGCGTGTGCTCTTGATAGGAGACGACCCGGGAAGACTTGTGGAATCGAACGTGATTACCAGTCTCAGCCCAGAGAGTGAACTCGCGGACACCTCCTGGATTCACGCCGGGCGTGCTTCCTGGGATTGGTGGAGTGGGTCACTCGGTGCGGACGACAAGCCTGCCTACAACATCGAGACGATGAAACATTACGTGGATTTCGCGGCACAATCAGGCTTCGAATACATGTTGGTGGACGCAGGCTGGTCCGACAGGGACATCACCAAGATGAATGGGAAGGTGGATGTTCCCGAGCTTGTTCGTTATGCGGCTGCCAAGAATGTGAAGATCTGGATCTGGCTGTACTACGGCGGTGTGGATGCACAGATGGAGGAGGCCTTTCCCCTCTACGAGAAGTGGGGCGTCGCCGGAGTCAAGATCGATTTCATCGAACGCGACGATCAACGTGGCATCGACTTCTACTACCGCGTGGCCAAGAGCGCTGCCGAGCATCACCTGATGGTGGACTTTCATGGTGCCACCAAGCCCAGTGGCCTGGAGCGCACCTTTCCCAATGTTCTGGGCTATGAAGGGGTGCTGGGCATGGAACAATCCAAGGCCGGCAGCCGCGACAATCCCGACCATCACACAACACTGCCCTTCACACGAATGCTCGCGGGACCGATGGATTACACCCCCGGCTCGTTTCATAACGTAACCCGCGAAGAGTTCGTGCCACGCATGATATCGCCGGAGACGATGGGCACACGAGCGCACCAGTTGGCAATGTACGCGGTCTATCAAGCTGCCATTCAGATGGTGTCAGATTCGCCCAAGGCATATGAGGGTGTGCCCGCGTTCGAGTTCATCCGCAACGCACCAGCAACCTGGGATGAGACACGGGTTCTAAATGGTAGACCCGGAGAATTTGTCACCATCGCGAGACGCCACGGAAGAGACTGGTTCCTTGGAAGCCTTACCAACTGGGATGCGCGGCAACTGGACCTGCCGCTGGATTTCCTAAGTGCAGGCGACTATACGGCCACGATCTACTCGGACGCACCGGACGCAGACAAGCAGCCAGAGAATGTTCGAGTCGAGCAAAAAATGGTGACTCGCGCCTCGCATCTGGACGCAAAGCTCGCGCCCGGCGGCGGCTACGCCGTGCGATTCGTTCCCGTGAAGTAGGCTTATTCCGCTCTAGCCGATTCTGCGACGCAGATCGCCGCCCGACATTTGCTCAGGCTGGTCGAGGCCGAGAAGGGCGAGCACGGTGGGCGAGATATCGCGCAACGAGCCGTTGGGGCGCAGGGCGTAGTTGTTCGCGTCTTCGACCACGAAGATGAATGGCACAGGGTTCGTAGTGTGTGCTGTGTGCGGGCCGCCAGAGATCGGATCGACCATCATCTCAGCATTGCCATGATCGGCGGTGATTAACAACGAGCCGCCTGACTGGCGAATCGCCTGATATATGCGGCCAAGGCAAGCGTCGACGGTTTCGACTCCCTTGATCGTGGGCAAGAGCTGGCCGGAGTGGCCGACCATGTCGGCGTTGGCGAAATTAACTACCAGCAGGTCGAAGGCGGTGTCCTCGACGGCCTTGACTACGGCGTCGGTAATTCCGGCGGCGGACATCTCCGGGGCGAGATCGTAAGTCGCGACCTTCTGCGAAGGAATGAGGATGCGGTCTTCGCCGGGAAATGGCGTCTCGATGCCGCCGTTGAAAAAGTATGTGACGTGGGCATACTTCTCCGTCTCAGCGATGCGGAGATTGCGGAGACTGGCCTGCGCGAGGAGGTTGGCGAGCAGGTTCTCCATCGACTCCGGCAGAATGACCATGGGCAGAGTGAAAAGCTTGTCATACTGCGTCATGCAGAGGTAATGCAGGTTCTTGGGGACTTCGCTGCGCGGGATGGTGTTGTCGAGATCAGCGGCCCCGGGAAGGTCGAGGCCGTCGTCTTTTGTAAGTCCGCTGTTACGGCTCAGCACACGGGTAATCTGCCGGGCGCGATCAGCGCGGTAGTTGAACATGATGCAGACGTCATCGTCGCGGATGACTCCCTGGGGGTGGCCGTGTCCATCTGTAACTACGAATGGCACAATGAACTCATCCGTAATGTTGTTGTTGTAAGACTCCCTCACACGCGCGATAGGATCGGCGTGAGCTCCGCCCTCGGCATGGCCGGTGACCATTGCATCGAAAGCGAGTTTTTCGCGCTCCCAGCGGCGATCGCGATCCATGGCGTAGTAGCGGCCCGAGACGGAGGCGATCTTGCCGATCTGGTATTCACGCATCTCTTGCTCCAGATGCGCGAGATAGGCCGCGCCCGAGGTGGGCAGCGTGTCGCGGCCATCCATGAAGGCGTGAACGAAGACGCGTTCGAGACCCTGCTGCTTCGCGGCTTTGAGCAGGGCGTAGAGGTGATTCTGGTGGGAGTGGACGCCGCCGTCGGAGAGCAGGCCAAAGAGGTGCAGCTGTCGTCCGCCTTCGCGGGCACGTTTGAGCGCAGCAACGATGGCGGGGTGGGTGAAGAATTCGCCACTCGCGATCAGCGCGTCGATGCGCGTGATGTCCATGCGGACAACACGACCGGCGCCGATGTTGAGATGGCCCACTTCGCTGTTGCCCATCTGCCCGTCGGGCAGGCCGACGAAATGGTCAGAGGCGTGGAGAAGCGTATTCGGATATTCGGCAAGCAGCTTGTCGTAGGTTGGCTTGCGGGCCAGCGCGATAGCGTTGTGTTCAACCTGTGGACTGTAGCCCCATCCGTCGAGGATGGTGAGGACGATGGGCTTTTTGTGGATCGACACTCTTGCTCCCTGCCTTTATTCCTGAGGAAAGGTGGGCCGGATGCGAGACCCGGCCTGGCTTGTTAAGACCCAGCTTGGCTTAGTGAGGCTGCGGTGTAGCGCTATTGGGTGACGTGGTGCTCGGTTTTGCGGCCGGCGCGGCATTGGGTGTTGGAGACGGCGTGCTCAGTGACGGCGCTGGCTTCGGCGCGTGATCCTGCTGATACTGTTTTGCCGCGGCTTCGACTTCAGGGCGGTGACGCTCGATTCCGTCCTGCGCTGCCTTGCGGAACATCTGCACGCCGGCCTGCTGCGACTGCTGCAGAATTTCGGGCATCGCTTTGATGAGGTGTTTTCCCGCAGGCGTCTTGTAAAACGCGATGATGCTGTCGGCATCTTCAGTGGAAATGTGCTGTTTATAGATGGCGATGATCGGAGTTTCCAGATCGAGCTTCTGGAACGACTGTTCGAGATCGTCAGAGACATCCTTCGGCAGGAAAGGCATGCTGGAGTGTAGGTAGTTCATCATGCCATGGACCAGTTGGTCCTTCATCTCGATGGCGCCGGTTACCTCAAACATTTGCTTGGCTTGCGCATCGGTAAGCGGGTTGGCTGGAGCGGTTGAAGGCGCCGGAATCTTTGCAGGAGCCTGGGTAGCTGGGGTTGAAGGCGACGTACCAGAGGGTGTCTGCTGGGCAAAGGCGACGCCTGCCAGAAGCAGACAACTAAGTGTAAGTGCGAGAGAAGTGTTACGCATGAAAGCTCCGATGAAGAAATGAGAGGAGCGCGCCAGCCCTCGCAGGGCGGCACGCGCGGTTGTGTGTTTTATTCGCCGAAGTTGACGGCCTCGAGGCCGAGGAATTCCGCGGACTGGCCGAGTTCTTCTTCGATGCGGAGCAACTGGTTGTACTTGGCGATGCGGTCGGTGCGGGAGACGGAGCCGGTCTTTATCTGGCCGACGCCGGTGGCCACCGCGAGATCGGCGATGAAGGTGTCTTCGGTCTCGCCGCTGCGGTGCGAAATGATGGAAGTGTAACCGTAACGGCGGCCCAGCTCGATGGACTCCAGCGTTTCGCTGATGGTGCCGATCTGGTTCACCTTGATGAGGATGGAATTCGCGATGCCCTCCTCAATTCCTCGTTGCAGGCGTTTGGTATTGGTGACGAAAAGATCGTCGCCCACTAGCTGAATACGCTCGCCCATCAGCTGGGTCATATATTTCCAGCCTTCCCAGTCATCTTCCGCGAGGCCGTCTTCGAGGGAGACGATGGGATACTGCCGGGTCCATTCCTGCCAGAAGCGCGCCATTTCTTCGCTGCTTCTCGCGCTCTTGTCGGATTTCTTGAAGACGTACTTGCCGGACTCTTTATCGTAGAACTCGCTGGCGGCGGGATCGAGCGCGATCGCGATATCTTCACCCGCGCTATAGCCAGCGAGTTCAATGGCTTCGAGGATCACTTCAATCGCTTCGACGTTCGATTTGAGCGAGGGAGCGAAGCCGCCCTCGTCGCCGACCGACGTGTTGTAGCCGCGTTTCTTCAGCACGCCTTTGAGCATATGGAAGACTTCCGCACCCCAGCGCAATGCGTCGGCAAAACGCTCGGCTCCCACCGGCATGACCATGAATTCCTGGAAATCGACGTTGTTATCAGCATGAGCACCGCCATTGATGATGTTCATCATGGGCGTGGGCAGAACGGAGGCATTCACTCCGCCGAGGTATCGATAGAGCGGAATACCGAGCGCCTTTGCCGAAGCGCGCGCGGCGGCCATGGAAACGGCGAGGATAGCGTTCGCGCCAAGGCGGCTTTTGTTGGGCGTGCCGTCGAGGGAAATCATGGTTGCGTCGAGCAGGCGCTGGTTGGCCGCGTCCATGCCGGTCAACTCGGGAGCGAGAATGGTCTCTACGTTTTCGACCGCCTGCAACACGCCCTTGCCCAGGTAGTGCGACTTGTCGCCGTCCCGCAATTCCACGGCCTCGTGCTCGCCCGTGGATGCGCCGCTCGGAACCGCAGCGCGGCCAATCGCGCCGCCTGCGAGAACAACATCGGCTTCTACGGTCGGGTTTCCGCGCGAATCTAGAATCTCGCGCGCATGGATGGTAGCAATCTCCGTCATGTCACTCCTTGAAATCTGGTGTCGTAAGCGATCTTTGAGTTTAGGGCGGCGATCAACAGGGATGGATTCACCGGCCATTCCGCTGATTGAGTCGATGAAGCCAGCCATACAAACAAATGCCTTCCGCAATATGCAGGGTTCCCTGCCGATTCTAACAAAACTGGCGAGCGGCGGAGGTCGCGGGTCCTTGAAGAGCAAGGTGATAGCGACGGGTAACGGTTATGGTTCGCATCGCGGTTCCACGCTGGTTTGGCGGGGAAGGCTCGACTACGCTTGTCTGTAAGCTTGATTTATCGATAGAAGAAGCGGCACTTGCTGATCTTTTTGAGAATTTACAGATTCATTCGCGACCGTCTCCGAGATTTAGTGTCTGAAGCGGTAGCGGGTTCGATGGTACCGGGAGAACTTTGCGTTTCGATAAAGAAGCGGCGAATTCACCCGAGTGAGGTGGTTATGACGAAATTCTGCAATGGCAATCGCTTGACTCATGCAACGCTGGCCGCGACGCTGATGGTTTCGGGGCTGGCATTCGCACAGCAGGCGACGACTTCGGACCCATATTCAGGCATGTCGCAGCCTCCGCCGGATACGACGATCGTCGCCAACCCGGATGCTGCGGCGCAGCCAGCCGCGCAGCCCACTCCGTCACAGACAGCCAAGCCATCGCCGGACGTTCCGGCCGCTGCTCCCGCCACTCCGCCAGGGGCAACAACCACCGCTGCTCCCCCGCCTGCCGATTCCGCGACAGCCCCAACACCGGCCAACAATCCCGACTACGACATCGTCGGTGCGGTTCCAGATTCGGACCAGAGTGCCGCACCTGCGCCAGGTCTGCAAAAAAGACCGAGTGCCGACGATGACATTGTGAGCGCGGTTCCCTCCAGCGGGAACGATCTGGCCGAGGGCACGAACATTCGAGTACGACTGACGGAAAAGCTTTCGACGAAAGAGACTACTGTGGGTTCACCGTTTAAGGGCGAAGTGATCAAGGATGTTTCCAAGGATGGAAGCGTGATCATTCCAGCGGGGTCAGAGTTGAAGGGTCGCGTGATCGGAATAAGCCAGGGACATCATTTTGGCCAGGCTGCGACGCTGCGCCTGCGTCCCGATCTAATCATGCTACCCGATGGAACGGCCTATCACCTGTATGCCCAGGTTGCCGGCTCGGAAGCACCGGGCACACGCGCAGACAGTGAAGGCGGGATTCAGCCAACGCCGCACCCGGTGAAGACGGGAGCCGTGTACGGCGCGGCAGCCGGAACGGGTGCTGTCGTCGGCGGATTCGTCGGTGGCCCCGCGGGGGCGCTGGTGGGATCGGTTATTGGAGCCGGGGTGGTAACGGCTCACCTGCTTATGCAGCATCCAGATGCAGCCGTGGTGCCGAAGGGAGCGATCGTGACTTTCAGCCTGACGGAGCCGATGGCGCTTACTCCCACCAAGAATTAGTTTTGGTAATCGCCACAAAAGGGAGCACTTCGCGGACTCCCTTTTACTGTGCTAATCCATAACGCTTAGAATGAGCGCTTGCTATGGTTCATCACCTCTACGCACCGCCTGCGCCTCTTTCCGCGTTCGTAAAGTGCTTCTGGTACTGGGCAGGAGCGCCGCAGACACACACGAAGGAACGTCTGATGCCTACCGGCGATGTGGCCATCATTTTCAACCTTCGCGATGATGCGATTCGTACCTACGACTGGCAAAATCCCAATCGCTTCGAATCGTTTGGCCACGCTGTGCTGGCTGGACCGCGCTCCGAGCCTTTTGTCATTGATACGGCGCAGCAAGAGCGCGTATTCGGCATTCAATTTCAACCCGGAGGATCGTTTCCCTTCTTCCGTGTTCCTTCATGTGAAGCGGAGAACCGGGATATTGCGCTGGATTGCGTCTGGCGCAATTCCACTGAGGAGATTCGCGAGCAGTTGCTGCAGGCAGAGAGTATCGAGGCCATGTGCATGCTGGTGCATGACGCCCTCCTGCGGCAGTTGGTGCGGCCGATGGAGTTGCACCCGGCGGTGAACTTTGCGAAGCTTCGATTCTGCGTTAATCCCCATCGCACCACCGTGGCGTCGGTCCTGAACGAAATAGGCTTAAGCCATCGCCGGTTTATACAACTCTTTCACGATCAGATTGGGCTCACACCGAAGTCCTTCTGCCGGGTGCAGCGATTTCAAAGAGTGCTGCGCAGGGTTCATCGCGCTCTGAACGTTGACTGGGCCGATGTGGCTCTCGATTGTGGCTACTATGACCAGGCGCACTTCATTCACGATTTCCAGACATTTTCCGGCTTCACACCGACGGTTTATGCAGCGCGTGCGAGTGAGCATCTTAATCATGTACCGCTCGTCTGATTTGTGATTTGCGGCCAAGGTCAGATTTTTACAATTCACCGTCTGCGCGATGCGCCACAATCAATGACATTCAGGAGAACTACCCATGGCAAATGTAAAACCGATTCCCAACGGTTACCATAGCGTGCAGCCCTATCTCTATTTCAATGGCGCGGCGGAAGCGATTGCCTTCTACGCTAAGGCTTTTGGCGCGACCGAGCGATTGTGCATGCTGAACAAGGACGGCAAGGTCGGCCACGCCGAGATCGAAATCGGCGACTCATGCGTGATGATGGCCGACGAGAATCAGGTGGTGGGAGCTTTCAGCACGGAACACTATGGAGGCGCGCCCATGAGCCTGATGATCTACGTGGAAGACTGCGATGCGGTCTACGAGAAAGCTCTTGCGGCGGGCGCGAAGAGCCTGCGGGAGCCAGCCGACCAGTTTTACGGGGACAGGATGGCCGGGATCGCCGATCCGTTTGGCTTTCACTGGTTCATCGGGACGCATATCAAGGACGTCTCAAAGGAGGAGCTTGAACAGCACGGATAAACGTCATGACTGCGAATGAATTTCGAAAACTTGCTCTCGATTTGCCGGAAGTAACGGAAGCCCAGCACATGAACCATCCCGATTTCCGGGTGTGCGGCAAGATTTTCGCGACCCTGGCTTATCCGGATAAAACCTTCGCCATGGTAAAGCTATCGCTGCCCGATCAGCTGAAGTTCATCCAGGCAGATAAAGAAGCTTTTGCACGGGTGCCGGGCTTCTGGGGAGAACACGGTTCAACCCATGTACACCTGAAAGCGGCTACGAAACAGATTGTGCAGCAGGCCCTGAAGGCTGCCTGGCAGCATGCTGCGCCGAAGGACCTGCGTCAGCCAACGCCTGCTCAGGACAATCCCTGAGGAACATTTTCCAGCAGCCGCTTCCAGTTCTTCTGATTGCGGCGGTAGGTTTTCTTTAGGTCTTCAAGAATGCGCTCGAAGTCGCCGTGGCCGCGGAGGCGATTCCATGCGGGATTTTTCGCGAACCAGGGATAATTCTCGTTGCCTAGATAGATAGCGCGGCGGAGCCAGTGCAGCGCTTCGCTTTCGTCTCCGTCGACGGCGAAGTAGGTCGCCAGACGGTAGGCCATTTCGCTGTCGGCTTCAGCGGCAGCCATGGAACCTTCCTCGATGAAGGATGCGGCCCGGTCGCGATCTCCGGCCATAGCGTAACACATGGCCAGGGTAGGATAAGCGATGCGCATACTGTCGTCGTCGCGGATTACACTTTCGAGAATTTCGATGGCCTGGCGCAGATCGCCGAGACGCATCCGCTGATAGGCGTAGGAAGTGCGCAGCAGAGGATGCTTAGGCTCGAGCGTGAGCCCCTTGTCGAGCTCTTCACCCGCCAACTCAAGCTGGTTTTGATACTGGTAGACCCGGGCGCGATGGTTGTAGATTACGGGGGCATTCGAGGGGTTCAGGCTAAGCGATCGATTGAACTGATCCAGGGCCTGCTCATACATGCCGTCCATTCTCAGCGTAATGCCGGCGACCATGCGAACGTTCCAATCGTTCGCAGCCTCCTGAAGAAGGTTTTCGATGCCGTGGCGCGCGCTCTCCTTTTCGCCGCGTGAAAGAAGCATGTAGACGCGGTACAAATTCGCTTCGACCGAGCCGGGGTCAATCTCGAGCGCGCGATCGAAGGCGCGTCGCGCTGCCATCACGTGCATGTGACCGCCAAAACCATGACGAAGATATTGAAGATGCGTAATGCCCAGGCCAGTCCAGGCGGGTGCAAAGGACGGGTCGCGCTCGGCTACATTGTCGAAAAGCTCGCGTGCACGATCGAGGTCAAGGCGGCTTCCGGTACGCTGCATGAACGATGACAGCATGGCGCGACCCTGTAAATATTCTTCAGAAAGGTCTTCGGCTAACGGCTCACTGCGAGCGCCTCCCTGCTCCGGATGCTGATTGAGCTGTCCCAATCCCTGCAAAGACGCGAAGACCTCGTTGCAGATTTCCGACTGCACTGCAATCAGATCGAACGATGGAACGCTGATGGCTCCGCCCGCGCGGATGCTCTCACCGGGAACGTTAAGGAGCTGCCAGTTGAGATCGAAGCCTTTTTCGGAACGGATGAAGTTGCCGGTGAGCACCCATTCCACCAGCAGCTTGTGGCCAATGGCGAGAGGATCCATCTGTGCGATGGGCAGGTGCATGAGCGCGCTCGATGGACGCACGACCAGCGACGACATGCGCGCCAGACGGGCGGCGATGGCATCGGCCAGTGCGAATCCGTAGAGGGGTGCCACTTCGGATGGCCCGAAATTCTGGAAAGGCACCACGAGGATGGTGTTCTGCTTCTCCCTGGTATCCGCCGATTCTCGAAAACGCTCGGCGAGCATGGAAAGCAGGCCCGTGGTGCGCTTCTCGGTTTCCGCGTTGGATGGGGGAAGCTGCGCAGCGGCGTCGCCGGGAATGATGCCAGTCTCGATCTGCGAAGTCTTCATAATGGTCTTGAGGGCTTCGCGCACATCCGCAGCGCTTGAGTAGCGCTCTGCAGGAGTTTTCTGAAGCAGCTTGAGAATCAGAGAGTTTAACTCGACCGCCACATCGAGGGGCTTTGCATCAAGATACTGAATGGCGCGGATGCTCTGAAACTCATCGGCATCGGGACGCGCGAAGGGATGGCGTCCGCTGGCCAGCTCATACAGGATGACACCGAGCGCCCACAGATCGCTCTGCACGCTGCTCTGGCCGGTGACGAACTGCTCCGGCGCCATGTACGCGATGGTTCCACCGCGCGCCGTGTAGGCGGCGATGACCGGCCCGGGTTGGCGGCGTGAAGACTTTGCCGGATCGAACTCGGCTTCTTCAGGATTGATGCGGCGCGCGAGCCCGAAGTCGAGAATCTTGACCAAGCCGCCATCCGTCAGCATTACGTTCGCCGGTTTGAGGTCGCGGTGAAAAATGCCGAGTGAGTGCGCGGCGCTCAGGCCGTCGGCAATTTGAATGCCCACCGACAGCAGCAACTGCAGGCTTGCGGGTCCCTTGGCGATGAGTTTGTCGAGCGACTTGCCCGGCACATACTGCATGACGATGAAGGCCTCTTCTCCTTCTTCGCCGACTTCGTAAATGGCGCAGACGTTCGGGTGCTCGATGGCCGAGGCCATGCGCGCCTCACGTAAAACGGTAGTGCGCATCTGTTCGAGGGTGAACGTGCCGCTCTTCAACACCTTGAGCACGACTGGGCGCATTAATAATGTGTCGGTAGCAAGGTACACCACGCCGCTGCCGCCGGTGCCCAGACGACGAACTAATTCATAGTGCTTAATGGTGCGATGCTTCATGCTGGTTTCAGTTTAACGGGTCAGCCATTGTTGAACGGCCGCTTACGTCTTCCCTTTCAAGGCACCGGCCACCTGTAGAAACAGCGGCACGTTCCCCTGCGAGCCGGCGAACTCCGCAACCCAGCCGTGCTCCAGGGAGATGCAGGCCAGTGCCGCAGCAGAAGGGATGCCGTGCGGGATGGCTTCGAGACAGTTCATATCAGGGTGCAAATCGTTGCGGCGGACGATGTCGAAGTCCGAAGTAGAATGCGATTGCCGGAACAGGCTCTCCCACTGAGCAACCTGCTGTGCCGGCGTGCTTCGCCCATCGGGTAGCAGGAGGTTAAAGTACATCGACTCCTGCCCCGGAGCCATAAGGCTGAGAGTCTTGGGTTGCTTTTCCAGTGTGATACCCTGCGGGTTTGCCGGAAAGTCCTCTTTAAGGGTGTTAATGTCAACAGTCCAGCCCATCGGTACTCGAACCCGCAATCCGCGGTAGTTAATGGACGCGCCATGCATCACATGCCAGCTCAGGGACACGAGGAGAGGCGTGAAGTACACCGCCAGAACAATCACCGGCAGGCAACACATCATCAACAGCCAGGTCTTGCGCGGCATCTTTTTCGACAAGGTGCTGTGGATGTGGCTGGGGGTTTTGGTGGTCGACATGCCGCTCGAATTGTTACATGAGACTTAAGCAAAGCCAACGATAAGCGTCACGGGAACCGAGCTTTTCATGTTTATTTCGGGAATGGTCGGCAAATGCATCCAACTTAGCGAGAAGTACTGACAAAACAAGAGGAAAAGACGATGACCAGCGAACATAAGAAGTGCGCGCACCCGGCATGTAGTTGTGTGCCTCCCCAGGGACAGAAGTATTGCGGCGCTGTGTGCGAAAGCGCAAAAAAGATGACGGAGCTGACCTGCCATTGCAACCACCCAGCTTGTGCAGGCACCGAGCCCAAGGCATAAAAGAAAATGGCCCGCCGGATGACGGGCCCTGATATCGCTACCGGGACGCTCAGTGTCCGCCGTGCCCGTGCCCCAGAGGCCTTGTCGTTCCCTCGGCCGGCTGCGAACGGGGGCGCTTGTCTGCCCTGCGGCCGAGCGTATACATCGTGATGCCGAAGACCAACATGACAATACCCCATATCAAGTTGATGTTGATGCCGGTGGAGCGTTCATAGATCTCACTGCCGCGCGTAAAGAATCCAAAAACGCTCAGGATGCCACCGACGATGGTGAATAGCATTCCCATTGGAACGCGAAGATCGAGATTCATCTATCTTTTTCTCCTCGGCTATCTAAAGATCAAATTGAGTGTGATGAGCATGGCAATCAAACCGACGGCGATGACCTTGGGTCGCGCATACCAAGCCATGTGGTGCTCCACAGGCTTGGGAGTAAGCGAGTAGACCAGCCCGACGAGTTCTGGCTCGGGCCGCGGTTTGGTCATCAGGCTGATGATGACGGTGACAAAGAAGTTCACCCAGAATGCCCAGATAGCGGTCCAGAAGTTCTGCGCCATCTGGCTCGGATAGCTGTGCAGCACGGCGATCCAGCCGCCATGGATGCCTGTTTGCGAACCAGCCGGCAGCGTGAGCCCATGATGCAGAATCGCCGCCAGGGTGCCGCTTACCAGCCCTGTAAACGCTCCGTGCCCCGTTGTGCGCTTCCAGAACATGCCGAGCAAAAAGGTTGCAAACAAAGGCGCGTTGACGAACGAAAAGACGAGCTGCAACGTGTCCATGATGTTGTTGAACGACGTTGCAAGATAGGCTGCCCCAATCGAAAGCATGATGCCTCCGACTGTGGCAATCCTCCCCATCCTCAGGTAGTGCGCATCGCTCGCGTTCTTGTGGATGTAGCCCTGGTAGAGGTCGTAAGTCCAGACGGTATTGAAGGCGGTCACATTTCCCGCCATGCCGGACATAAAGCTGGCCAGAAGCGCGGTGAGTCCGAGACCGAGAATGCCGGTTGGGAAGTAAAACAACAGCATGTTGGGAATGGCTAGATCGTAGTCGAGCACCACATTGCCTTTGTCATCCGTCATGACCCTTCCGGTGACTGGATTGACCTTTGGCGGGATCAGGCCTCTTCCCATCGTGGCTGAATTATTGAGGTCGGCGGCCACTAGCGCGCTGGCCGATGTGCCCACCATAGGCGCGTGCACCATGGCGTGTTGTGTAATCGCGGGAGTTGCAATTGCGATCAGGCCAGGCAGGATAACGAGGAACGGAAAAAACATTTTCGGAACCGCGGCGATGAGCGGAACGCGGCGGGCCGACTCTTCCGAATCCGACGCCATCGCTGTCTGGATGACGAGGAAATCGGTACACCAGTAGCCGAAGGAGAGCACGAAGGCGAGGCCCATCGCCAGCCCGAACCACTCTACACCCAGAGGATTGGTATGCGGGTTTGTCATGCCCTGCCAGGAGCGGGTATATGCGCTGGGCAACGTGGCTTTGAGGCCATTCCATCCGCCCACATTTCTGAGGCCGATCCAGACCAGCGGCAGGAATCCGGCGACGATGAGGAAGAACTGGAGCACTTCGTTGTAAATCGCGCTGGTCAGGCCTCCGAGGAAGATGTAGCCGAGCACGATGAGGGCTGAGATGATGATGGCGAAGTGAAAGATCCAGCCTACAGGCATGTTCAGGTGGATGAAGAGCGAGTCGAAAACATGAAGTGTCTGGATAAGCCTCGCCATGGCGTACATGGAGATGCCCGATGAGAAGACGGTCATTACGGCGAAGGAGCAGGCGTTGTAGGCACGGGTCTTTTCGTCAAAGCGCAACCGGAGAAACTCTGGCACAGAACGCGCCTTCGAGCCGTAGTAGAAGGGCATCATGAATACGCCGACGAAGATCATCGCCGGGATTGCGCCGATCCAGTAGAAATGGCTGGTCGCGATGCCGTACTTGGCGCCCGAAGCGCCCATACCAATGACTTCCTGCGCACCCAGGTTGGCAGAAATGAAGGCCAATCCGCATATCCAGGCGGGTAAAGCGCGACCGGCCTGGAAGAAATCCTTGCTGGTCTTCATGAATCGCTTGAGTGCGAAGCCGATGCCCAGCACAAAAACGAAATACAGAAGCATGATGAGCCAGTCGATAAGTGTCAGATTCACTGTGGTCTGTTTGTTCCTTCCTCTAAATGTCTCTTGTAACGACCGCCCATGTACTTGGCCG
>JBAVYX010000339.1:0-1690 GCA_049588475.1 Silvibacterium sp. | reverse complement strand
GTCAAGGGCGTCCGGAGGACGTTCATCTTGACCCTTGACAGCGCTCGCCGCCACAGCAGACTCGATACAGGAACGAAGCGGAACCCGTTTTGGTTCAGCTTCGTTCCTTATAGGAATAAACATCGTTTTCCTTGCCTCCCTTTGAACCCCTGCTGAGACTGGATGGTCGCATCCACGCTGCCGGGCTTCTATCCGCACTCTGAATGGGCCACTCTGTGGGCCCGGTGCATGTTGGGGTCCGATTTCACGTCCCAGGTCCGTCACGGATGACGGACCCGGGTTGTAAGGGTGCTGCCATCTAACCGGCGATCTCATGGGACCAGTCGGCAATTCGCAGTTACCCGAACAAGGCGGTGGAAACTCGCTTCCAGTACATAAAGAAAAAGTCTGCCTTGCACAATCCACAACGGATTTCAGTTCTGACGGCTAAGCCGCCGCCTGGGATATCCTCGAGAACGACACGTGGCCCAGAGGCTCATACACCTCTCCGCTGATCCAGAGCCGATGCAGTAAAACTGCGAGTTTTCGTGCTACCGCAACGGTCGCTCGTTTCTTGGCGTTCTTTCCGCCACGTTCACACAGCTTCTTTCCGAATCGTCGTAAATCGGTATCCGGCCCGAACGGGCCGAGGATGTAGTGGGCACTGCCCACCAGCAGTTTGCGCAACATCCTGTCGCCCGCCTTGCTGATGCTCAATTGTGGTTGACTGTCTCCGGAATCCTCCTGTCTGGGCACTAAACCAAGGTACGGACCTACATCGCGGCTCCTGGCAAAACGCAGCGGAGTTTCCAGAGTCAGCACATAGGCCAGTGCCGTCACCGGCCCGACTCCTGTCACCTGCCGCAACAACTTCGTGTGCTGATATTTCTCTTGGGCCAGCTGCTCGATTCTCTTGTCATAGCACTTGATCTCCTCGCTCAGGTTCGCAATCAAACGTAACAGCGGTTGCATCGTGTCCCGAATCTGCTGCGGAATCTCTGCTGCCACTTTCTTGGAGAAGGCGTCACTAGAAGAGCTCGACAGTCTCGTTCCCATGGACTTCACCAGGCCGCGCACTGCGCTGATCAACTTGGTGCGCGACTCTACCAAGGCCTCGCGGGCGCGTAGTACCAGCAGATCCTCCCGCACTTCCGTGCTGCGATGCTGAATTGCATACAGCGATTTCGGCTCCACCCGCCCCAGCCTGGCCAGCCTGGCGGCATCGATCCGGTCATTCTTGCGCCGGCGCCGTCTGGATCTTTCCATCCGTCGCGCATTGGCAACCAACACTTCATGTCCCAGTTCGGCGATTACTTCCCGCACCCACGCCGAATGAGTCCCCACTTCCATCACCACGCGCGATCGTGCCAGACCCTGAAAGAACTCCGACACCTCCTGCCGCTGCGTCCTGAACTGACCCTCGGTGAGGGTCTCGCCACCTAATCCCAAAATGCAGTAGTTGCTCCATTGGTCCCCAAGATCCACTCCCACGGTCAAGCGATCCAGATTCGGGCTCTCTCCATCGGGCACATCCTTGTCTTCTCCTCCAACCGCGTCACTCTCTGCATCCAGTTGCTTCCTCAGTTGCCCAACCAGTTCCGCCATCACCTCCCGCGACTCCCGCCGCATCGGCTTCGCTTCCTTGCACGACAACTCTCTGTTGTTTGAAAAACTGCTATGCTTCTTCACGGGTCGACCTCCATCCTTCGGG
>JBAVYX010000338.1:0-3539 GCA_049588475.1 Silvibacterium sp. | reverse complement strand
CCTGGTCGGTTTATTGCCTCACAAACGAGGACCAAGAGGCGGCCACAAGTTGACCGCCGAAGTGATGGACTTCGTTGGCCGGATCCGGGAACAGGATCCGGCCGCGTCCTGGGAAGAGATACGCAGGCTCGTTCAGCAACGGTTTCCGATTTCGATTCACCCGCGCAGTATCGCTCGCCAGTGGAGCCGTCAAAAAAAACGCAGTTGAGCGTGGACGAGTCCAGGGATGGCGACCAGCATGCGGAACTCTCCACGGCCTATGAGCAGCTTCGCAGCCTGGTACTGGGCGTAAACGGAAAACCGCTAAGAGGGCCGGGGCTGGCCGTCTTTCTGGAGCGCGGCATGAAGGCGTGGATCGATGCCTATTGCCAGTGGTCAGCACTTTCTGCAGCCAGCCAAACAGCACGCTCTCCACTCTCGACGCCCTTGCGTGCGCCGGTGCAAAACGACGTGATTGTTCTCCTCACCGGCATGCTGTTGGAGCGAACCGTTCAGGAGGGAAGATGAATCACGACGTCCATCAAAAAGTCAAAGCGAGTCATCTGAAGCGGACGGCTTATCTGTATGTGCGGCAATCGTCTCTTCGGCAGGTTTTCGAAAACACCGAGAGCACCCAACGACAGTATGGGTTGCGCGAACAAGCGGTGACGCTGGGATGGCCGCTCGATCGCATTATCGTAATCGACAGCGATCTCGGACTGTCTGGCGCATCCAGCGACCGGGAAGGATTTCGGCGTTTGGTGACGGAAGTAAGCCTGGCGCACGTGGGTATTGTGCTGGGACTGGAAGTGTCTCGCTTGGCTCGTAACTCAACGGACTGGCATCGATTACTCGAGATCTGCGCTCTAACCGACACGCTCATCCTGGACGAGGACGGTATTTACGATCCATCGCACTTCAACGATCGTTTACTTCTCGGGTTGAAGGGAACGATGAGTGAAGCAGAACTGCACATACTCCGGGCACGTCTGCAGGGCGGCATTCTGAATAAGGCGCGCCGCGGGGAGCTCATGGTGCGGCCGCCTATCGGCTATGCATATGATGCTAACGCCCGCATGGATTTCGATCCTGACCAGCAGATTCAACAAGCTGTACGTCTGGTGTTTGAGACGTTTCGACGCACCGGCTCCGCTCTGGGCACGGTGCGTGCCTTCCGGCAGGAAGGACTTCTGTTTCCACGGCGGCTCTACTCCGGTACTAGAAAGGGCGACGTCCTCTGGGGCAAGCTGGAACATTGTCATGTACTCCGGTTGTTACACAACCCTCGTTACGCCGGCGTCTTTATCTACGGACGCACTCGTTGCCGCAAGACGATCGCCGGTGAGACGCTTGTGCAACACCTACCGCGCGAGCAGTGGCATGCTTTTGTAGCCGATGCTCATCCCGCTTACATTAGCTGGGAAGAGCATGAGCTTAATCAGCGGCGCTTACAGGAAAATGCTCATGCCCAGGGCAGCGAGCGAGACAAGAGTCCTGCCCGAGAAGGCCCTGCTCTCTTGCAGGGTCTCATCGTTTGCGGACGCTGCGGCCGGCGCATGACGGTCCGTTATCACTGGCGCCGCGGCGGCCTGGCACCGGACTATGTCTGTCAACGGAAAGGAATCGAAAATGCCGAGCCCATTTGCCAACGGGTCTCGGGGGCTGAAGTCGATCGGTTTGTAGGCAATCTGCTGGTAGAGTTCATCAACCCCATCACCCTTGACGTGGCGTTGGCGGTACAGCAGGAACTGCAAGCACAGCTGGAGCAAGGCGATCGTCTTCGCGGGCAACAGGTCGAGCGGGCCCGCTATGAAGCGGAACTGGCCCAGCGCCGATACATGCGCGTCGATCCTGACAATCGCCTGGTGGCTGATTCACTCGAAGCCGATTGGAACCAGAAGCTAAAACTTCTGGCGGATACCCAACAGGAATGTGAGCGGCTGCGGGAACGGGATCGCAAGAGGATCAGTGAAGAGCAGCGGCAAGCCGTTTTACAACTCGCCGAGGACTTTCCACGCGTGTGGCGTGATCCATCCATTACGCATCGAGATCGGAAGCGAATGGCACGTTTGCTGATTGAAGACATCACTGTTCTCTACGGCGATCTGATCACGCTTCATCTTCGCTGCCGTGGTGGAGCGACAAAGACACTCAGCATGCGCAAACCACAGCTTTCCTGGGAGACTTGGACCACCCCAACTGAGATCGTTGCCGAGGTGGATCGTCTCCTGGACCATCATACTTACGGCGAGATCGCCACGCTCCTGAACGAACGCAAACTACGGCCCGGGCGCGGAGTACGATTTAGTTCTCGAATCATCGCCCGCATTCAGACGTGCTACTCCTTGCGCCCTCGCTATGACCGCTTACGACAAGAAGGTATGCTGACCGTTACAGAGATGGCCGAGCGCCTGCATGTCAATCCCAAAACAGTAAAGGTCTGGTGCGCACACGGCCTATTGAAAGGATTTCGGTATACAGATAAGGGCGAGTCGCTCTATGAACTACTCGACAACCCACCTCGGAAACAGCAAGGTATCAAGCTCCAGCTTCGGGCCACTTCAAATCGAATCTTCCCGCAATGTTCCAAAGAGGTGCAGTATGCCACGTAAGGGTTCTGCTGAGGACGCCCAGGCTGAATCCGTTCATGGATGATCCCCATCTTCATCCATCCGAGCGAGAGCTTCGACAGGCCAAGTAAGCCCGTCCCGGCAAATGGCGCGCCGTTGTCCGTTCTAATTCTGGAAGGCATTCCGTACTCCCGCATCGCCGCTTCGCAAACGGCTCTGACCTGACTCAAGTCCATTCTTGAGACGATCTGACAGCGGATCAGATAACGACTGTGGGCGTCAGTGATCGTGAAGGGATCGCAGCGCGAGCCGTCACCCGTAGCGAAGTACCCCTTGAAATCCATGCACCAGAGTTGATTGGGGGCTGTCACCTCTGAGAAGGGCTCCGAGTAAGGCGTCGTGCGTCGCCTCTTACGCTTTGAGCTCGTGAGGCCCGCTCGCTGAAGAATGTTGCCGAATGTACTGGCCACTGGCCACTCCACGCTCGAGTCCAGCTGCTCCAGCCTCGCCTTAAGCTTCCTTGCTCCCCAGGAAGGATGCTTGCCGCGCAGTGCCAATATTGCGTTCTCGATCGTCTCAGGAGTTCCGTGCGAACAGCTGTGAGGCTTACTGCTCAGATTTAGCAGTCCTTCGGGCCCACTCTCTTTATAACGATTAATCCATCGATAGCCGGTTGGCCGTGACACTCCGAACTCACGGCACAGCTCTGAAACAGACATTTCTTCCTTTTGATAGCTCGATAGAAATTGCAGACGTTGATCCACGATACGACTCTCTTTCCAGGGCATACCGCATCATCATGCGTAAGACCAGAGCCGAGGAATCATAAGGGTTCCCCTTCGCTGTAACGCATGTCTCTGGTCTGTTTTGTAACGCAAGTGCGAAGTACACTCAGGAGCTCCGCCCCTCGCGCGCGCAAGGGGTTTCCCCAGGCTTCCGCGCGTCGCTTGTGCAGCCCTCCGCTTCGCTCCGCCCTTTCCACTCTCGCTT
>JBAVYX010000337.1:0-5275 GCA_049588475.1 Silvibacterium sp. | reverse complement strand
CAGAAGACACAGCGCGACCAACGATCCCAAATGCTTTTTCATGGATTCCCTCGCCTCCTTAGGCGTGACGTGAAATTTGACCTGGAATTTCGGGCGAGGGGAGAAACTTCACCAGATTTCAGCGGGGGGCTATGGTGATTCTGGGAAATTGCCGTCTGTCGTTCGCGGGTAATAAGAACCGTACGCCGCTTGGTTGGCAATGTGCAACTTAAATTCCGAGAATCCCAGATCCAGAAGCGCGACCCTTCGATGGCGCTGAGGACAGGCTCTGCGGTGCCCAGCGCTTGGGGATGACAATGCATGGGAGAAGACAGTCCTCTAGGTCCGAATATCGAGACCTTAGGGAACCCGGCTCACAGTGGCTAGGGCTGGACGAGCGGGATCTGGGAAGAGATCTGCAGGTCGATCAGGGCCTGCGCGCGGCGTTCCACCTGTATGTAGAGGGCGGTCTTCTTTGCCGGCAGTACCTTGCGAAAGTTCGGCCAGTACTTCTGCCGTAATCCCGCTACGTTAACGTCCAGCTTGAGGAGGCGTTGCGTCCAATCGTCGGCCTGTGCGTCGGTCATGGTGCCGTAGTTCTGCGCGTATTCCTTGATCAGCGCGTATTTGTCGTTGTTGATGGCGATCAGCTCGGCGGTGAACTGGTCGTAAACGGGCCAGAACGCTTGCGCCTCGGCGTCAGTGAGCGGTAGGTTGGCGGCGATGAGCTGCTTCTTCTGCGAACGGATGTCCTTGCGCAGCAGGGTGATGTCCTGATCGATCTGAGCGTTCGCGCTGGCCTGTGTGGCCCCATCTTGTGCAAAGGCTGGCTGGTAGGTGATGAGGAGCGCTCCGCCGAATGCCAATACTGCGAGAAAAGATCTTTTCATTGCATTTCCTTTCTGAATGAAGGGCTGGCGTCGAATTCTACTGAAAACAGCAGGGGTGGTCTACCGGTAACTGTGACAACTGGGCTCGTCCTAACTTGGCGCGAGCGGTCTGTGCCAAGGATTCTTCTGGAAGTAGTTGATGGCATCCTGGCGGCTATGGATACCACCGAGGACAAGCGCCGGGTCTTTTCCCTGCTGTACCGCGTGGGCGGAGACGAGGCTGTGTTGTATCGGATTCGGCGGGCGGAAGGTGTCAGTGGCCTTACTTTCCGCCGCGGGCTGCGGAATGTTCGGTAGATCGGTTCGTGCGTGGGGAAGGGTCAGGACCTGCGCGAGATTGGGAGCCGCGGCGATTCTGGCGCTGGACAGCATCTTGTCGGCCGGGATCTCGAGCCAATCGCGCAGCGTTGCCAGCATGGAGGTGTGGTCATAAGGCGTATGGGTGGGCGAGCGAAAGACCGTGCCGGCCTGAATCCATGGCGAAACGAGGATGGTTGGAACGCGAACGCCGAAGCGGTCGAAGGTGAATCCCTCCTTGCCGGGATTGCTCTGGGCATCGGGGGAAGCTGCACCCCAGGGTGGCGGGACGTGATCGTAGATGCCGCCGTGCTCGTCGTAGGTAATCATGAGCAGGGTCTCGGGCCAGGCTGGCGACTGGCTCACGGCTTGCCATATCTGGTACAGATATTGCTCACCGGCGATGACGTCATGCGGAGGGTGCTCATCGGTGGGATTGACGAGGAAACTTGGCTCCAGGAAGGAATACTGCGGCAGATTCCCGCTGGCGCAATCGCTTTTGAAGGCGTCGAACTCGCTGAAGTGATCGAGCCGTAACCACAGATTGGGAAACATGAGCCAGGTGAGCGACGGGACGATGACGGTGTCGTGGTAGACCCGCCAGCTCGCACCGATGTCTTCGAGAACGTTGAAGATGTTGCGCACATCCCAGTCGAAGGGATTCGGAATGGTGCCATTGTCAACGTTGCCATTCGATGTTCCGGCGTGGAAGAAGGAGCGGTTGGGCCAGGTACCGACGAGAACCACGCGTCTGAGATAGCGTAGTTAGTCGCCAGCGCGGAAATCACCGGAACTTGGGCGGGGCTGAACGGCTCCATGATCTGGACGGGAATATTCGTCCCAGTCACTTTGGCGTAATTAATGACGAAGCCCAAGTTCGGCCATTGGGGATTCTGGCTGGGTGCGTCGGGTCCGAAGAGCTGGTAGTTGACATTGTCGAAAGTCTCTTCGGGATCGGGATCGGGCATGTTGGTGGTGTTGGCCTGATCGAAGGCAGGGTAGGTCTCAGTAGATTGTCCGGTGAAGTAGAGCTCGCTCACAGGATTGAAATCGGAGGATTTCAGGCCTTCGAATGGATGTGGGCTGGAGTCGGGCAGAAACTGGCTGGGCTCGGGCGTTGTGCCGGGCTTATAGAGCCATCCGCACATGTTGTCGAAGGAACGGTTCTCCAGCATCACGACGATGATGTGCTTGATCTGGGGAAGGATGGCCATGGGAGGAACCTCTATTCATGCTGCGAGAAACCGCGAGTGGACGAAGAGGATTGTAGGCGGAATCGCGTATGGGTGTTCATAAATATTCAGGAATTTTTCGGTGCGGTGCAATGGATGTGCGGAAGCGGCGATCATTTCTTCCCACCGCCCGCTGCGCCAAGGAGTCAGGTTGCAGATAGACCTTGCCATGTGTGAGGCGCATCGGTCGGGGCTTCCTGCCTCCGATGTCCTCTAATTGCCGCTGAAATTCTGGTTCCAGTGCACGACGTTGGAAGGGTTGATGGAAATCCTGAGATCGCCGTGCTGGCCCTCGAAGAGCACGGGGCCAGTAGAGGTGTGTACCTTGCCGGTACTGTCAGTCCAGGTGATGGTGATGGGACCCGAGCCCTGAATTTTGAAGTGGTAGTGATAAACGGCTTGAGCGTCGAGGGATTGGACGCCGAAACTGGCGCTGGGGTAGTCGACCTCGATAAGGCGCACAGCAGCGGAATCGCCGTTTGCGATGGTGGTCTCGACGAAGGCGGAGCGGCAGGCGGAAAGGCCGAGAGTAACAAACAAGAGGATAAGGAGGGTATGGGCTGCCCTACGGCGGATCATCTATCTGGTCATAGTACAGGTTTGCGTTCAAGGATACGCGCGGAGAGGACGACTCCGGTGGCGCGGGTGTGCAGAGTGATTGGAAAAGCGAGGACGTTCCAGACCCACTCTTCACCCTTGCGGGGCAGGTTGAGCAGGCCGCGGTAGGTGCGGTCAATATACGTCTCGCGCTTTTCGGCGACCGTGCGCAGTATGTCGCGCCAGTCGGCAGCGAGCTCGGGCATCTCGTCGAACATATTACGGCCGAGGAACCAGTCGCGAGGGCGCTCGAGGAGATGGGCACAGACGTCATTGACATACTGCCAGTTGCCGTCGCCATCGAGGATTTCGAGGACGACATCGTCGCCCATGGCCATGTTGATACGGGAGTAGAAGAAGTCGCGGGCGTCGACGACGACGGGCTTACCGCGGAGCTTGGCCTCAAAGGAGCGCAGCGCGGCGACCAGATCGTCGACAGAGCTGTATCCCTTGAGGAGGTGCATGTCTTCAACGCCGCCGAAGCGGTGCTCGAGAGTGGCGGAGAGGATGATGATGGGGACTTCAGGACGCTGTTCACGGAGCCTGGAGGCGACCTCAGTGCCGAACTGTCCCGCTCCTAGGTGATAGTCGAGAACGGCGATATCGATCTGGTCGAGCAGGCTCTCCGCTTCCTCGATGCTCGAGGCGGTTTCCGTGAGGTAACCATGTTTGCGCAGAATGGTCGAGCGGAGCAGAAGGTTATCGATTTGATCGTCGAGCAGGAGCACGCGGATGGGGTCGGCGAGTGCCTGAGGTGTTCCGTTGCGCGCGTCGTTTTCTGTTTCGTTGGGCATAAGTTTGCTTGGATGCAGGGAATGAGTGAAACGATCTTCTTTACGAGGGTCCGCTTACTTAAGTTCCGGATTTCTGTTTGCGCTGCAATTGCCGGACGATGTCCGGCAGCCGGTTGAAGATGGCTGTGGCCTTGAGCCACTGGCGATTGTCGAACGCAGGCGACCCACTAATGATTTTACCCGGCGGCACGTCGTGCGAAACGCCGGACTGCGCAGTCATGATGACACCGTCGCCGAGCTTGCAATGTCCGGCGACGCCGACCTGTCCGGCGAGGATGGAGTTTCTGCCGATCTCCGATGAGCCGGCGAGGCCGACCTGCGCGCATAGCAGCGTATTGGCGCCGACTTTCGATCCGTGGCCGACCTGCACGAGGTTGTCGACCTTAACGCCGGAGCCAACGCGGGTTTCTCCCACACTGGCGCGATCGATGGTGGAGTTGGCCTGAATTTCAACGGAGTCTTCGAGAATAGCGGGACCGGATTGCACGATTTTGTGCCAGATGCCGGCGTCGTCCTTGGCAAAACCGAAGCCGTCGCAGCCGATGATTGCCCCATTCTGGAGCACGACATGGTCACCGACGCGGCAGTGCTCGCGGACAATGGAGTGGGCGTGGGCGAAGAAATGGTGCCCGATCGTGACGTGGGGATAGATCACGACGTGAGGCAGCAGGGTCGCGTGGTCGCCGATGGTTACGCCTTCGCTGACGACGGCGCAGGCTCCGATGTGGGCGTTTTTGCCGATGACCGCAGTGGGGTGAATGACAGCAGTAGTGTGGATGCCGGGCGCGTAGATGGGCTCCCGGTAGAAGATCTGAACAGCTTTGGCGAAAGCAAGATAGGGGTTCGCAGTGCGCAGCGTCGGCGTGGAAACTTCCGGAAAATCAGGTGTGACGAGAACGGCGGCGGCGTTGGTGGTCCTGGCCAGGGCCGAGTAGCGAGGATTGGCGACGAAAGTGATCTCTTCAGGGCCAGCCTCTTCGAGGCCGGCGACTCCGGTGATCTCGGCGTCTCCGTCGCCGTGGCATTCAGCGCCCAGCACCAGCGCTAGTTCGGCTAGCTTCATGGTGGAGATTGTACAGGGGCAGCTAAGAGGCGGATAGCTAGTGAAGCGGGTAACGCGAAAGTGCGGAAAAGCTACCGCCAGCACTGGCTAATTCAGCCTAGTCCTCTTCCTCCTCAACCGGGGACCAGGTCTTATCCGGATTGAAGAGCTCCATCTTCTTGAACGTGTCGATCGTGTCCGGACCCAGGTCCTTTTCATAGACGACGCCGTCGTTGCTGACAATGAACGTCTTCACGCCCGTCACTCGATACTGCGCTGGCGCCGCAACCAGTCCGAAGCCTCCGATCATGACGCCTTTGATCACGTAATCGAGCCTCCCCAGCGGGGCATCCGGCCCCTGCCCTTTGAGGATCTTGAAGAAGTAGCCGTGATACGGCTGCTCCCGGCTCGAATATCCCTCAACAATAGCTTCGGCAATGTTTT
>JBAVYX010000336.1:0-21279 GCA_049588475.1 Silvibacterium sp. | reverse complement strand
GGCATAGATGGCGCCACCGTCGAGCTTGACGCGTACCCGCCCCAGCCGAGCCCGTTTCCTGACAGGAGCGCGTTCAATACCTGGTAAAGAAAAAACGTAGGGGGCGATTTAAGGCCTAGGGGGCCGGCCGGAGACAGCCAAATGACCTGAGCGCCGGAAACGCTGATGCCGGCAAAAGGATCGAGTACCGTTTCCTGGCGCAGAAAAACATCTGTCCAGTCGGGCGGATTTGGGTCGGAATTGACGGGTCTGGTGGAAATAACGTCGATTGATTTCGGGGTTTCCAGGGTGACTCGGAAGTTGCCCCCTCCCCACGGGCACGCCGGGGCCTGATCGAAGGTGACGGACAAGCCTTTTTCAACCAGGGAATCCACCGTCATCACATCATCGTTGGCCCAACTGATGCTCTGGACGTGCAGCGCTGTCGTCGCACCGTTGGCATTCACGCCCGTCAGTGGCGGGAAGAGCAGCCGGCAATCATCCACCAGAAAGCGATCATTACCGATGTTCGCAACCATGGCTGTTTCGTGAGCGGTCAAGCCGGTTTGATTTTCTCGGTTGATATTGCCGAACACCTCCGTTGTTCGCAGGTGGATGCATGCGAGCGGGGCTCTGTGAATCTTTATGTAATGACCCGGTTGAAAGACGTTGTCGTCATTACCGCAAGGGGGCCAGTCAATCTGTCCGCTGGCCGTGCGTGCTGGAATCGTCCAATAGTCGCCGGAAATATAGCTGCCGGCTCGGAATGTCACCTCGATCCCATTTTCAAGCTGGATAGGAGTTGCAGACAACGGAACCCCCAGCGCCGTGGCGGAAGGACCGCTTTGATCCCAGCGCCGCATGCGGGCATTGCGCGCGGGGTCGAGTCCGGTCACTTGCGCGGACAGCGTCACCAGAAACTGACCTCCTGCACACTGGATGCCGGCAATCTGGTAAAGCAATCCCGGCTGGTTGGCCGGCTGGCCGAAGAGGTAACTGTCGTCAGTGAGCTCGACCCACTGCCCGGCCTGGAACCCCAGATTGGCGTCTGGACCGATGCTGGGCACGGTGACCACTGCGCCGTTGACGGCCGTCACCTCCACCACCATAAAGGCGTTCTCACGTGACCACGTGAAGGTCGCCGTTTCCAATGTGCCGGAGGTATGAATCTCGACGCGGTAAAGCTGGTTCTCTAGACCCTGGTAACCAGCGGATGGAATGGGCTGGCAGCCGCAATCGCTACCTCCTGCGCCGGTATCGGCGCCCAACGCTCCGCTGCGTTCCGGATCAGGCGCCGTATACATGGACTGGCAGCAAGAGGATAGCTGTGCCACCGGTCCGTCAATCCCGCTGCTTGTCGGCTTCTGGTTAGTGTCAGCAGTTGCGAGCGTTGCGACTACTCGCCACACCGTTTGTAAACGCGCCGTGGTGTCGGCCTGGCCAAGGGCCGGCTCGCGCAGGCAAGGGTCATCCAGTTGCGTGACCAGTCTCTGCCACACCTCCAGATACAACTGCACGCTGACAGTGTTTTTTCCTCGCAGGATGGCCTCAAGAAGCTCGACTGCTGAGTAAGCAGGACCAATGAGGAAAGGCTGGTCGTCATAGTCGACGACGGAGTTATTCTCGACCAGGATTCCGTCGACATAGTAGCGTCCACGCCCGATGAGAATCTGATTGCCGGCCACCTCGATGGCAAACCCCGCATCGTCGATTGGGCCGCCAAAGCGGCCGATTACGTCAATATTGGTCGTGTCACGCAAATATCCGTCGATAGCCTGTTGCTCGTTGCTGTCGGCATCGAGCGATACGCGTCCCTGCTGCTCCAGCACCGCCGTATATTGCTTTGCGGGGTTGAAACGAATCTTGCTGAAATCACCTTTCATGACCTACCCTGCCCATCTTTTCTTCGTGCTCCTGAAGTCTGAGAACTAAATCAACCCAATGCCTATGCCCGAGGGGATATCGTCCATTGCATCGGTGCCGTCCCGGCAGCGCCCCGTGCGAGTTCCGTAGCCGTAGACTTGGTCGGCGGGAACCGTCCCACAAACGGGTCGCGACGGAATGAGGAATACGCCTCGTTCCAGATTTGCCGGCAAAAACTCTTGCGACCGGATCTGCACGTTGGTGACTGCCTCGGTCTCCTGAATCTGCAGATAGACTCCCATCTGCGAACCGTTGCTGGCGCCTTTCCAGATCGCCAATGGGACATCCCCGCTGAGCATGCAGTACCCCGCCTCGCCGAACCGAAGCGTGATGAACTTCGGTTCCAGTGCCGCAGCCCCGGCATTATCCGGCGGCAGGCACTCGTAGCGCCTGGGAGTGAGGGAATCGAACGGTAGCCAGCAGAAACGCACACAACCCACTTGCCGCCGCACGGCCCACACCGCCGCTTCCCACGGATCGCGCCAGCCGAGACGGGCGTAGAAGATGGTGTTCGAAGCCAATCGCATTGTTTGCGTCCACACCCGGCCGATCACCGTCGAGTCTTCGATATGCAGCACGGCCCCGGCGCTCGCGAGATCAACCCCCGCAAAGGCGACGCAATAGGGCGAAGTGGCATCGAGGATGCTGGCGGCTACGCGAACTGAGCAGCTGCTGTCCAAAGCGATAGGGCCACTGATAGTGCGGGTAAGGCAGAGGAAGGCGCCGATAGCGTCGCCGCGGATACTGGGCTCTCCCGCAAACGTCGGGTTGCCTTGACGAGTGAGCGACCGCCCCGGCACCAGCGTCGAGTCGGTGATTTGCAGGCAGAATGAGGCGCCGAGCAGAGCGACCTCCCCGGCCAGGCGAATGCCATTGATCTGCAACTGGCCAAGAGGCGCGGCCAGGCCGTTCGGCGAAACTAGCAGGGGAAGTCCAATCACTTCGATGCTGCCCCGCAGAGTCGCGCAGGATCGCGTGAAGAGCGGAGCTAAGCTCGAAGATACTTCCGCGGACGCGATCAGCAGCTGGCTGCCGGACGCGATCTGAATTGCGTTGGCTCCAGTCAAGTCGATCGCACAAGACTCGAACCCGGGCAGAAGGATGGTGCCTGCTGCGCCCGCGGGCTCGGCATTCCAGGCGGCTACGGCTGACTCCAACGTCGGATACTCCGCGGTGCCTACCTGTGCTGCAAAAGTTACGCTTGCCGCAGGCTCCAGGATGCCCGTCATCCGGTCGTAAGGGCCTCCGCCCGTGGCCGCGGCTGCGCCGTAACTGTAATTGACTCGGAGTGATTCAGGCAGCGGCACATCGGCGGCGTATTGAATGCGGCCTCGTTCGGGATCAATGGCGATCTTGCCGCTGGGCACGGTGCAGAGGCCGCCGTTTGGTTGTTCGCATAGATTAGCGCTCATGATCTGCGACGCATCCACCAGGATGCCGTCGGCGATCAGTGCAAAGCTGCTGGGATAAAAGCCAGCGATATTTCGGGCGAACCGGCGGCACGAGACCGGCTGTGCGGCGTCGCCTTCTTCGATAAGCCGGGTAAAGGGCAAAGGTGCCGGCGGAGGCTGCTGAAAGAGCGCTAGCGGACCTCCGAGCGTACTGAAGAAATAGCCGCCACCTCCCAGAGCAAAGGCAGGTGCGTTGGTGATGGGCCAGCTTTGCCAGCGCCAGATCCATACCGCGATATCGGGGATGTTGAAGCGGCCGCTGCCGTGCAACGAGATATCGAGCGGCACCGGGTCAGGGTTCTGTGCCATGCGAACCCGGGGAGCGATGCGGCGAACGTCGATGATGCGGTTGAGCTGGGTGAAGGGCCCATCCTGCACAGAGAGTCCTTCCCAGTCCTTGCCGCGGCGCAGGTTAGCCGTAGCGCTGTGATGCGGGCGCACGTCGCGCAGGCTGAGTGTGGTGATGAGGCGGCGGAACTCCTCCACCACCATGGTGGTGCGCCCGGAGACGTCGTGCGTAAGCTGCTCCATGGCCAGCAGCGTGCCCTTGCGGCGACGGTAACCGATGGTGTTGGCGACCTCGGCGCGGCTGTCGGAGCTACTCAACGCGACCGTGTACACCGGATCGTAGCCGATCAGTTCGGCGATATAGGGAATGACCCAGGGAGCGCAGGTCTCAATGAACTGATCGTCATAGAGTTGCGCCAGATTATCCTTAACGATGCCGTACTGGCTCTCCAGGACTGAAAAGAGGGCGGCCAGCTGGCCGCCCTGAAGCGCGTCGCGGGTGCGGAAGACGGCGGGCAGCAGCGAATAGATGGGGCCTCCGGTCGGAGACGTTGTACTCATGACCAGACTCCGATTCCGCCCTGCGATGCCGGGTCGAGGATTAGGATTTCAGCTCCCTGCGGCGGTCGCGGCCCCGCCGCGCAAAGAATGTTGGCGACGGTGGCACCGGCGCCGCTCTGGTTCAGCCCTGTAAGGTTCACAGCGATCGCGCCGGGAACGCTTTGTGCCAGCTGAATGACCCGGCTGGCGGCGACGCCCTGGCCGGGCGCCAACTGCCCGAAAGCAAAGGCCGCAGTGAGGCTCTGCCATACCTGGGCGATCACCACCGTGGAGTCGTAGGTGGGCGAATCGACCTTCACCTGCAAGGAAATCTCGAACAAGACCGGCACATAAGAAGAGATTTGGAGCGGGACATAAGGAAGCCCATAATCCTGAATGGCCAGCGATAGGTTCTCCACCACCGGATCGCTTGCGTTGAGCACCGATCCACCTTCGCCGGCTACGGTGAGAAAGATGCCGCGCGTCGTGCCAAACCAGGTCCACGTGGCTAGCGCCATTCCGATGCCGGCAAATGCCAGGGCAAAGTTCTGGTAGTCCTCGAGCGTGACCACCCGGCCCAGGGTGAGCGTTGGCGAGGGCGTCGACTGCCTGGCATCGGCGGGCGAAGCCGGATCGGCGCCCCCGGTGGCAGCGGCGGGATTCGAGACCGATTGCAGGCCCTGGGGGCGGTCGATTGGCTGGGTCAGCTGCCCGGCCGCCACCATTCCTGCCATGCCAATGCCTTTGCGATATTGGGCCTTAATGTTCAACTGACCGGTGGGCGTACGGGCACCCTGAATTCCGTTGCCGAACCGTACGCTGGGTCCGCCAGTCGAATTGGGTTGCGTGACGTAGACACGGTCCTTCGCTGCCGAGGTTAGGAAATTCGGCTGCTCTGTCCACAGCAGGTTGCTGACTCGCACCTGGAGTGTGGATTGCACGCCGCTCGTGGTGGCTGCGGAAATGTAAGTCAAGGGATACTGTTTCAGTTGGAACTCCAGGGCGGCATTGGTGGCGTCGCCGGAGCCTAGAATCTCTTGCACCGTCTCGCCATGTGTGGCTTCGACGGCGTTGGCATTCACGATTACAGTGGGCGTGTCGTAGATGTGTCCCAGCGCTGCATTAAAGGTGAGCGAGGTGGTTGTCCCATTTACGGTGACGGCGGAAATGATCGCTTCCTCGCCGGCCTGAGGATCGGAGGTTGCGGAGGGATGCAATTGAACCGATGCCGGCGGAAGCGACAGCGTGCCGGGCTGACCTGTGATCGTAAGGACGCTCCAAAGCAGGTTTCCGCTATCCGTGTCTGGCATTGGCGGAAAGGCATCTACCAGGAAAGGCTGGCTGGCGCTGACTGCGAGCATGCCGGTGGCGCCGGCCGGTGTAAATCCGCCAATAATTCCGCTCAATCCAGTGGTGGAAATAATGCGCACACGCCGCCCGCTGACGCCGATTGGCGCGCCCTCAGCAAGCGGTTGCATGCCGGATAGAGTAATTCCGCCGCCTGAGATAGGAGCCAGCATTCCGGAAGCGAGAGGATAGCTGTTCGGCGAAGTCCACTGTGTCAGAGGAAGATTGGCGAACGCGAGCAACTGGCTCTGGACATAGGCTGTCGTTTCCCGCGTCTCGGCGACAAAGTCGTTGAGCACATTGTCCAGGCTCAGAGCTGTGTTACCGCGCAACACGCTGACCGATCCCAGCGTGAGTTGCGAGGTCTTGGCCGACAACGAGTAGAGGCCGGGGTTTGATTCCGAGGCGTTGGAAATCTGGAAGAACGAGGTGTATTTGGGACCGGTCAGCACCATCCACTGCAATTGGCCCGCTGCTCCGCCCGGTGAAGTGGCAGCCGGGTTGAGCCCAGGGTAGGAACTATCCAGGTTGATAGTTGCGTTGCCGGAGTACTGCCAATCCCATTCCGAAGTTATCAAGGGGGTGCCGCCTGGTGAGCCAGGAATGGTGTCGAATGTGGAAGCCGGAAAGATACCCGGCTTGGGAGATCCAACGCCGAAGAGCGCAGCCTTCGTGCGGAAGATGTAGAGACACACGTCGCTTGTCCCCGGGGCAAACCCGGAGGGCAGCGGGCTATCCCATGCGATGAACGTGTTACCGGAAAGCGGGTTGATCTGAACCGCCGTTACGTAGCAGAATGCCCCCGGTCCGGTCGGGGAAGGATTGCCGCCCGGGGCGCTCAAAAACAACAGCGCATCACCAACCTTGATGTTGTTGGCAGTGCCGGCAATCCAGGTGGATGTATCGGAGCCGGCAAGCTGCCAGGGCCGCGTAGTGGCGGCTGGGATAGCGTTGACCGCAAGTGTGGCAGTCAGGGCTGCCGAGGTTTCAAACACCTGTGGCGTCTGGCCGGGTCCGGGAACGCTTTGTACGCGTGTGCCTGCGGCGATGGGCACAGTGGCTGGAGATCCCGGCGCCGATGCCAGTGTAAACACCAGCACCGTGGATGCGCTGACACCGGGAGAGGGCTTGTATCCAACCAGCCGCGCCAGCTCAAAGATGCTGCGCCCCTCCACCGCCGTCCCCAGATACGCTTCATTGGCCAGCCGTTCGGTGTAGAAGGTGAGAATGTCGAGGGCTTCGGACCAGGCGTCCACCAGGGCGATGGAGAAGTCGCCGCTCGACCGGGTGCGCAAACCGGCCAACACCGGCACGCTCGAAGACGAGAGCCCAGCCAGCATGGATTGCATAAAGCTTGAGTAGGTGCCGACTCGATAGCCGATGGCAGGCAGTCCCGGCCCGTTCACCACCAGCGCTGGGGTCTGCTGGGTGACGCCGGTGCAGCATCCGCAGGGCTGCGGTCCATTATTTCCGCAAGCGCAGCTCATTTGCCACCATCCAAGCTTAGGATCAGCAATCCGCGATCAGCATGATTCGGGTCATTGTCGCAGCGGGCGATCTCCAGTCGCCCCATGGTCAACTGAATCGGCGTGGCCGTTCCCGGCGGTGTGGGCGAATCCATGCGCTCAAACGTGGTGAGGGTCACCGCGACCACGCCGGCAACGCTTTGCGCCGCGGCCACCACTGGGCTGGCGTACACCGTTTCGCCGAACTCGAAGTTAGCCGGGTCGAGTAAGCCCAAAGTGCCGCTGCATCGATCTCCAGTGACCAGGACACGCAGTACCGCCGCGTAAACATCGCCCCGAAATTGGCTGGCAGCGACGCAGATATCGAGGCCAATGCGCAGGCCTACAAACACAGCGCCTTCGACGACTAGATCGGTACCCATCATGCGCATGCTGTTGAGGCTGCTGCGGACGGAGCTTTCAAGCGCGGAACTCAAGGGCGCTTGGGCAGGATCGATGGAGGTAAAAGCTGTGTACCAGGAGCCGGTCCAGCGAATCGTTCCTTTAGCTTCGCGCACCCCAGGCAAGGTCTCGGCCATGGTTCCGTAGTCGTCCGCGGTGACGCAGCGAAGCTGGCTCTCGAAACTGAAGGGTGCAACCTGCTGAATGTGGTCCGCGGTTTCTGGGTCCACTCCGCCCGCGGCCTCCAGCGGATTGCGCACGCCGATGATGCCCAGGCCGGTGAAGAGAACGTGCGCCAGGGCTTCGCGACCGACGTTTCCTGCGGCTCCGTTGCCAGTGCGGTAGGTTGCGGTGAAAGCGAGGTTGGGGTTGGGCGCCGCGCCGTAGGTGCCGTCGCCAAAGCGCAGGTGGGCGGAGCCGTCTGATTCAACCTCGGCGACAAAACCGGGGAATGTACTGTCTTGTTCCAGCAGGTCGGATTCGGGAAGCCAGGTGACGCCGTCGCTGCCGGTGAGTGAGATTTGCGGCGCGGCTGTCGAGATATTGGGAGCGAGAAATGTCGACGCGGGCGCTGCTTCATCGAATGGCACAGCAAAGGTGAGAGGCTGATTGGCCAGCACCGGTTGATAGCGCGCGTGTGAGACTGCTGCTCCGGCAACTATTCCGCAGTTGCAGCCGCTTCCGGTAACCGGAGATTGAGGTGGCCCTGGCACTGTTCCTAGCGATTCGTTGAATGTCCAAACGCCTTGGTCGGCGGCCAGTATATTTCCACGCGCTACTGAAACTCCCGACAGGGTCAGCGAATCCGTCATCGACGAGATGCAGAGCGGGAACGGCAGGGCGTCTGCGTCGGACCAGGTGATGCTGGTGAGCAACGCGCCAGTCACCGGGTCGTGCAGATTGGTCGTTACTGCGGTCAAGCGCACGGCCCAGCGATGCGTCGGGTCGGCATCCGCAGGATCGCCGGTGTGCGGCCCCATGACTTCCTCAAAAATCAGCACCTGTCCGGCGGCCAGGGTATGGCGGGCACAGCTGAGCGTAGCCTGGGTTGCGCCCACAGGCAGGCAACATTGCCCGTTGCCCCAGGTATAGAAGTCCATCTGATTCTGTTCCGGATGGAGCACCAGCTCCGCGAGACTTTCGAACACCGGGCCGGGGCTGGCGGTCAGAAGCGAGGCCGCGAAACTCGAGGGATCGATTGCTGGGGCGAGGCCGGAGACGAGGGGATAGATCTGAGTCTTGATGGGCACGGTGACGCCATCGTGCGATGCTGTCAGGCAGACCCAGACGCGTGCATTGGCTCCTTCGGAAATGCGGTAGTCCACCAGGCGGGTATGCCGGCGGAGCGATATGCGGCTCCGCGCCGTACCGATATACGCCTCCGTGTTCACGGCGTCTTGCAGGTAACTGACCCGATCGGCGGCGTAAGCCAGCGCCTCCACCAGCGCAATGCCGGAGTCGGCGGCGTGGGTCTCCGTCCAATCGGGAATCAGGACTGCCATGCGGTCGAGCATGGCTTGGCGGAATCCGTCGTAGTCTCGAGCCAGGTAGTGAATGTCGGGAGCGGGTAGCGGTGTCGCCGGACAGCAGGCATCGGGAAGGCAGTCGGCAGGCGAAGGACAACCGGCCTTGAAGGAGAAGTTGACGGAGGCGAGTTGAGGATCGATTCCCGGCGGCGGGTCGGGATTTCTACTCGTTCCATCTGCTGCGCTTGCGACCAGGGTGAGAGTGTAGGGCGAAAAGTCACCGGTCTGGCCGAGTACCACGATGACTGTCGAAGGATCGTCGTTCGTCGCCGCCTCGATGCCGGTGATTGGAATGGAGGTGTCGCCGGTGAGGAGGAAGTTGTTGGGCGTCAGGATCAGTCCGCGTGCGTCTTTGAGGAATGTGACTGCCAGGCGCGTACCGCAGCCGGCGGCGCCCATCACTTCGACATAGTCAATTCCGTTCAGGTTAGCAGTGGCAAGTACCAAGTCGCGACGGCGGTTGTCGCTACAGAAGATGGGGCAGAAGGCGCTCATTGGGTTGGCCCTCCGTAGAGAAACTGCTGCGTCTGCTGCTGCTGGTTGAATACGAGGGTGTAGACCACGGTGACCTGGAGCGTGGCGTCGTTGGCAATGACAGTTACAGATTGCACTCGGATGAGGTCAGGGAGCCACTGCATCAGCCCAGCCTGGATCGCCTGCTGCTGGGCTGCGGCCAGCACGTCGCTGTTGGGCGCAAAGACAAGCTGCGCCGTGCCGCTGCCGAAGGTGGGCCGGTTGACCCGCTCCCCGGGCGAGGTAAAGAGGATTAACTCCACCATGTCCCTGACATGATCGGCCACCGCTGTCTGCGCGGTGTGGCCGGTCGAGTCAAAGCGGAATGGAAAGGCGAGATTCATGGTTGGACTGCATCCTCCTGGCGCATTACGTCATCTGGGCCGTTACGTTGCCGTCACCCGCGTTTGCATGTTCACCGGCAGATGAGGAACTCCGCCCGGAGCCGTAATCCCGCTACCCGACTGGACAACTAATGGCAGGCCATTCGAAGTAACCCGCGTCGTGCCCGATACCCATTGACCAATGACGCATGGCGGTACTGCGCCCGGAACTCCGGGACAGCCTGTCACTTGCCATGGCGCAGCAATGGTGGAAGTAGACATATTCGAAACCCTTACCCGTGGATTGGGCTCAATGACCGCCATCTGGCCGCCGTGCGCGCACATCACCGCCGCTCCCTGGTGCAACAGGTATCCTGGCATCGTTAGGTGACCTCCAGCGCGGTGTCGTTTAAGGTGATGGTCGCGCCAGTCATATTGATAGTCGCCCCCTGGCCGTTGCTGATTGTTATCCCGTCGTCGGAGATCGAAATCATGGCTCCGCTCGCGGTTTGGAGCAGAATGCCGCCGGTCGGTCCGGACACGTCACTGATTACCAGCGTGTTCTGCCCTGCGGTCTGGATCACCAGAGCCTGCACTCCCGGGGGAACATCCAGGGTCGACGCCGGAGCCTTTTCCGGGTCGAAAAAGCAGCCGCTCCAGATCGGGTAATCTGTATCGCCCTGCTCGAACTCCACCCAAACTCCCGACTCGAGCGAAGGCAACACAAAAAATCCTTGCTGAGCCCCGGCAAATGGGAAGCAGGGCATTGCCCACGTGAGCAGGTATTGGCCCCCAACGTCCGGCACTTCCGCCATGACCCGCCCGATATTCAAAGGATCGACATTATTCTTAACCGTGCCTCGATATTTGCCGTAATACCTGCTTTCAAATGAATGTTGTGGGTAGCTGCTCACTGGCGAATCCCCTGCGTGACAGTTTGGCTTTCTCTGAGAACAACAACATCGTTCAGAACGGTAGCGACGGAACGACCGGCGTATCCGCGATGAGCGCGTTGCGCTTCAACACGAAACTCTGCTTGTATTCCCCCAACTTGATGTTGTGCGTGACGGAGTCGACGAAGTGCATTCCGTCCCAGGGCAGGCCAGCGCCACGCACACCTACCAGGCTGCGTGCCCGCAGCGGCTGGCCGTAGCGCATTACGTCCAGAGTGCCATCGCCCGTGACCACGTCGGCGGTTTCCACGCTGCGCGCGTAGCCGCGCATGATGGCTTGAGCGGTACTCAGCTTGGCCGTTTCCGGGATCTTCTCGGTCGTCTGTGGTGGTGGAAAAGACAATCCCAGCGGCGGGTTGAACGGTGTGATGGGCGGAATCGGCATCTGCATGGACTGGCCTGAGTAGAAGTCTTTGATCCACACAATGGGCAGCACCGAGTTCTTCGGCTCGTAGCGGAACGACAGGCTCTCGACATTGGTCCAGGTGTCGAGGTTGACGTTAAGTGCCATCTGCGGCGTGCCGAACCGTATCTGTGGTCCCCAATAGGCCTGGCTCTGGCCGGGGAGCGGCCCCGGCACCATATAGAAGACGTAGCCAACCTGGTCCGCGAGGGCCTTGATGTATCTCAAATCGGTTCGCTTGTGTCCGGGAATTTGCAGAGCGGGATACGGGATGTCGGGCGCCGGCACTTCGACCACTTCCGGCACAACGCCAAAGACCGCATATTTGGCCAGGATCAGCTGGACGCGCTCTCTGGGGCCGGTGGCTGGATAAGGAACGCCACTGAGGTCCACCAGGTCCATGAGCGCCGACAGATCCTCGCCCGAAACAACCAGCATCGAGGAACCGGACATGGCGCCAGGCTGCACCTCAGTGTGCAGCACCACACCGTCGATGAGGACCTGGGGAATGCCGGGAAAAGTGACCAGCAGAACAACACGCAATTGAGAGACTGGCGAGCTGCCGGCAAGAAGGAAGAAGGTCTCGAGAATGCCGCGGTCTGAGAGTGTAAACGTCAACTGAAAGCCGCTGCGCCCGGTTGCGCTTTCATTCACCTGCACCGCCACCAACGCATCGACGAGCGGCTTGGGCGCTGGCACAGGCTCGACCGGCCCCGCCAGCAGCGTGAGATACATGGGGCTAACCATTGCGCGCCTCCGTGGGGATGCCCGAGACCAGTGGGATTTGGATGATGCGTCCGGGCGTTGCTGTTAGCTCGTCGGGGTCTTGCGCGCCGTTGGCGTCGGCAATCATCCAGAACAGGATCGGATCCCCCAGGAACCGGGCGGCAAGATTATCGAGCCGGTCGCCGGCGACGACGGTGTAATTCTGCGATTGGGGATAAAGACTGGACGGGGGAATAATGCGCCTCGAGAGGTAGGCGATGACTGTTCCATCCGCGGCTGTCATCTGCTCCGTCGCGTCGCCGTAATAGCGGCTGTTTGGATTGGTGGGCGCGCCGGTGCCGGCTGCCGATTGGATCATTGCTGCCAGTGCGTTGTCCATTGCGCGACCTTTCTGCTCTTATCCCTGTTGCGAGAGAGCTTCCTTGTTCATCTGGTACGCCATATAAAAGGCTCCCGCCGGAGTGAGGAAGCCAACATCGTTCACATTCAGCACCCGCATGGAAAGCGAGACCTTGGCGCGAATGGGATTCAGCTTGGGATCGAAAGCGTCTTCGGTGATTTCGATGGAGGTGAGACGCACGGGGGTAACACGATTCGATCCCCACACGAAGATGGTGAGGTTCGAAGACATAGGTAGAATCTCGATCGTCCCCACCAGCGACAGCACTTCGTTGGCGATGAGGATTCCGCTCGAAGGGTAGACCAGTAGCTCGAGCGTTGCTAACTGCGGCTGGATGCCGAGACTAACGGTGGTCGGGTCGGAAGCGGCGAGTTGGTCGGTGGCGTCGATCTCCACTTCGCAAGATATCGTCTCGATGGGCGGCCCCTTCAGGCGCAGGACTTCGGTTCGGTCAGGCTGGTCTCCAACGCTCTGCGGCTGCAGGGTGCGCTTGATCGATTCCGGGTTGTATTGGAGATGAATCGTGTTCAGCGGTATTCCAGTGGTCGGCTCGAGGACCAGGATCGCGCCTTTTTGTAATAGTGGCGAGACGTTAGCCATTGCCTTGCGCCTCCGAATTAGAAACGCGTGCACCTGAAAGGTTTTGCTGGATCGCCCGCAACACCTGTCCAGCGGCCCGTTCGCCGCTTGCCCCTCGGGGAAGCTGGCCTGCGTCGAGGGAGGAGATGCGGCGTTTGCCGGCAGATAAGCCGGGCGGAATTCCGTTCTCCGCCATCTCGGTCAGGCCGCTTTTAAGCGCCCGTACGAAGCGCTGCTGCGCGGAGGCCGGAAGACCGTCCACGACAATGCGGTCGATGTGTAAATGCAACACGCGTGAGCTCATTCCCAACCTCGGATCTCGGCCGGCGAGAGTGGTTTGTTCAGTTTGGCGTATTCGGTCCGCGCTGCTGTCCTGACGTGACGCATGGCGATTCCACGGGCTTCGGTCATCTCATCCGCAGCCAGAAATGCAGCCATCAGCGCGATATTCCGGATCACTCCGCCGGTCACGTTCAATTGCGCCAGGCGCGCGTAGTCCAGCATGTCGGTGGGTGCCGCCGCGGGAAAGACGCCTCGCCAGATGCGCTCGCGGCTGGGCTCGTCGGGAAAGGGGAACTGCACCACGAACCGCAGGCGGCGCTGAAAGGCAGGATCGAGGGAATTCTGCGAGTTGGTGGTGAGGATGGCGATCCCACGATACGATTCCATGCGTTGCAGCAGATAGCTCACCTCGAGGTTGGCGTAGCGGTCGTGGCTATCTTTGACCGGGCTGCGCTTGCCGAACAGCGCGTCCGCCTCATCAAAGAGCAAAATGGCGCCGCTGCGCTCGGCCGCATCGAAGATCCGGCGCAGATGTTTCTCCGTTTCCCCGATATATTTACTTACCACCGTGGCAAGGTCGATTTGATACAGATCCCGTTCCAGTTCTTTCGCCAGGATACCCGCGGCCATGGTCTTGCCCGTGCCGCTGGCGCCGGCAAAGAGCGCGGAAAGTCCCAAGCCGCGCTCGTAGCGCGTGGCGAAGCCCCACTGGTTGTAAACCCGCGCCCGCTGCAACGCGTTGGCCACAATCTGACGCAGGATCCCGCTCTGCGATTCGGGCAGAACGAGATCGCTCCAGGTGGAGAGGGAATCGATTCGCGTGGCCAGCTCATCCAGAGAACGCTGCGCAGATCTCCGGCTCAGACGCCAGGCGGCCGTCCCCGCCGCGCCCTCGCTCTCCGGGTGCAATTCGGTTTCCTGTCGAACCGCTGCCGCGGTCTGACAGATCTCTTTCGCGTCCAGAGAGAAAACCTCGACAATCGAATCCACTTCCGCATTGAGCTCTGTAGCCAGGGGGCCAAGATGGCGCATCCATAGAGCCTTGCGCTGGGCTGCGGTCATGAAGGGAACTTCGATTCTGAATGCGCTCAGACGCTCCGCGGGGGACCCGGCCGCAGCCTCGATGGCCACCGGTGCATCGACGCGCTCCAGCCACGCCTCCAGCTCCCGGGTACTTTCGAGATGGGCGGTCTTGACCAACAGGGCGACAGGCCAAAGACCGGATTCGCGGGTGAAGGCGCGGGCGAGCCGTTCCCGGTCGGCGGCGGCTGCGGGAAAATCGGCAGAGTTGATCACCCACGCACGCTGCTTCGTTTCACGGCACAAGGCGCAAAACAATTCTGTCCGTTCATCGGCCCGGCCACCGGCGAGCAGAATTGGCCCGCGCAACCCCGAGGGCTGCCGCCAGTGCAGGGCGCCTCTGCGGACGGTTTCCACCTGATCTTTGCTCAACTCTGTGGTGGAATCTTCATCGTAGGAGTCGAGCGGATGCATCACCATTTCGAGGCGCTCATCAACGGCAGGTACACCAAGCAGGAATTGCAGAATTCTTTCGTCCAGGGCCAGCGGCGCCTGCATAAGCGGTCCAGGCCCAGCTTCTATCAGCCGCCAGTAGCGCAGGGGCCGCAGGCCGCTCACGGCGCTCCAATGTGGTTTCTCGAGCAACGCCGCGCTCAGGCCGAAGGTGGGTGGCCAAAGCTGCGGCCCAGACGACGCCGGCGCGCCAGCAAATCGTGGATCCAGCGCGGAGCCGGCGCAGAGCAGCAGAATATCCACCTCAAACTGGCTAAGGTCAAACAGTTCGCTCAGCCGCTCGAGAGGGTTCCAGGGGGCAGGCTCAGATGCAATCCTGGGCCGCGGGAGAACCGCTTCGCTGCTTTCTGCACGATCGTAAACGATGGCTGGGCGGGCAGATTGAGATACTGTTCGGTAGACGCGGTCGATACCTTCCCACAAGGTTTCCGTCAGGGTTTTCAGGGGAACTGCACCACGCACAGCGGAAGTCGTCATGCGCTCACCTCCACCTGCGGCAGCCATTGATTGTAAGTGGGGCTGGCGGGATTGGTGTCCAGGGTCAGTTTGCTCTGCGCTCCGTCCACCTCGACTCGCAGTGGATATATACCCAGAGCAGCGGTAGCAGGGACATCCACGGTGATGCCTGTGGAGCTCGGTGGTCCAGTGACTGGTCGCGAGGAAACCGGAATCGCCTGATCGCCGATGTAGACCACCACCGTCTGCATAGCGCCGACTGCCGGAGCCAGTGTCAGCAATAGCGGCTGTCCTTGGTTCGCCTTGATGGGCGGCAGAGCGGGCAATGGAGGCGGTTGAATGACAGGAATGAGTTGGAGCGGAGTCGGATTGGACGAGAAGCCGGAGTGCGGTTTCGTGGACGTGGCAAACATCACCTGCCGTATCACGCGCACCGAGCGGACCCCGGCCTCGAGCGTGGCGGGTACGACCACCCGGACACAGGTGCCTTGGACGGTGGCGGCCGCCACTGGCGCGGCATCATCGAAAGAGACCTTCGTCTCTGCGGCCGAGTCGCCCAGGAAGTTGTTGCCATTGATGGTAAGCACCTGACCCGAGGCCACCATGGACGGCGAGATGTTCTCAATGACCGGGCTAATAAGAGGCAGGCCCAGCACAGACCGCCGCCGCACCGGGAGATTGGATTTGTAACTTTGCGTGTCCTGAATGACTGCCACCGACACCTGATAGGACGTCGTGGGACGATAGTGAGTCAGAAATGCGCCCCACAAGCGGTAAATCTCCTCCGTGGTCAGCGTCTCGGGTGTAATGCGAATGTGTTCGATTTGGTTGGCTAGGTCGCTTGTGGCTACTAGTTGCTCTTCTGCAGTGGGCTGAGCGATCAATGTCAGGTCGGAGATGGCTTCGGCGATCACTGCCCGCGGAACCACCGGCGTCTCATGAAAGACCTGCATCGCCCATCCCAGTAAAATCTCCGCATCAAACAGGTTGCTGCCGTATGCGGTGATCAGATAGTGCAGATTCAAGGGTAGGGGCGGATTGCTGAGCCGTGTCCGATCGCTGCTCATGGACGGCAAATCCAGGTTGCGCAACGCCGGATTGATGCTGGCGTAATACATAAATAGATTGATCAGCGGCGTTTCGTTATCGCCGGTGGTGATCAGATCCGGAGCCTGATTGGTAATGGCCTTGCTCCCGCCGAGAATGGTAGTTGGGCCGCCCTGGGTGAGCGCATTGTTCAGCAGCGACATTAATACTGCGCTGACCCCGCCAACAGCCAGGTAGTTGCTCATGATCCGGCCCCCGGCTTGCCGCGCAAAAACTCGTCCAGAGTTACGTGTGGTTTGAAGGGCGCTGGCTTTGGCCCGGCCTCTATCCGCGGCGCGCGGAGTTCGATGCTGCCGATGGAAATGTGAATCTCAGTGCGCTCTTCGGCGGGGGCGGCATGGAGCTGCGAAGGCGACTCGGCGGAGCGCCGCTCGCTCCTGACCTCGATCTGTGACTCGCGTGTGCGTCCTTCGCGGTTTCCGGAGAAGGCATCCTGCAGCGCCGAATTTTGCGACGACGAATCCCAGTTCGACGAGTCCCAGTTCGATGAATCCTTGTTCGACTGCAATCCGGTTAGCTCAAGATGTTCCTTTGCGCTCGAATGCAATTCGCTGGTGACAATTGGGGAAATGCCGCCGAAGCCAACTTGCCGCATGGCCTCGTTGTTCCCCGTCCTGGATGAAGGCATGTGTTCGAAAGGTTCTGTTGGCCTGAGGGACGATGTTTCCGGGCGAGTCTCTGCGCGTGGTTCACCCTTCGCGATGCCTATCCCCCGCGCCCTCGATGGTTGAGATGTAATCCCTCGCTCACTGTTCGCCTCGTGCTCTTCAACCACCTCCAGGAATGCGCCAGACTCCGCGGGACGCGAAGTGATTATCGGCTGCACTGCCGGCAACAGGCCATGCGCACGTTTGATCATCCTGTCTAGAACTTCGCTCATCGCTTCCCGTCCGTGCGTATTTTGCTCATACGTCCAGCATTCCCAGATAGCTAGCTCTTCGCTGGCTGCTCATCTCCGCAATCGAGTGCTCGCTCCATCCATAGGCGGTTGCCAGCCTATGAATGTCGGCCAATAACCGTCGCGCCGCAATCTCCGTCTCCCGGTAGAGGAACCGGGCAATATCCAGATCAAGCTTGCATGTTTCGCTACATCCCGCGCATCGCAAAGCAAGTTGGATTTCGGACGAGGCATTGATTGCATCGAACCGGCGCACGAGGTTCTCGAACGATTCTGCGTTGGATTCGTCGTTCCATCCCGTGGTTCTGGACAGCAGAATCCTGTGTGCGTCGCTCTCGTCCTTCGCCGCCATGCAGGCTAGCACATCGCTTGTGTTGGCCGGGCGCATGGAGAGCTCGCGATCCCCTTCGATCCATGTTTGCGATGCTGCGGGAGATATCTGGGCCGCGATTTCCCGAGCGTCCATGACAAATTCCAGTTGAACGCCGCAGTGCTCGCAAACCGCAAAGCCCTCTACTTTGTGACCGAAAGTGATGGCCCGCAACTCCAGCAACAGCCGGTTCCTTTCTGCCAGCGGGAACTCGGCCAGGTCTTCAGTTTTCCATTCCGGCTGCGAGGCCTGGAGCAGCGTCAGAGCGCGTGCCGGGCCCGGCTGCTGGCTGCAACGTTCCCACGCCTTTAACAGGATTTCTCCTTGCAGAGGACGCATGGGTCTCCTTCATCCATCCGTCTATCCGCTCAAAATCGTGAGCGGGCTGCGGCATCAGCTCCTACGACGAAACGCTAGGCGTGCGTCGAGGTAAAACTCGGTTCGGTGGGTTCGGTGACGGAGGTATCCCGATCCCAACCTTCGTTTTCGAGAATGATGTGTTGGATGGCAACCGTGTTGGCATTGGAATCCAGGTCGGGCAGCGCCTGGTATTCCGAAACCCACGCTCGGTAGATCTTGTAACTGATGGCTAACTGGCCGGCTTCATTGTAGAAATCCAGAATTACATCTTTGCGAAAATCGGCCAGGGAAACTTCAGCGCCCAGGGATGCCCCGATCTGCCACACCTTGGCCGCCCACGCCTCGAATGCCAGATCGTGCGTTACTCCGCGCTCCAGCGTGATGGGGCCGAATTCGCTGCGGCCTGGTGATTTGCGGCTGGTGCTCGGATCGCCGCCCTCGCGATGCTTCACCACCTCGGTGGTACGCTTGAGTGCCGAAACCTTGCTGACGCCGGCGACGTAGACCCCGTCCCATTTGAGCCGGAACTTGAAATTCTTGTACGGATCGAAGCGCTGCGCATTGACTGTAAACTCTGCCATGGTTCATCCCTCTCTCTTTCTGTTGTGCTTCGAGACTGAGTTATCGGGTTGTCGCTGCGACGCTGCCGGGAAAAGAGCGTTACGATCCAGCCTGACCAGTCAGCTGCTCGATCTGGATCACGACAAACTCCGCCGGCTTGAGCGGCGCAAAACCAACCAAGATGTTCACGATGCCGAGATCGATGTCGTCCGGTGTAGTCGTTTCGCCGTCACATTTCACAAAGGAGGCTTGGTCGGCGGTCATTCCCTGGAACGCGCCCTTCTTGAATAGCGAATCCATGAACGAGCCCACGTTGAGCCGGATTGCAGCCCAGAGCGGCTCATCGTTAGGCTCAAAGACCACCCATTTGGTTCCTCGATAGAGACTCTCTTCAATGAACAGCGCGGTGCGCCGCACCGGCACATATTTCCACTGGTTGGTCAACTCATCGGCGCCCACCAGCGTGCGTGCACCCCAGAGAACAGGTCCATAGAGGGGAAACGTGCGGAAGCAGTTCAGGCCTAACGGGTTGAGCACGCCATTTTCCGCATCGCTCAACTGGTAGGTCATGTTCTGCACGCCATTCAGAGTCGCCGCAATTCCCGCCGGGGCCTTCCACACGCCGCGAGAGGCGTCGGTTGAGGCGAACACGCCGGCCACCACTCCGGAGGGGGCAAAAGTGCGCAACTGGCTATTGTTCAAGGGGTCAGCCAATCGCAGCCGTGGCCAGAAGGCCGCTCCGTTAGCGTCGACGACGCCGATGGTGTTGGACTTCCAGTCGACCGCTCCCGCCACGGTATTCACGTTTGGTGGAGGATCGATCAGCAACATGGCCCGGCGCTGATCGCAAAGTGTAATCGCCGCCGAATAAATTTCCACGGCGTTGATGTTGGGGTCGGCTGCGTTGGGGTTCCCGGCCTGCGCTCTGGCTGCCTCGGGAATGCTGAGCAGGTTGAACAGATCGACCTTGGTCAGCGCATAGAGACCTGTAAGAGCCAGGGGATCTCCCTTTAACTCTTCGGTCTGAGGAAGCCCCGAAGGAGCGGTCGCGGGAGTGGAAGTAATTCCCGCCGGCAGAGTGGTGCTGCTGCTACCAAGGGCGTAGTGGGCTACGTTGCTGCTGGTGGGTCCGATCAGTCCCAGAGCAGTTGCCGCATCATTATTGCTGAGGGCCGCCGCTGGGGTGCCGAAGGAAATCATGGCGTCGGGTTGATTCGGCAGTAGAAAGTTTACCCGGATTCCCCGGGTTCCAGTGCCGTTGGGAGCGGCCGTGCAACTCACCGACCCCCCGGGCACGTTGACCAGCAGCCAATTGCTCAATGCCGTTTGCAGCTGCGAAGCCAATCCGGAAACAGTCTGCGAGATGCTCGCATTTTTGCCGATAATTTTGATGGTCGGCGGGGTTGCCGGACCGTTGGGCAGGGTCAGCGTCAGGCTGCAATCCTTGTTGGCGGACGTGGAAGTCGTTGAGCCGCCCAACTGCGCATTCACTCCGCCGGCCCCGGTGATATTCAACGGCGTGCCCAGGACGCCCGTGATCTCGAGTGCGGCAGGCAATACCGGCAGCGTCGGAACAGTGGCCGCTACGTTCACCAACTGCGATCCGTTGTCGGCGTCGTTGACCACTGCGGTCACAAAGTTCTGCGCAGTGCTGCTCATCGTGACTGTCGGAAAATACTCCGAGGTCCCATCCATCAGATTCCGGATCGTCAAATTGAAAGCCAGCGGATCGCCTGCCGTAGACAAGTCGAGCCCCTGAACATCCACATCCACCAGCAGCTGCCCGTTGGCCCACTGACCGCTGCTGAGAGCTGTAAAGACGAGTTCGGCGCTAGCGATGCTTACCGTCGCGTACGGCACCGGGGTCGGCACCGCAACGGTCGGTTCGTAGTGCATGGGCACGCGCACCACATAAGCCTGCGTCCCGCCATTCTGGAAGAACTGTTGAACTGCGTAACTCACCTCGCTGTTGGAAGCCAGACCGCCAAACAAACGTTGAAAATCAGCGAAGCTGAAGATGGCCTCAGCACGGTTGTCTATTCCGCGCGCGGTATAGCCGACAAAAGCTGCGATGGACGTAGCGACCCCGACGATGGTGTGTACGGGGCTGGTGAGCTCCTGGATGTAGACGCCAGGATAAGTGTAGGTACTCGACATACCTGTCCTCCTGCCTGATTCAGGCAACTCGTTTGGGCGCTGTCCTCAGTTGGCCGAACCCACAACTCTTGGGAGGGAAGGTGGGCTCAATTAAGAGACCTGAGGCGATTGAACCCAAACGATATGGATAAAGCGGCGGGTTCGTCAAGAGGATTTGGAAGCCAGCTTGATGCGGACCCTACGTAACTTTCGTTAGCTTGTTTGTGTTGCTGGATCAGCGATCCAAGAGATGTCTTGTTATTTCAATAACTTCACGAATCATGACATAAAGGCAGTTCAGGTATACCGGGTGATAAATCAGTTCTTCTAGGAGTTTGTTGAGATTGGCTGTGGGGGCTCGGATTCATTGGGATTTGCGCAACAGCGGGATCAAAGTGTGTTCGAAATTCGGTTTTCTGCTGTGTTGATGCGGCTCGGAAAGCCTCTGCGGATGGGGATCTTAGCAGCCCGGGGTGCAAGTCCTGATTCGTAAGGAGAAGATTCTGAGGAATGCAGAGGGTTTGTTTGTAGAATCGGCGCATGGCGATGGGGACGCGGAAGCAGCGGGAGCAGCAAGAGGATTTGTGGATTGCACACAGGGAGTTAGCCACTGCGCCGGGGCATCCGTTTTACGAGAAGCTGAACCAGTTGCTGGAGGGGGAGCGCTTCGATGAGTTTGTGGAGAGCCGATGCGCGAAGTTCTATGCGGCCAGGCATG
>JBAVYX010000335.1:0-7673 GCA_049588475.1 Silvibacterium sp. | reverse complement strand
TCCTTGAACTTTCTGTTGCCGAGATTGCGATAGAGAAAATTGGGAAGCGGGTAAGGCTTGTGATTCACCTCCATTGAATTGTCGAGAATTGCAGAGCCGGCAGCAAAAATATCCTTGTTTCCGTCATTATCGAAATCAAAAACTCCTGTTCCCCACGCTGTGAAACGGGTCGTCATCGCGGCGATACCAGTCGCGCCTGTGATGTCTTCAAATTGACCTTCTCCCAAATTGCGGTACAAGGGAAAGCTGTCACCGTACATCGCAGTGAGAAAGATATCAGGCCGGCTATCATTATCGATGTCGCGGAAATCAGCCCCCATACCCGCAACAGCCTTGCCGCTTTCGTTGTAGGCTACGCCGGCCACGAGTGCAACATCTGTAAAAGTCCCATCGCCATTGTTGTGCAACAGGAAGTTCGGGATGGAGTCGTTGGAAACAAAGATGTCAGTGAACCCATCACCGTCATAATCGGCAAACGCGACACCCATGCCTTTGCCTAAATATTGGGAAATGTGCGACTGCTGCGAAACGTCGGTGAATGTGCCATCACCGTTGTTCCGATATAAGATATTCGGTGTTCCACGATATTCATTGGGAGAGCAATAGTCAACGATGCTATCCGTCTTGCAAATGTGAGATGTGGAAAGCGAATAATCCAGATAGTTCACGACAAACAGGTCGAGCAATCCGTCGTTGTTGTAGTCAATCCATCCTGCTGCGACGGACCACGGCTTGCCACCTTTCAGAACGCCGCTCACTCCCGCTTTCTCCGTCACATCCGTGAAGGTTCCGTCGCCATTGTTATGAAAGAGTTGATTACAGTTAAATCCGGTCACATAGAGGTCCACATATCCGTCATTGTCGTAATCTCCTGCAGCCACCCCCATTGCGTAGCCGACACCATCCAAGCCAGCCTTTTCAGTTACATCCGTGAAGGTTCCGTCCCCATTATTGTGAAACAGTTTGTTATAGAAGCTGGGGTTGCTCTTTTCCAAAGACGGAATTTCTGCTCCATTCGTAAAGAAGATGTCCAGGAGTCCATCATTGTTGTAGTCGAAGACTGCGACACCACCAGTCATAGTCTCTATGGAGTAACGCCGGGAACTAACACTATTCTTCAAAACAAAATCTATTGTGGACGCCTCAATTGTGTTCTCGAAGAGAATTGGCGAATCAGTGGATTGACCTAGGTTGGATAGACTTTGCCCGTCGCGGTGAAATTGGTTCGTGGGCGGGGGGCTGTCGCGATCGACGGGGGAAGCGCGTAATACCGTTCGTGCACGGGAATGCACAGCTTCGCTGCTGAGAACAGCCAGGCCTCGTACAAAATCACGTCGCGTAATTACCAACTTTGTTTACCCAACCTAATGACTACTGTCTCGCTGGAAGCTCTGCACTCCCAGCTTCTCTTTCTATTCTTGCCCAACGAACAGGCCAGATGAATTCATCTGGCCCGTTCGTTGGAATTTCAGTCCACCTGGCGCTTTTAGAACTGGATTCTCGCGACAAACTCACCACTTCTCGGAGCATAGTTTCCGACTGCGTTGGAGATGCCGTCTCCGAAGAAGCCGAAACCGTTTGAAATGCTTCCGTCGCTCGCATATTGCGGACTCTGGAAAGGATTCGAGGTATTGTTCATGTTGGGATATGCCCAGCGGTTAAAGACATTGAAGAAATCCACGCGAAGCGAGAACACCACGCCCTCGTTGAACGGGATGATCTTGCCGAAGCCCAACTGCTCGCTAGGGTATCTCGGGCCACGATAATCACCGTAGAACGGCTTGGAAGTGGCGTAGGTCCCGGGGGCAGGGTTGGTCCACGCAGCCGGGTTGAGAAAGAAAGTAGTGCGGGGGTTGACGTTGTGGCTGTTGAGACTATGCAAAAAGGGCTTCTGGCCCGGAACGCGATTCGCCCAAACCGCATTACCAAAAGTCACCGAAGTCAGAGTGCTCGTCGAATTCGGTGTTTGTATCGGAAAGCCGCTCTGATAATGGAAGATGCCGTCGGCCGTCCAGCCTGAAAACAGCAGGGCCTTCCATCCGCTCTGCGAGAAGCTGAATCGAGGCAACTCATAATTGAAGTAGAAGTTGAGCATCTGCGGTTGGTCGATGGTCTCATAGGATTTGGCATTCTTGGCCGGCTGGCTAGGATCCTGTATCGGCATCGCCGTAGTAAAGGTCGGCTGGTTCGTGGACGCCACTGTCCCCAGGTTCTTCGACCACGAGTAACCGAGGCCGCCCGACAGTCCGTTGCTGAGCCGCTTGGTGACCCTGATTTGCAGCGCGTCATACCACCAATCGCCGTCGTGTTCGTAATAGTCACCGATGCTACCGAATTGCGGGAATGGCCGTAATGCCTGGGCCAGTGTGGCTCCGGACGGGAAAGTGGGGTACGGAGCTGTGAACCCTCTTGCCATCACCTCGGGAGAAGAGATCGGCTGCGTCAGCAGGTTGAAGTCGTTTGGGTTAGTAACGCTTAAACCGTATTTCCGTGAGAGCACCGCTGGAGTGAGTTCGTTTGTAGCATTTGTCAGCCCGTCGGAATTGAGCCAAACACCGCGGTTACTGATGTAGGAAACATTGATCGTCAGATTGTTTGTAAGCGCGCGCTCAATACCAAGTGTGGATTGCACGAAGCGTGGCGGACGGCCATTGTTGGGAACAATGAATGCCGGGGGCGAGTTAAGTTGGCCGATGTTCGGATATGCACCAGGGTCGAAGTGGGTGGCCGTCAAAGCAGCCGGATCGTATGGTATGCCATTGGCCAATTGACCTGCGGCAATACCATACGAAGGACTGGTCAGAAACACCTGGTTGAACCCGAATCCCTGGTTGCTGTAGATTTCTTCATTCATGAAAAGCTGCGGGCCAGAGTAGATTCCGGTCCCCGCATGGAGCACAGTTTTTGCATCCAGCTGATAGTTGATGCCGAGACGGGGCTGAATCATCCAGGGATAGAACTTCTCGTAGATGCAGTTGCAGCGCCCTTGCCCATATCCCTCGTATTCCGTTCCACCCAGCAGGCCCCCAGCTGACGGATTCACTACAGTCGGATTGAATTGAGTTTCCCGGTCATACTGTTCGCGTTGCATCTGTTCGAGATCCCAGCGCAGCCCGTAGTTCACTGTGAGTTTATGCGTGAGCTTAAAAGTGTCCAGTGCGTAAAATCCGCTCTCTACGCGGTGAAACCATTGAATGTTGTCGTTCCCTATGCTTGCGCCAGCCAATTGACCAAGAGCGAAGCTTGCGAAACCGTCGCCAAGGCTGGCGCCATAAAGGTTTTGGCCCTGAGACGACGGCAGTGACGTCTGGTCGACAGCGAAACCGTAAGACCCGGCCGATAGGTCGTTGTGGGTGCCAAACAGCTGATGGCGAAAATCGCCGCCAAATTCGAATGTATGGCGGCCATGAACCCAGATCGCAGATCCCGTGTAGTAATAGTTGTTGTCGATGAACGGAGCGTTGTTTATTCCCAGTTGCGGAACGCTCTGACGGTTGACGGTGAGCCCGGAGAATATCGGGAAGGTGTTGGCAGCGCCACCCGGCATATTTTCCGCAGTGTTTAACCCAAGAGTCGATGCCTTGAAGTCCTGCACGGCCGAATCCTGCTTGGCGTTGTGGCGCGTAAAGTCGAATCCGGCGTGGAGTACGAGATTCGGCGTGGCCGTATAGTTTGCATTGAGATACACCTGTGGAGCAGGAGTGGTATTCCAGCGGGTCGAGCCTCCCACGGTGTTAATACCGTCCGCTGCATTGTCTTTGTTGGAAAACTCGGCAATGTAATAACCCGACAAGTGCCACTTCTGACCGATCGTGTGATCGATCTTGATGCTCGTCAGGTACTGGTACTTGTTGTTCGGCTGCAAATTCGGGTAGTTGTTGGTCAGCGCATTAGCGGTAGGCCCGGATGGAGGAGGTATGTAAGTAAGAACCTTCTGCGCCACCGGATCCCATGTGCTGGGCGCGCCGATAAAGTTGTTCGAGAACGGATCCCGGACCGTTTTGGTTGAGCCATCGGTACAGGTTGCTACTCTGGTAGTCGCCGGGTTGTACACTGCGCCATTGATCATCGGTCGACCCAGACAATCCAGGACCGGCGCTCCATTGGAATCGACAATCGGACCAAGCAAGAGGGAGCTCAGATCGCCATTGCGATAGGCGTTCGTGGGAACCGTGATGGTCCCCAAATTGAGGGTTTGCGCGTTGTGGTATTGCTCGAACGCAAAAAAGAAGAAGGTCTTGTTGTGGCCGTCGTAAACGTGAGGAATCACCACTGGTCCACCGAGCGAGGTGCCGAAATCCAGCTGCCGCTCCACGGGGTTATACTTTTGGCCGCTGGAGGTATAGTTGAAGGGCTGTCCAGCATTAAGATCCTCATTCTCGAGATAGATAAAGGCCGTCCCGTGCAGCCTGTTGGTGCCGGATTTCGAGGTATAGTTGAAGATCCCGCCCCCCGACTCACCATATTTCGCAGAATAGTTGTTTATCATCACGGATTCTGAGCCGAGCGATTCGACCGAGGGTTGTTGCTCATCGGAAATGGCGCCCTTGACAGCCGAGGTGTCGTCCAGCCCGTCCATGAAGACACGATACGTTGTGGCCGGAGAGCCGCTTATGTGGATATCATTCCAGCCCCCTGAGATCGTTCCCGGTATCAGTGCGGCAAAACCCATGGGATCGCGCACAGCTCCGACCCCGGTGATGTTGATCGGGAGCTCATTTAAGTCCCTCGTGGTGACCTCAACATTATTCTGTGCACTATCGGTCTGGAGCAGGGGAGCATTCGCCGTCACCGTAACCGACGTCGTGGCTCGCCCTACTGTCAGTTCCAGGTCGATAGCTGCCGTCTGTCCCACCGAAACCGTGATTCCATTGCGGATCAGCCTGTTAAAGCCCGATGCAACTACCGTAATGCTATAGTCGCCCGCGGCCAACTCCGGGACCGTATAGACTCCCGCGTTCGTGGTCACGGCAGAGTTCTGCGTGCCCATCGCCGTGTTGGTGACGGTTAACCTGGCTCCCGGTATAACGGAGCCTGATGAGTCGGTGACAACGCCTGATATGCTTCCGCGATCAAGTTGCGCCAAGCACAACACACTTGCGCAACAAAACGTAATGAGCACGAAACATAAATGAAAGTGTTTAAGCCAGCTTCTTCGTTGTGTCATCTTGACCTCCGTGGTTCTTACAAAGTGCAGCAATCGTTGGTAGGGAGCTGATTTGTGACCAGAAACAAACGGCTACCCTGTTGTCGAGTCGACAAAATGCTGATTCGGCCTCGCCCGGCCATTTCGCGCTTTTTGCTGACATCTCCCGATCGACTTCGGCCACACGGTACCTTTCTCGGAAACCTGCCATGCCTTGCCGACGCATGTTTTTGCTGACGGCTTGTGACCGTTGTTTTCATTCACCGACCACTGTACGGCTGCGGCAAGACGCTTTGGCAAGGTTAGAGACGTTCCTAACTATGCCGTATCTCTTTGAAATAGCTGCGCAGTTTCAGGCGGGACACACGTAACGGTAGCCACCTTGTGCGCAGAGGAGCATAACTGAAAGTCCGATGAGCTGAGACGGATGCGGCCGCAACGCGCGAGGTTCAGCCTGAGCACGAAACTGCGCCGAGCAGGTGGCAGCAGAAAGCGAAGAGAGCTAGCTGGCTTTGAGCCCTGAGAGACGGTGGCAGGCCACCATATCGACCGTGCTGGGCGAACCGGCCATGGTGGAGAGACGCACGAGCAGCTCGAAATTCTGCAGCTGCGCATCCGAGGGAATCTGACAGAAGTCCATAGCGCGCTGGAGATGGGGAAGATCGGTCACCAGGTGCCCAGCGGCCTCCGTTCCTTCACCGTCGGCCCCGGCCAGGAGGAGAACCTGTCCGGACTGATTGGGATTCTGGACGAGAGCAATGATGGCATAGGATTCGCCGGTGGCAAATCCGCGGGCGGTCGGCGCGTAAGTGGCACGTTCGCCGGGCAGCTGATGAATGTTCTGAATGATTTCCTGTTTGAGGTCTTTGCTAAAGACGAAGCGAAAGTCCAGCTGATTTTCCAAGAAATCGAACCAGGGATTGGAACGCGGGCTGCCGATGAGGATCAGGTCGTCACCGGTCTGCATATCGGCAACGCGGAGGGTACGCGCTGAGCGGACCTTGAAGGGCACGCTGGCTGGGGCGAGGCGGGCGATGTTCACGGCAAGCGGCGTATCGACGGCGGAAGCGTTATCGGCGTACAGGTAAAACTGATAGAACTGCTGCTGCGCCGGAGTGAGAGCCGGGAGGTTGGGTACGTATCTCCGATTTGCGTAGTCGGAGACAGAGATGTCACTGCCGGTAAGTTCCTGCAAGTGTTCCAGGCTCGGATCGCTGGTAATCAGCTCGACCGGATGACCGGGGCGAAAGATCGCCTTCCAGGGCAGGACGGCTGCTGCCGTAATGGATGATCTCTCCTGGTGGAAGGTCAGAGCGGTCATGGCCATGAGTATTCCGAGAGCCACGCCTGCAGCAACGAGGTACCAGCCGGTTCGCGGGCGGACAGAACCTTCCGAAGACGCAGCCTGCCCGGACAGGGCTGGTTGGTCGGAACTGGTCGGCGGCAGCGGTGGTGGAGGATGGGGAGTTGGTGCAGTAAGCGGTGCGCATTCGATCTCAGGGACATAGGAGCCGGAAGGGAGAAGGATGCGGAAGCGGGAAGCCTCGCCGTAGCGGCCGTAGTGCTGGAGTAGACGGCGCCGCACGTCGCTGGCCGTCACCCTGACAATCGCATCTTCACCGGTGTCATAGGATGGGGGGCGATGAAAGAGCTCGATGCCGATGGTTCGCTCTTTAAGCTGATTGGCAGAGCCCTGAAAGACCTTTTCGACGACGTGGCGGAGAAACTGCTGACTGCGATGGCTTCCGCGGAACGCAGCTCCCTCAGCAAGTTCGTCGAGGTGCGCCCTGAGCGCCTGCACCTGCTCTGGATTGTTAAGTACCCCGTCGAGGTCGCTGGCGCGGGAAAGATCGGTAATGCCCGCGGTCATTGGTTGACGGGATTGTACCACGGTGGAAGAGCGGCCCGGTGTGCGAGTGGTCCTCAGCAAGTTGAGCGCAGGCCATCTGCGGACTTACCGGGAATGTCGGGGCATGATCAGTAACCGGCGTTGAGTCCCGTTTGTATGTTGCCGCTGGATCGATGGACGATCTGTGGCGTGCCCCGGAAGAGATTGCCGGCGATGATGGCCGAGCTCACGCGTTCACCGAGAGCGATGTGCTGCTTGTCCTGGCGAAACTCGCATCCGCGAATGAGAATGTTTCCTGAGGTTGCCTGAATGGCGGCGCTATCTCCGTCCCGTCCCCACTGCACGAAGGTGCAGTCGCTGAAACCGACGGTTCCGCTTCCGGCGATCTTCGCGATCTGGTCGCACGGACCCCAGAAGGCGCTGTTACTGAAGCGAACGACACCATGATGCGCGGGGCCGACCTCGACCATGGTGGGATCGGGGCCGCGGAAGGAAGTGAATTCTGCATTGGCGATGAGCAGGGCATATTGCGCGCTCTGCTCGACAAAAACGGCGCGGTTGCAATCGTCCGCTCCGATTCCGAGGAAGTTGCCGTTGCACTCTCCGGTATCAGTGGCGATGAACTTGTAGCCGAGGTGATAGCCGTAGCAGAAGGTGTTCAGGACATACTCCCAGTCG
>JBAVYX010000334.1:0-8066 GCA_049588475.1 Silvibacterium sp. | reverse complement strand
CCCCATGGTCTGCTTCGTCAACGTGCAGTCCGTGGATCGAATCATCTACTCCATCTTCCAGAGATTCAATCTGGAATGGAAAACACGCACCCTCAGAGCTTTTACACAAGCAGCTTGACGACACCCTCGAAAGAAACTCACTTGCAACGCCACGGACGTTGTGTTATCTAATGGGTATTCAAGTTTGCTCTTAGGAGCGAGCCTGAATTTCATGAAGAGTGGCTGAGGGACGGGCCCTGTGACGCCACGACAACCGGCTTAGGCAATCTAAGACATCGGTGTCAACTCTCTCCTGAATCCGGAAAACGGGTCGGGGAACATGAGATTCGGGGTGCATGCTGTATCGCATCTCGCTGAATCCCAGTAGTTCGGTAGTACCGAAAGTTGTAGCTGAGTTCGTCACGCGCGCCCGTGCATTTGTACCCATAGGAGAAAATCTCCGCTGGGTCCCGACGCTGCTCTCGGAATCGAGGGTTTCATGGCGCACGCCTATGAATTGCGATGTCGGGAATGTGGCAAGCGGTATAACAACGCGCCCCTTTCCATCTGCGACGAATGCTTCTCTCCTCTCGAGGTCCAGTGCGATCTCGAGGCGGCCCGCAACACCTTTACCCGCGAGGCCATTGCTCAGGGACCCAGCAGCATGTGGCGCTATCAGGCCTTGCTACCTGTGCCTGACGACTACGTCGCGCCGACTCCCGCAGGATGGACTCCTCTGCTGCACGCGCCCCGTCTCGCTGAGCGCATTGGCGCGAGCAATCTCTACATCAAGAATGACGCCGTCTGTCTGCCCACGCTGAGCTTTAAGGATCGCGTTGTCTCGGTTGCGCTGGCGAACGCGCAAATCTTTGGCTTCGATACTGTTGGATGCTCGTCGACCGGTAACCTTGCCAACGCCGTCGCCGCGCAAGCCGCGAGGCTCGGCCTCAAGAGCTACATCCTTGTGCCAGCCGACCTAGAGCCGGCCAAGATACTCAACACCCAGGTCTATGGCGCAAAGCTGGTCCGCATCGACGGCAACTATGACCACGTTAACCGACTCTGCTCGCAGATCGCCGACCGCTACAATTGGGGCTTCGTCAATGTGAACCTTCGTCCCTACTACGCGGAAGGTTCGAAGACCGTCGGTTTTGAGATCGCCGAACAGCTTGGCTGGCGGTTGCCCGATAACGTTGTTGTGCCCATGGCAGGTGGGTCGCTGATTACGAAAATCCGCAAGGCCTTCAAGGAGTTGATCGCGCTCGGTCTGGTCGAAGAGAAGGAAGTGCGCTTCTTCGGTGCGCAAGCCACTGGCTGCTCGCCAATCGCAACGGCGGTCAAGACTGGGGCGGATCACATCGAACCGCAGCGGCCGTCAACGATCGCCCGCTCGCTGGCGATCGGGAACCCGGCGGACGGCGTCTATGCTACACGCTGCATCCGCGAGAGCGGCGGCTGGGCCGAAGATGTTTCGGATGTCGAGATAGTCTCCGCAATTCAGGAGCTGGCTGAGACCGAAGGCATCTTCACCGAAACGGCAGGCGGAGTGACGACCGCCGTCACCGCGCGCCTCTATGCGCACGGACGCATCCGTTCCGATGAGCTTACCGTCACCTGCGTTACCGGTAACGGGCTCAAAACCACCGACGCTCTGGCCGGAGCCTATGAGCTGGAGGCGGCAGTCCGCCCGCGTCTTTCCGATTTCGAAACCTATCTGGAGGAACAAAATGAAGAGCGCGAACTCGTGTCAGGAGGCGTCCGTGTCCGTTAGAGTCTTATTGCCGAATGCATTTCAGAAGCACACCGATGGAACCCGCGAGATCAGGTCGAACGCCGGGAATCTGCCCGAGCTGATCACCGAGATTGAAACGACCTTTCCGGCGCTGAAGACCCACCTGCGCGACGAGCAGGGCCAGGTGCGTCGCTTCATCAATTTCTACGTGAATGAAGAAGACATCCGATTCCTGGGCAATGACAAGTATGCCTTCAAAGACGGAGATGAAGTATTAGTGATCCCGTCAATCGCTGGCGGATCCTGCGCCTGCTGCTCCTATTGCGGACAGGAAGATTGCGCCTGCTCCTGATTCCGTCCCTCACAGGTCACAGGCTGGTTTCGGCAACCCCGAGAATGTGGCCTGTCCCCCGCTCCTGCGCGAAGACCACGAGCCGCATCTTTTTCTGCGAACGATCGGGTAGCGCAATCCGGATGGGCTTATTAAATCCATCATTGAGCGAGCCGAGCCTCGTAATCACTCGCAGGACGGCTACGTGCTCAATGTGCCGCCCGGAGTTTTCTCCGCGCAACACACTCGATTCGTCGTGGTCATCGGCAAGCACGGCGTAGAGGTCGGTTCGTGGACTTGCCGCAGCTGTCAAATTGGCGGTGACGGCTTTGCCGCTCGTCACCGCATTTGCAATTGTGATCTCTATTTTGGGCCGCTGGGCAGCTTCTGCGACTGCGGCGATGAGTCCTCGCTGGTCGCTGCCGTTCATGCCATGGCTTCCATCAATCACGGCTTCGGGCGTATAGGGGCTGTCCTGGGAGAACCGCGATGCATAGGTATTCTGCCGTCGAGTGACCTCCGGCGACGAGAACGGGTCGCGCCAGCCTTCGTGATCCCAGTAGTCAACGTGCTCACTCAGCACGATTACCTGCGCGCCGGGAATCTTCTGCTCGCGATCGAGAGATTGGAGCAGAGCGTCGGCGGGGGGACAGCTGGAACATCCTTCCGAGGTGAATAACTCGACGAGCACCGGTTTTCTCACTCCCGGATCGCCGGATGCCTCGACCGTGCCCGCCCATCTCAATCCGACGAGGGTGGCCGCGATACACTCTGCCAATACAACCGTCCTGGCTGTCAAACTTCTGTTCCGTAGAAGGGCCACGATTTCTCTCCGGTTACCCATTACGTAGGTTCGACTCGCGGTCGAGGGCAAAAGTTACAACGGTGAGCCAGGTCCAGATTGTCAGTCCCGGAAACATGAATGGTCTCTAATTCAGGCTTGACGGGGGTGCCGTTGGCGTGGGACCTTCATTGGCGCACCATACAGGAGGCTCCATGCTGACAATTCTGTGGTGGATCATCGTCGGCCTGATTGCAGGCTGGCTTACCGGCAAGATCATGGGCGGAGGCGGTTACGGCGTGGTGATGGATATTGTCGTCGGCATCGTCGGAGCCGTGATTGGCGGCTTCATCATGCGCGCTCTGGGCTTCGCTGGATCGGGCGGCATGATTTATACGATCCTCGTCGCGTTGCTTGGCGCCATCATACTCACCCTGCTCATACGGCTCATTACAAAAGGCCGAGCAACGTAAATACAAGGGTGCGGCGATTACGAAATCTATCCGCGCCACTTTTGACTCAAGGGGAAGACCAGCTCGGCCACAGAGGCGACAGCATTGCCGTCCACCGTCGCGGGATGGAACTTCCAGCTTTTCACCGTGTCCAGAATGGTCTGATCGAGGCTGTTGCCGAGCCCGTGAACCAGCTTTTCGTCGAGCACCTCGCCCACCGCGCTGACGTTCACATCGATGACGACGTTCTCATTGGTCGTAGGCAGGAGAGATCGGTCGGCAACATGGGGCGAAGGCGAATAGACGGGAAACGCCGGAGTGATGTCCCGGGAGCCCTCGCCGCTTCCATTCGCCTCCGAGTGCGACGTCGAACTGCCTGCGGGGCTGGCGGCAGGGGCTTCAGTGGCATCCTGGGCTTCCGTTTCGAGCTTTTTCTCCTGCAGCGCCTTCACCCGGCTGTTCCGCGGGGTCAACTTTGCCGGAACTACCCTCTCCGTGCCCTTCTGGTGCGATTTGGCCACTCCAGTCCCCACCGAATTTGCCCAGTAGAGGATGGTCGAGTGATTACCGCTGCGCATTTTAAGCGGGCGGACACGCCAGGCATGGCGGCCGGCCACTATAAGCAGCAGGAGAAGAACGCTATGTGCCGCGATCGACGTCCAGCGTCCAAAAATGGAAGTAGCTCTGCCGTGACCGTTTGGGGTTTCTGTCAGCACTCAAAGTGACTCCTGATTACTAGTGTGCACCAGGATGGCGCTGTCTGGAAACGAATCGTTCGCCGCCTAGATTGCGCGCAGCAAGCGTCCAGGAAGGAATATGATCGCGGCGACCAGATCCAGTGCACCCTGAACAGCGATTCCCACCAGCCTGAATGGCAACAGAAGCAGCCACACGATCGGATATGCGATGAGCGCCAGTAGGGCCAGCGGCCAGCGGAGAAACAGCAGAACGCACCACAGTAGAAATTTGATCATCTTCGCGAAAACCCACTCAAGTCTAGCTACGGTAGAATGGCCGGCAAAGTTCCGCAAGTCGATCTAGAAGCCCATGATGTTAAAGCCCGAATCGACGTAGATTACTTCGCCGGTTATTCCGGTGGAGAGGCCTGAAGCAAGGAAAACAGCGGCGTTGCCGACCTCCGCCGTGTCGGTATTGCGGTGCAGCGGCGAGCGGTCGACGTGAGCCTTCAGCATGTCGCCCAGGTTGCCTACCCCGCGCGCGGCCAGCGTCTTGATAGGTCCAGCGGAGATGGCATTGACGCGGATATTCTGCCGGCCGAGATCGGCGGCGAGATAGCGAACCGTAGCTTCGAGGGCGGCCTTGGCCACGCCCATTACGTTGTAATGCGGAACGACCTTTTCCGCTCCTAAATAGGTCAGCGTGATGATGCTGCCGCCATCAGCCATGAGTGGAGCGGCGTCACGGCTAAGCGCGATCAAAGAGTACACGCTGACGTCGTGTGCGAGGCGAAAGCCGTCGCGCGTCGTCTGGACAAAGTCGTTTTTCATATCCTCTGCGGCCGCAAAGGCAATCGAGTGGACGAGCACGTCGAGCTTGCCGTAGCGCTCCTTGAGCTGAGCGAAGACCTGATGAATTTCCTCGTCGCTCGAGACATCGCACTGAAAGGCTTCGGCGCCCGGGAGGTCGGCGATCAGGTCCTGGGCTTCGGCCTTCATGCGCTCGTTCTGGTAGCTGATGGCGAGCCGGGCTCCGGCTTGCTGGAGTTTCTGGGCAATGCCCCAGGCGATGCTGCGTTTGTTGGCCAGTCCGAAAACGGCGGCGACGCGACCCTCAAGATTGACCATGGAACAGGTTCCTCCAAAGGAAGAGGATACCAGCGTCGGAGGGGTGGTCGTTGACGTATGCCGGCAGGCTTACCCTGTGGAACTGGTTGACTCCGGCCCGCTTGTTGCTTAATGTGGCTTCGTTCGCGATTTCGTGAAACCGGAGCAAGCTGTTCCCCCTGCCGGTCTATGCCATGGTTGGGAATTTCACGTCGTTTGAAAAACTCTAAGTGATGGCGGGGTGACGAAAATCAGGGACCAGACAAGGGCAGCTTTTCCGGGCCAGATGCACTCGCTTGGCGTGCTGTGCGGGATCGCAGCAGGTGCATGGCTGGGTGCTGCAGAGGCTCCAACCAAGCTGGTTACAGCAGGCCTCTCTCCGTACACAATTTCGCTCTGCATGGTGGCTGGTGTCTTTGTCGCCAGGTGGACGTTTCCCACTCTGCTGCGCGGCACGGGCTATGTTTTCGAAGACCTGCTCGGCAAACCTCATCTTATTGTCTGGGCGATTCTGGCTGGCGCGCTTTGGGCTGTCGCAAATACGCTGACGGTCTTCGCCATTCGCGACGTCGGGCTCTCGATCGCCTTTCCTTTGTGGAATACGAACTCCTTGATTGGCATCCTCTGGGGCGTCCTGCTTTTCAAGGAACTGAGAGGGGCATCGGCGAAGAACTGGGGAAAGGTGATCCTAGGCTCGGTCGCGATTGTGGTTGCCGCAGCCATGCTTGGCATCAGTACGATCCAGTCGGCGAGCGTGAACTCAAAACATGCCTTGGCTGGCGTTCTCGCCGCACTTGGAGCCAGCCTCATGTGGGGCACGATGTATGTGCCTTACCGCAAGGCCTACCTGAGCGGCATGAATCCCTTGTCCTTTGTCACCGCATTCACTGTCGGCGAATTGGGAACAGTGTTCACGCTCGCCACCGCACTTACTGGTGGTCTTCATTCCGTAGCGGCGCAAATCTTCCTGGCGCGCCATTTTGTTTTCTGGCTATTTCTTGGCGGGTTCTGCTGGGTTATCGGCGACCTGTTTCAGCAATACGCCACCAAGTACATTGGCATTGGCCGCGGCATTCCGCTTTCGAACACAAACCAGCTATGGGGACTCGCCTGGGGCGTACTGGTCTTCGGCGAGCTGGCTGGAGTGGACCGCTCACATCGGGTCATCGTAATTGCGGGGTCGATCATCATGATTCTCGGAGCCCTCGCGATCAGCACCGCAGTGGCATCGTCGGAGGAGCACAAGTCAACGAACGAGGCGCTCTTACGCGAGTGCAATCGCTACAAGCTGGACTATTATCGGGCCCTTATGGCGCAGGCGGGCATTGAGGATGAAAAGCAGGCAAGCAGCAAGAAGCGCTGGTGGGATTATCTGATCGTTGCCCTGGCTATTGGCCTGTTTGTGTGGTTCGCCTGGGGAGCAACACTGCCTCCGCTGGCGATGAATATGAAATGGGTTGCGGGGTTATGTCTGGCTCTCGCGATCCTGCTGTTCGGAGGCGGATGGGCCTTGTGGAAGCGGACGAAATTCTTCTAGGCAAAACCAAGAGCCGGCGTTACCACGCGATCTTACCGGGAAAGAACTCTGCGAAGAGATCGTCGTAGTAAGGTTTGATTGCTGCAATGTCCGGCTTCGCCAGTCCCTTGGAGTAAAGATCATAGGGATTGAACTTCAGCACCCAGTTCGCGAACATCTCTTTGTCATGCGCTGACATCAGGTGGGTGTAAGCTCCGTGCTGGTGCGCTGCATAGAAAGAATGGTAGCGCAGCATGTAGAGAGCCTCTTCAGGCAGATAAGGCTTCATCGCATGGGCGATATAGGCATCGTGTCCCCACGACATGTGCACCTTGTCGAGGCTGCAGTTTGGTTCATAGATGCCATAGAGGGTCTGATACTCGGGAACATTCCTATCGGGATTATTGGCAAAGTACTCTGGGAAAACGACCTTATCGGAATAGGCGCAGCCGACAGGGAAGGTATCTCCCACCACTGCCCATTGCGGCTCTCCATAGAGGCATAGAACCTTGCCCAGGTCATGCGCGAAAGCTGCCGCGATCATCCATCGCGGGTGTCCATCCCTGCGAACCGCTTCGGAAGTCTGGAGAAGGTGCTCAATCTGCGTGAGGTCCGTATCGGGATCGCTGTCATCGACAAGCGTGTTCAGGAATGCTGCGGCTTCCCAGATAGTTTTTTCGCCCATTTGCAGAGGGAAGTATTCCGCTTCCTTGCGGAGAACGAAGTCAAGAGTCTGCTTCTCGTGGTTGATCTTGTAGAACTCGGCGACAGTCGGCACAACCTTCGCATCGTAATTGCGGAATTCCGACTCGCTCTTACCCTCTTTGTAGCGTCCACTCACAAAGTCGTCCCACTGCTCTTCGATGTGAGCTGCCTGCGTGATCTCAGCCGCGCTGAGCGTGGTGTTCATGGTGTGACCTCCGCAGAGAGAAAGGCTTTCCTCAAGCTCTGCCTATATCGGTAACCTAAACCCGGGTCGAGATTTTGACAAATTCATTCTAGGACGATTGATCGATGGTTGTGTTAACAGCTGTGAAAAGCAAAGCTCATGTTTACTGTCCTCATACGCGGACCTCGGGGTAGAGTGGTATCTGCCCGGCACGGCGTGACTGCTTCGAAGCGGTCAGTCGCGGGCGGTCGGAGGTGGTTGTGCTTAAGGCAATTCTGACGGACACACAGTTTTGGATTCCGGTTGTTGTCTTAGTGCTTGGAATAGCGCTGTTAGCCTATCTACGCTGATATCTATTTGCGCGGATTTATCGTCGATCACCATGGTCACTTCGGGAAGAAGTATGTGCTTGTTTACGCTTGCTTTGCTCGCTACTCTTGACTCGAGAGATAAATGACGGCAGAGGATATTCAACCGGAGATGAGCCGCCTTCCTCCGATCCGACGGCTGGCGGGGATCGGAGCAATTCTCTGCCTGCTGTCGTTTTGCTCTTTGTTGCTGAGTTCACGCTCCGGCGGCATTTCCGTTGTATGGCCTTCGAA
>JBAVYX010000333.1:0-4447 GCA_049588475.1 Silvibacterium sp. | reverse complement strand
CCCCATGGTCTGCTTCGTCAACGTGCAGTCCGTGGATCGAATCATCTACTCCATCTTCCAGAGATTCAATCTGGAATGGAAAACACGCACCCTCAGAGCTTTTACACAAGCAGCTTGACGACACCCTGCATTCAATTTAATTTGACAACCAATTTAGGCTCGCGATAGGATCACAGTCCATCTTAATTGGGCGGGTTATATCGCGGGACCTAAGCCCCAATTTATCAGCCTATTCTCAATATATTTTCCCCTCGACTGGAATTGTTGGAGATAGTCCGTCGCGCTTCACCCTTGGCATTTGCTAAGCGACTCTTTGTCAGCGTTACCACCACGGTCCGTGGTTCCGGAGGAAAGGACAGCAACACAGTCGTTGCCGCCAGAAGCGTGGTTGGAACTCCAAACGCGTTAAACCTTGGCGCAGGGGTAATGGGCTGCGCTTACGGATCGCCTACGCAGTGCGTGACAATCGGCGCCCCGCGTGTTGCTCACAGCCGTCGCGTTGGTAGGCGCAACTAAGCTCCAGGAGGGATTTATGGCAGTTTTAATGTCGCTGGGAGGAAACGCAGCAGGCGATGGCTTCCTCGTCGCCCCCTTGGCTACCACGTATGATGCCGAGCTCGTTCTTTCGACAGATGCAGGCACAGCATCTGTCAAGCTGCAGGCTTCGCCGAACCCCGCCAACCTGGTGTTTTCGACCACGGGGCCGATCAGCCTCTCAACCGTCCCGACAGTGGTCACCGTCCATGCGCTGTTGCAGAGCGCCTCGCGCGGCGACACGACCATCCAAGCGCTCGAGGGCACGACCGTTGTGGCGAGCTTCAAGGTCACATCCATCAAGCATCCCGTGGTGAATTTCAACGGGCGGTTCCAAGCGCGATTTGCCACCGACTCCGACCTGCCCTATATCAATCCGATGTACACGGACACGGCCAGCCACTCGGCCACCGACGACGTGGTTCCACTCTCGCAGGGGTATACATTTGGGCTCGAAGGGGAGCCGAATTTCGTGCCCGTTACCGGCACTGTGCCCACGAAGCTCGACATGACCGGCGTGGGGCGGAATGTACGCCTAAACAATCCGGTGGCACTGCGCTCACAGGCGCCCCTTGTAGCCTCGGCAGTCGACTCCATCAGCGGCGAGACGACCACCGGCACTGAGACGTTCACGGCGGGCGATCCTTTGATTGGCCAGCCAGTTAATTTCGGACCGGACACTTACATGGCCGGCAATACCGATGATGTTTTTACCGTACCCGGAAACCCTGCGCCAGAGGAGTACTGGCACGGCGGGAGTGAGCCCCTGGCGCTGTTTGAGATTTATATTGGTGCTGCGTTCTCTCCCCCCGCAATCTATTTCACGGGAGCGTCACAGATCGGTCCTTTTACTCACAAAGCAACGGCGTACAACCAAAGAACACGCACACCTGATTCCCGGCCGACCGCCACGTTTTATTCTCTTCCGGATCCTTCACTACCTCCTGGGGTTGGGGATTTTGCTGCAATCGGCCTGCCGACTGATCTGAATACATTTGCTACTAACCGGATTAATAATCTGCTGGTTGAGTATACTGCTTTGCCATCCGGGCCCTCGCTGCAACGTCGAAATTTGGTGCGCCGCATTAGCCACTTATTAGGGTCTTTGGATCCTTTTAACCCCACCACCCCGACTGAGATCACGAATGTGCAGGCTAAAGCTGTGGCGCCAGATGTCTTCAGTGTGCGGACGGGCCAAGGTAATAACGATTATGCAGCATTGGAGCAGTACGACGGCAAGGTCGACACCGCCCTGCATGCATGGCCGGGAGGGTCCCCCGGAGCATCCAGCGTTGTCGCCTATCTGACCCAGTTCTTTTCCTTCGACTTCGAGTGGGATCCGTTTGCTTTTTCCGCAGACGAACTTTGCGGCTATCACACGGGAACGCTGAGTGGGGACCTGTCCATGACGGGCAACCACATCGGTGACCCCCACGTCACTACGGTGAATGGGACTCACTACGACTTTCAGGGCGTAGGTGAGTTCACACTTTTACGTGACGGCGATAGGATAGAGATCCAGGTCCGCCAGACACCTGTGCCAACCGCGCATCCGGCCACAGACTCTTACACAGGGCTGACCGAATGTGTGAGCATTAATACCGCCGTCGCGGCGCGGCTGGGCGCACACCGGATCGCTTTTCAACCAGGGCCGATGCGCGACCGGCAACAGATGGAATTCTACGTGGACGGAAAGCCCGCGAGCCTGCCGGTCGATGGGATTGACCTCGGCGGCAGCCGCGTCACGGTATTTGCCGCCAACGGGGAATCCGGGATTCGTGTGGATTTCGAGGATGGGACGGTGATGCTGGTTACGCCGATCTTCTGGAACGCCAACAGCGTCTGGTACCTCGACGTGAGCGTCTCGAACACGAGCGCGGACGAGGGCGTCATGGGCTTCATCCCGAAAAGGAGCTGGTTGCCGAGGCTCCGCAATGGCACTGACGTTGGCCCCATGCCCGCGAGCCTGCACGACCGGTATGTTACTTTGTACAAGACCTTCGCCGACTCGTGGCGCGTGACGGACAAAACCAGCCTGTTTGTTTACGCGCCGGGAACGTCGACCAATACGTTCACGGATACCGACTGGCCTGCCGAGAAGCCTCCGTGCAAGCTGAAACCCGAGTTCCAGATTCCCGGAGTCAAGGTGCACCAAGGCATGCCGATTGACAGGGCGGAAGCGATCTGTCGAGTGGTGACCGACAAGAACCTTTTTAAGAGCTGCGTTTTCGACGTGGCAACCACCGGGGACGCGATCTTCGCCAAAGGCTACGTCTTCGCGGAGGAAACACAGCTGTACAGCACGTCGGTGAAGATCACCTGTCATCAGGCGCCAGGTGGTCGACCGTATCAGCGGTCAGTTGTCGCGGCAAATGTGGCCGCGCAACCAGAAGTCCGTTCGGTAGTTGTCACAGCAACAGTGTCGCCGCTAACTCCGGGGAGACCGATACCGACGGGCACCGTCACCGTCTTCGTGGATGGTGTGGCGATGAACCGGCCCACGGCACTGGACGACCGAGGCCGGGCGCGCGTCAAAATAGCCGGACTGAAGGCCGGCGAACACAAGATCAGGGCGACCTACTCCGGTGGTGGAAAGTTCGACTACCATTCCAGTTCCAGCGCAAGTCTGGTTTGCACGGTGGGGTCTGAAGAATCCGTCAAGCCCAACAGAGATCGTTCCCGTCGGACAGTGGGTTAGGGGGCTACTGCGCGCTAGTCCGCTTTGTCGCACCCCGGGGAGGGTTGCAATCCAAAGGAAGTGCATCAGTACTCTCGGATGGAGCATCACGTCCCGCGTGATTTCTCCAACAGATCGTGACAGATTCAAGTTTCAAGCTCGAAGCGTGGCTCATGAGTTTCCTGAGCGAAGCGGGTGCGGTGGCCGGAACGGTTCACTGGCACGAGAACGGAGGCTTGCGTCTCGCCGCATCAGTCAACATTCCGCTGAAAGTGCAAGAAGTCGTGGCTTGGGTGCCGGCCGGAAAAGGTATGGCCGGCTTAGCTCTGGAACAGGGCCAGCCAGTGCAGACCTGCAATCTAAAGGAGGACCGGTCTGGCGCTGTAAAGCCTGGCGCGAAGGCGGTGGACGCGAAAGCAGCCGTTGCCATCCCCGTTAGAGACGAATCGGACTCAATCGTTGCCGTGGTGGGAATTGCCTTTGCCGACGAGCGTGAGATTCAGGGTGAGGAACTCGATCGGCTGCAACGGGCCGCTTCAACGCTGGTGCGGGCCTAACCTTGTACCAGAATTGGTCCCGCTCAGCCGCCGAGCCGTCCGCCGCGAATTGAGCTGAAGCCTATGCTCTGTCGTGGAGAGAGTACAGTTCGAGTCCGAACTTCCCCAATCGTTCGCCCAAGCTCTTGCGAAAACGGTCTGTGTCAGCTCCCCAGTGCGGCGCATGACGATCCGCAAAGCGCATGCGGAAGAAGCTGCAGGAGATCAAGCCGCAACTACGCATGATCCAGCGCCCCAGACAGGCGCGGGCTCAGGTCGGTTGTACAGGACTACTTCAACTACTACACTGTACCGGGCAATCTCGATAGTCTTGGGTTATTCCGGAAGCGCGTGCTTCGCTACTGGGGGCAAGCGCTTAAGCGCCGTAGTCAAATACGCCGGTACGCTTGGCTTCGTCGTCTCAAGCTGGCCGCACAATGGCTTCCTCAACCTCGTGTACTCCATCGCTGGCCCCTTGATCGCTTCGCCGCCACTCATCCGAGATAAGAGCCGCATGCGTGCGGATCTGTGCCGGGGCAATCAGCAATGGTCGTCCCTACCGCGACCTCACCGAGTGTCGGAAGCAAGTGAAAATGTCCGCTTTTGAGAACAAATGAAGTGTCCGGTTTCATAAGTTAGTAGCCGTAGAGGCGGTGGGAAAGTGCGAATCCCGCGCAGTGTGCGGGATTTGCAAGTTGAG
>JBAVYX010000332.1:0-4484 GCA_049588475.1 Silvibacterium sp. | reverse complement strand
AAGCGATGCGCATGAATGCGCAGAGCTGATTCAGCGATTTCCACCAGGTCGAAGTCTTTGGCTTCACTTTGTTCCCGATAGAAGGAAAGTGTCTTCCGAGTGATCTCTCCCAGCCGTTCCAGTTGGGTTTCTGCATCGCGCATATTTTTGTGAACCTGCTCTGCATTATGCGATTCACGTTGTGTCAGATACACCAGGTTGTTAAGCGCCTCGAGCGGATTGTTTACCTCGTGCATCACCGCGCTAGCATAGCGGCCCGCAATGGCAAGCCTTTCACTCTGGCGGAGAGACTCCTCAACTCTGAGCAGGCGGTCTTCTTCGGGAGTCAGGTCGACATAAGACAAGAGGATCCCTTGGCACGAAAGGATTTCAGAACGACACTGATCAGTCTGAGGACGAAAGTAGACAAACGGTTGGCTCGAACCTGTGTATGCAGCTAAACCGAGAGATTTAGGTCAGATGGTCACTTCGTGATGCGCCTTACCACGGTTAGGAACTACAACGGGCCGTCTGCGGGATTCACGAGCTCATCATTGAGATGGGTCCAAATCGCGTGCATTCACTCCAAGCAGGAGAATTTTAGTTGATGGCTGATGGGCGCGGAGCCAACCAACTGCGGCTTTGATCTGTGCGACATCCAATGTGTGCACCAGTGTGCAAAATTGACCAGACGACTGGTTGGCAGAGGAGGACACTTCGAGATGTCCAGATATTTCCGAAATTGCGGTAAACGAAAGCCAGCCGACACCAAGGTTCGATCTCGAGGCGAAGCGCCGGGAACTCCAATCCAATGTTATTGGGGGTGCGTCGAAGAGAAATGGAGAGATGGTGGAACTCCATCAGGCCCTATGTCGAATAACAGGAGTTGGAGATGGATTCACATTCCACAAAGAACGCGAACTCCACTGAGTCTGAAAACGGCGCAGTCCATGGCGCGTTTGGGAAGCCCTGGCCTGTAGAACTTCTCGCGACTGGCATTGCAGGCCTTGACGATATTTTAGGTGGAGGCCTGGCCCGCAATCACCTCTATCTTATCGAAGGCAATCCCGGGACGGGAAAGACCACAATCGCACTGCAATTCCTGTTGGAGGGCGCCCGCCACGGACAAAAGGGCCTCTATGTAACTCTTTCCGAGTCAAGAATAGAACTTCTGGAAATTGCGGAATCGCACGGCTTGTCGCTAGACGCCATCGACATCTTTGAACTAAGTCCCGACGAGGAGAACCTCAAGCCGGAGGCCCAGTACACGGTCTTCAACCCCACTGAAATTGAGCTGGCGGACACGACGGCCGCCGTGTTGTCAGAGGTGGAGAGGCTGCAGCCGAAGCGCGTGGTGTTTGATTCACTCTCCGAGTTACGTTTGCTGGCACGCGATTCTCTGCGCTACCGCCGACAAATTCTGGGCTTGAAGCGATATTTTGCAGGACGTAACTGCACCGTAGTCTTACTGGATGATCGCACCGCCGAAGGCAACGATCTGCAACTGGAGAGTATTGCCCACGGCGTGATCATGATGGAGAGTGTGGAGCGGGAGTATGGCGTCAAGAAGCGCCGTCTCGAAATAAAGAAGCTACGAGGCGCGCAGTATCGCGAAGGCTTCCATGACTACGTCATTCAGCGGGGTGGTGTGCAGGTCTACCCGCGGCTGATTGCCTCGGAGCACCTCCTTAGTTTCTCCCCGACACAACTGAAAAGCGGTCTTGAGGCGCTGGACACCTTGCTGGGCGGCGGAATCGATAACGGCACCAGCACCCTTCTACTGGGACCCGCTGGTTGCGGAAAATCTACCATCGCGGTCCGTTACGCAGTGTCGGCTGTCGAACAAGGTGGTTGCGCGGCGCTTTTCGCCTTCGATGAGACTCTGGCGACATTGGTGACCCGGGGTATGGGACTGGGGTTGGACATTACGAGGCATGTTGAGTCCGGAAAACTCTCCCTTCGCCAAGTTGATGCAGCCGAACTTTCACCTGGTCAATTTGTTCATGAGATCAGGGAGTTGGTAGAGAAGAAGGATCTGAAGCTACTGGTTATCGACAGCTTGAACGGCTTTCTGAACGCGATGCCTGGCGAAAAGTTTCTAGCGATGCAGCTGCATGAACTACTAGGCTACCTAAGCCAGAAGGGCGTTACGACGGTGATGACCGTTGCCCAGCATGGTTTTGTGGGCGCCAACATCGATACTCCGGTGGACGTAAGCTACTTGGCGGATACGGTCCTTTTGTTTCGATACTTTGAAGCAGCAGGCGAGGTCAAGCAGGCGCTTTCTGTGATTAAGAAGCGCAGTGGAGAACACGAACGTACCATTCGTGAGCTGGTGATGAAGAACGGAGTCATCCGGGTCGGAGACGTATTGACGGAATTCAATGGCGTGTTGACCGGTTCTCCCCAATATCGCGGCAAGCTGGGCCGCCTCCAAGGACGCAAAGTGAACGCCAGATTTGTTTCGCGATCCTGATGAATCGGGAGTATGATCTGCGTGTCGTAGTGGCCGCTCCCTCGGGACGAGACGGCGTGCTCATATGCAATGTTTTGGCCGCCAGAGGCATTGCTTGCGTCAATTGCTCAACGGCTGAAGTGGCTCGCATCGAAGTGACGGAGGGAGCGGGCGCCGTGATCCTAGCGGAGGAAGCCCTTGACCTGCACGACATCGGTCAGTGGACGGTACTGATAGCTGCTCAACCTTCCTGGGCTGATTTTCCCATCATCCTTCTTACCTATCGCGGGCAAGTCAACGCCGAGAGCCAAAGGAGAATACTTGCTCGTCAGCCACTCGGCAACATGATCTTGCTGGAGCGCCCCGTCCGGCCTGAGACCTTAATGAGCACCGTTCAAGCCGCCCTTCGCAGTCGTTCACGGCAGTACCAGATGAGAGACTATCTGGCCGAGCGCGTGAAGGCGGAAGAAGCATTGCGGACATCGGAAAAACTGGCTGTAGCTGGTCGTCTGGCCGCCAGCGTCGCACATGAAATCAACAATCCCCTTGAGGCGGTCGTCAATTTGCTCTACCTCATCAGCTTGTCTTCTTCCTTACAGGAGGCAAAGAAGTACGCGCAAACTGGGACGAATGAGCTGGCGCGAGTGTCTGAAATAGTCACCCAGACCTTGAGATTTTACCGGCAGAATAGCAAGCCGGCGATCGTTCAGGTCTATAAGATCATGGATTCCGCGCTGCTCCTGTACACGGCGAGATTGAGTTCCGCGCAAATTGTGGTCGAAAGGGATTTTCGGCAATGCCCGCCAATCTTTGTGAAGGCCGGAGAGCTGCGCCAGCTGATTGTAAACCTGCTGGGAAACGCCGTGGATGCCATGGCCAGGGGCGGGAAGCTTAAAATCCGCATTACGAATGCTCGTGAACACAGCAAGGGAGCGCGTGCCGGCATACGTTTTACCATCGCCGATACAGGGTCTGGGATTCCCCCTGAAATCAGGAAAAGGCTCTTCGAGCCGTTCGTCAGCACAAAAGGCGATTTGGGTACGGGACTGGGGCTCTGGGTCAGCTCTGGTATCGTCCAAAAACACGGCGGAACGATTCGAGTAAGAAGCAACGCTCTACCCCCAGCTACTGGAACGGTCTTCTCAGTCTTTCTGCCGCTGGAGTCCCAGCTCGTGTCCAATGCGCTTTCGCTGCATCCGCAGGATGAGGGACACGAAGCTGGAACAGAACTTCGACTGACTCAAGAACTTGGCAGTTTTCTGCCACCTCGACGCGATGGCACTGGACCACCGGTAGGTTTCATCGCGTCGGATGATGCTCGCGGGATTACGGGCGAAGCGCTCATTGTATCCGGTGGACAATGAGTTGCTCGCTGAGACGATATGCTTTTCATTGTCAGCAGGATACCCGTGGAGTCAAGCGGTAGACATCCAGCACTTATGCGAGACTTAGCAGAATATGAGCATGGAAAAGACAGGTGAAAGGGAATTCGGGCCCCGCCTTGTGGAGAGCCCGGCTCAATTTGTGCCATTGGAGGTGAGACAAACTGGAACAGAGGAGCGGAAGATGGCACGAGGCAAGAAGCATAGAAGGGCTGAAGATTCCCCAGAAGCAGAAGGCACGAGGACGGTTGTGGCTCCATGACGGGTCATGCATCCGACTGCGTCCGGAGCATGCGAATCACGTCTGGGCCTACCACTTCGTCAGCACGTTTACGCAGGATCGAAGGGAAGTGCGGATGCTGAACCTGATGGATGAGTTCACACGGGAGTGCCTGGCGATCCGTCCCCGGCGCAGGCTGAACCGCCAGAACGTGATCGAGGTACTAGCCGACGCCATGATCGAGCACGGTATCCCGGAGCACATCCGTTCGGACAACGGCCCGGAGTTCATGGCGAAGGATCTGCGGCAGTGGCTTCTCAGCTCGGGAGCGAAGACACTCTACATCGAACCCGGCTCTCCCTGGGTGTCATCGTCAACTGAAAAATCCCCAGTTTTGGGCGTTTGAAAATTCCCCGGCAAGGGCGGGTTAATTAAGGTTGAAGATCAG
>JBAVYX010000331.1:0-7155 GCA_049588475.1 Silvibacterium sp. | reverse complement strand
CCATGGGACGCCTCCTGTCTACACCTTTACACCCTCCAGGGGTCTAGGCGGCGGACCATGCCAGTAGTTTCACGCTCGGTCCGACGCGGCATTTTCCCCTCTCTCTCTTAAATCCCAAAACCCGGAGGCGTAATTGTGGTGCAATTTATGCGGAGGAATATACTGGCAGCGCCATGACCGATGCGGGCGAAATTATCAAATCCGGCGCGGGAGAGAAGATCGCTGACCTCGTGAATAAGCTCGCCGGACCTTTGGCGGAAGAGGTCGGGATGATCTTTGGGGACACGGTCAGAGTCTACCGGGTGAAAAACTGGATAAAGACCTTGCAGAAGACTGAGCGTTTGCTACGGGACTCTGGCCTACCTGCGAACCCTGTCCCGCCCGGATTGTTCCTGCCGATCATGGAGGCATCGTCAATCGAAGATAACGAGACGCTTCAGGAGATGTGGGCGGGGCTGCTGGCCACGGCATCACAGAAAACGGACTCGGTTTCGCCAGCGTTCATCGAGACGCTGAAGCAACTCACCCCCGGCGATGCGCGACATCTGGAAGTCATCTGCCAAGAATCCCTCGGATTCTTCAAGCAGGAGCGCGTTACCGACGGAATGGAACTCGTGCTGTGGGCCTTCGGGGACAGTAAACACGCCTTTGCGTCCGATGCGCCAGAAGAGTTCAACGTTCCACCCGGCGTGTACCCAGACACATATGTGCGGCTCGGCCTGATACGAAGCAACTATGAAGTTCACAGCCATTTTGACGGGTATGAGGCGAAGGTGACTTCTGACGTAGACGGTTGGTACGAGTTCACCGGGTATGCTGTCCGGTTCCTTGACGCCTGCCACGGCCCCTGCCCATGTAGCAAGTGAGCCGCTCTTGATGCCGCTGGCTATGCCAATTACAGAGGTCTTACAGCCCGTCAGTCTTGGAGCGGGTCGAAGGGTATCTCCGTGACGCCAGTTCTAGTGCATCGCTCAAGCGCAGCTGCGTTGATTACCCTCATCTTCCTCGTCGCTGTCCCGGCTGAATTGATTGGGCAGCAGCCATTTGTTCACGGTAACGATATTAGGTTCAGCATCCGAACCGACCGCAGGGCGTACAACATCGGCGATCAGGTCGTAATTCACTACACCATCAAAAGCATCAGCAATGGTGCGCTGTACGTTCCTGCATCCCAGTGGGCAATAAAGTGTGGGAATCCGCCTCACCTTTGGAGTTGGCTTGAGGATAGCTCGGGCAAGCATTACGAATCGGGTTACGGTGGCTCTTGCGGCCACCCAAATCCAGTTGACCGGATGAGTATTTCCGAACGGATGCAAAAAGACGCGCTGCTCCTTAAACCCGGCCAAATGGTGACCGTTTTTTTACCTTCGATTCCAAGGTGTTTGCCGACAGCCTGTAGCCGGGTGCATATCGTCTGGAGGCCGTCCTGTACGGATGGAATCTGCCATTTGATAATTCCCAACTGTCTGAGTTAGCCGGAATGGGAGCGCCGTTCCTAATTGGTGAAAGCACCGCTTCGTCGTAAATCGATCTTAGCGGCGGTGGGAGATGACAAGTTATTGGGTGCGAATCTCGCGCAATAAAGCGCACCATATTTCGCCCTGACGTAGTTCATGACTGCATCGACAAAGTCGTCGCCCGCATTAAAGAGAGATTTCTGATCTGCTCATCCAAAGAAAACCTCCAAACTCGGAATTTGGAAGTCATTGAAACTCAAATAGCATACTGCGGCATCTCACTAAATATGCCAAAGAGCAAACGAGAGCAGCAATCTGTGCCAGACGATGTGAGAACCCTTGAACAGTACGCGGAGTGGATGCGTACCCTGTCTCACGCCTCTTCGGAAGAGTCCGAACCAGCCCACCTCAAATTACGCGCCAGAAACGCCAAGATGGATGTTGACTCAACGTCGATTCGGAAGGCATCGTAAATGGGCTTCCTTGCAGTTCGCTCCGCACCCGAAGGCGCTGCTGCCGAAGACGATAGTTGTCACCACCATTTCGACGTTGCATGCCCCAAATGTAGACAGACCTATGGATTTTGGGGTCCGCTGCCGGAGCTTAAGGAGCACCTTCGACAAGATCGCAAACAACGGCTCACGCAATTTCTCTCCGACGTCTGCCCATTTCACAAAGATTCGTTTCCGTTGCCCACACTTGAGACCGATTGAAGGAGGATTACATGTCGCAAGCCCCGGAAAAGGATAACGACGCCAGCGAAAACGCTGAGCACCATAGCAACGTCAGCGACGAGTCCATAGCGTCCCTGAACACCGACCTTGAGCCAGCGGCTGCCAAACAAGAAGCCGAAAGCGAGCGACTCAAAATTCTGATTCAGAGCGACGTAAAATCGTAGACCGGACGGGATCGTCAACAGTACTTCTGTAACGTTGATCCCAAAATGGGTGCGTAGTAAGCTGACGACAATTCCCCTTCCCACCTTTGTAGTCCTATTGAAGTAAACCCTGTCAGCACAATCCGACTTCCGAGTGCACCCAATAATCTTGCGTTGTCATGCGCTGATCTAGCTCCTGTTGAGCAGCGGATGTTCAGGTTCCGAGCGGATTACCAGCATTCCGGAACTTTCGGGGAGCCGGGTCGAAATGTCCGTATTGCCGACGATCCGGGAATGACGCGGCCAAGCAAATCCTCACAGCGCGAAGCCTTCGGGCTATTGGGTTGGCTACTCATAACGTATGGATGACCGGCAACCCGGAAGGTTTCGAGTTGAAATGTCCGTATTGCCGACGACACGGAATGCTTGTGCGATGATGTGACTGCATGAACCAAGAACCCGGATACTCCTCCAAGATCACGCATTTCCTCGAGGTCGTGAAGATTTACGATGACGTACCGACCTTCCTCGAATCGAAGGTACTACTGAGCGCTGATGAAATGGGTGTGTTCACCGAGCTTGCATGCTGACGTGAATTAAGGCAGTCCTGCGAGCGGTTTTGGGGCCTTATCCTAAAGGAATTTTGCCATGACGGTCACCATCGCTGACGTTCTCTCTAGTTACAATGATCGCGCCCTACTGGAGGAAGCTTTCACAATTCCTGCTCCCTGGTACTTTGATCCGCGCATCGGAGACCTCGAACGTGACCGGGTCTTCGGCGGCAACTGGATTGCTGTGGGGCGCTCGAATCAGGTTGAAAAAGCGGGCCAATTCTTCACCGTTAATCTTGTCGGTGAACCGCTGGTCGCCGTGCGCGGCAGCGACGGCGTGCTTCGGGGTTTTTACAATGTGTGCCGCCATCATGCGGCAGCGGTCGCAATTACGGAGTGTGGAATCGCGCAGAACCTTCGTTGCCCTTACCATGGGTGGACCTATGGCTTGGACGGATCGCTGAAGGGCGCGCCGGAATTTGCCGGCGTCTGTAACTTCGATCGGGCGGTGAATGGTCTGGTTCCAGTGCGCATCGCCGAATGGGAACAGTTCGTTTTTGTAACCCTTGATGAACAGGCGCCCTCTCTTGAGACGACGCTTGGCGATCTTCCTGCGCGTCTGGCGCCGCTCGGCATATCCAGGCTCAATTTCTTTTCGCGGCAGTGCTACACGCTGGAATGCAACTGGAAGGTATATGTGGACAATTATCTTGATGGCGGCTATCACGTTCCCCATCTTCATAAGGGTCTGAACAGTGTCCTCGACTATTCCCACTACACCATTGAGAATGGCTCGCGTTACTGCCTGCAATCGAGTCCAATGGTGTCCTCCAGCGACGAATCCGATTTCGCGCAGACGCGTACCGGTGATCGCGCCTGGTATTACTGGCTGTATCCAAACTTCATGATCAATATCTATGAAGGCGTGATGGACACCAACCTTGTGTTGCCCCTCGGCCTGGACAAGTGCCTGGTCTACTTCGACTTTTTCTTTGCCGACACCAGCGCAGCGCGGCGCCAGCATAACGAAGAGAGCGTCGCCGTTAGCGATCGTGTGCAGTCAGAGGATGTCGGCATTTGCGAGTCCGTGCAGCGCGGTTTACATTCTCGAGCCTATAAAGCTGGCCGCTTGTCGGTGCGGCGGGAAGGTGGCGAACACCTCTTTCATCGCCTGCTCGCCCAAGACCTAAAGTCATAGCTGCCGACTTCCAAGGGCGTGCTGGTCAAGAGCAGGCGATTTCTTGCGAAGAGCGTCGGATCAACCAACGGCTCCTCGTCTAATAATTTCTGAACGATTGCCCCGCCATCGCGCATTTATGATATCGCCTGAATCTTAGAGAGAGGACTTCCATGTCTACCTCCTCTAACAGGTTATCGCCGCTGGCACAGCGTACATGGTGGCCAGGAAGTTCGCCAGCCGAGGTTCACGTCATGATTGAGCGTTCCGGGCGGTTGACCGGGAATCCGGACTGAACGGTTGAGTCTGCGAAACTTCCATATTGCCGACTTTACGGACAAGTGGCGCTTATTGACGCTACGACAAGGTCCTGAACCGGACTCTGACAAAGCTGATAAAGACGCTGAACGCGGAAAGGTTGGCCGGTATGAAAAGAGCCATTGAATCGACCCCGGCGGGAGCGGATGGCGCATGGCAAGGCTGCGATGTGCACGCGTTAAGCCATCGCTACTCCGGGCCAACTTTTGGCGAGTCGGACTGGCTTCGCGTCCTTGGACACAATGCGGTCAAGGAGGACGGATACATCTTCATAATGAAGTGTCTGGGCAATGGCACATACAAGATTAACGCGATTCCTGACAGAATCAAGGGCGATGGCACGCGCCGCTTCTGTGCGGATGACTCGGGAAAGATCACTATAGGTATGGCGTCGGATGAGCAGAAATGGCGGAGTGCGATGAACGAAGCTGGCTTGCCACGCTGTCCTTAATGATCCTCTGGAATAAAAGCTGATAACGGCTCCAACAAGACCTTCGTCGCGATTAACATGTCCGAGAAACCGCATTGCGGAAGTTTCGACCTGAAGGCGAACGTTCGTCAAAGTTCCGGAATGCCGACAAAGCGTCCGGAATCCATCATTGAGTGCTAAGCCCCGTTACATAGAGCGATCTCGGAGATGATTCCACCGGCACAGGCAATCCCTGCGGCACCTATTCCTTGTGACTCACACGTGGATACGAAACATGAAAACAGAAGATCGCGACGCACAGCACCAGCATCGAGATCACGCTGGCTTCCGGGCCGACCTTCCCGCCGGTAAGCCATCGGGGCCCATGAAATGATGAATTGAGCAAGGTTCCCGAGGCCGCATAGCCGCTGTCGCGAACCGAGAACAAAAAAGTCTCGGCATAATCGCCGCCCGCATGAAAACCGATTGCGAACCACAGGCTGCCCGTGCGCTGGAGAGTCAGACAGGCGAAAATTGCGAAAAGAAAAACCTCCACAGCGCCAGCCAGGTTCTCGCCGGGATTTAACAGGTGCACGGCGCCAAAAATAAGGGACCAAACGACCGCCGATGGCCAAAATCCAATGGCTTCCGCCAGTGTGAACTGCACATAGCCACGATAAAGGAATTCCTCTACAACTCCGACCAGCAGAAAGCCAATCGCCCATACGCTCGCGTACTTCAAAAGCGCTAGCCCATGAAGTGTCAGACCTCCGAACGAAAAGCCGTGCAAAGCCGCGATGAGCACAATCACGCCCGAGAACACGCAGAGTCCCCAGAACAGTCCCCACAAGAAATGCTTGGTAGCTCCGGAAAGGGACAACCCGTAGTCGCCCAGGCCTCGCTTCTCGATTCGTGCCATGACAAGGCTACACGCGAGCAGGCAGATCGCGGTTGGAACCTCTATCAGGTATTCCAGACTCGGTGAAAGAAAACCCTGGTTGAAGGTGTGAGTGGCAGCGGGTATGCGCAGGATTCCAATCGCAAAAACGCCGAAGACGCTTCCAGCGAAAATTACGAGGAATATCGCCAGACGCCAGCCAGAGCGAATGCCCCTATCGCCCAGGAAGATCTTGCGCCAAGACAATCCGGAATCAACGCCTTCGTTACCAGTGCCATTCACGATGATTCAATCAGACAATCCCAATTCGTCTCCTTTGCAGGACCGTCTCACGAAAATGCCGAATGAATCTAGAACGCGGTTTACATTTGGAACAGGATTAACAGGGGCGGCGGTTCGCCAGCCTGAACTGGCGGGGCGTCATGCCGGTAGCCGCTCTAAAAACACGCCCCAGATGGCTCTGATCGGAGAACCCGGCGTGCGCGGCGATAGCTGACAGAGGATCCTCACCCGCCAGCGCATGCATTGCGTAGTCTACCCGGAGCTTCCGCACATATTGTCCGACCGTCATGCGGTGCCGGTGCCTGAAGGCGCGAGCCAAATGAACTGGATGCGCTCCAACACGGTGGGCGATAGCGGTCAAGCTGAATGGCTGGCCGAATTCGGCGTGCAAGATGTCTACTACGTCCTTCAACCAATGCGGACTGCCGGGCTCAGCCTGTGCCGAATGCTTCCAGGGAAGCTGATAGAGCAGCTCGATGGCCGTGGCTTCAAGCAGCAAGGCGGACCGGTAGTCCGACTCGGTGAAGGCCCTGTATGCACGCCACGCCAACGAGGATACCTGGCGGTGAGGAAGGGCAAGCGATTCATCGGCCTGCAGTTCGTATTCCCGTAGCGTGGAGGTCCACCTGGCCCCGAGTTCTATGCTGAATATTGCGCCGCCACAGTTACCAAACGTGTCGCTGTGAGTTTCACCTGCGGGATGGTACAGGACGTTTTCTGAGTCGCAGTGGCGTACTTGCTTTCGGAGACACTGTTCCTCATAAGAACCGCTCAGAACTAACGAAAAATAGGCCAGCTCGTGGCAGTGGCGACGAAGAACGGCACGTTCCGGATAAAGGTATTCGGTAAAAACAAATCCGCTGACCAAGCGAACTTTGACCGGAACACCCAAAAACTTTCCAGGGCTTAGCTTCACAGCTCGCTCTCCAGGATTCGGGATGGCTTCATTATCGCAAAAAGAGTCCGTGCCGCTGAATGCTCAGTCGGTGATAACCGGCAAGCCCCATATTTCTGCCGAGTGACCGGCAATCCAGTAGTTTGGAATCGAAATGTCCGGAATGCCGACATCTATGTAAGTCAAAGTCAAGAGAAAAAACACGAGGCCTGAGGGCGCGCTCCGGAGGGCGCGCGTTGCGTGGATCAGGATCCTTCACTGCGCACAAGTGCCTCTCGGCTGGTGGTCCCT
>JBAVYX010000330.1:0-3609 GCA_049588475.1 Silvibacterium sp. | reverse complement strand
CTGCGGTAATAGAAAATACCCCACAGGTGGCCGCGCCGTTGGATAGGCGTCATCAACTTCCAGCCCTCGCGGGCGAGCGGGGCGCGTGTAAAGGCGGCTTCGAGGATAGGCGGTAGTTCGCGTTCGGCTTCCTGCATGGACAGAATGAGTTCGGCCATCGTTTGGGCGCGGCGCACGCGAGCTTCAGGACTTTTAACGCCATTGATAATGTCGGCGACGTATTTACGGATGCTGTAGGGCAAGCGGTCGTACCAGCGGCGGAGTCCGGGTGAGTCCGAGATGGCCTCTGCGAGTTCGGCGGGAATAGTGACGTCGCGCTCCTCAGTGTCAGGTTCGAGGCGGACGCTGGCTACGGAGCCCAGAGCGACTTTCGCTCCGGCCTGCATGCGCTTGTTTACCAGGAGGGTGAAGCCTCCGTCGCCGGTGGGAAAGAGCGAGGTGCGGAAAGCGAATCCCGCGCTGCCGTCCCTGCTGATCTCGCCCTTCACGCGAAAGCGGTTGCGCGCCTGCCAAGCATCGGTAACCTCGCGCGGGACGCGGATCACGGTCCACTTGAGCGGAGTGTGGTCGTGTTCGAGCGTGGCATGGAAGCTTTTGGCGAGTGACCTAGTCATGCTTTTTCCGGCGTTCCGAATGTGAAAGGCCCGCTGCCAGATTTGGCGAAGCGGGCCTTGATCACCGGTGAGCTGTGGAGTTTGACCTGAGGCACCCTCACTTGCACGATGGGCCTCGGCGATTTGTTGGCGGTTCGCCAGGACTAGAGCTAAGGGTGCGCTCTAAGCCTCAGTCACCTCACGTAGGAACCTGCAACTACTACCTTCAGAACTTTTCATAGACTGGATCATCCTCCTTTCCCGTGTCCTTGCAGGCTAAGACAAGGCGTGGGTTGGGGTCAAGAGGGAGATTTCCCCGGCTTGAGGAAAGAGATGCCTAAAACAATAGCGATTCGGCTATACTCGCACCGCGCCAACTATGCCTCCCTCACAACCCAAATTCGACCTCACAGCATAGTCGGTTGCGGAAAGCAATTGCATGAGAAGACTCTGTGGATGGTTTATTCTCCCGCTTCTCCTGTCCTCGCTGGTCGCGCAGACAAGTCCTAACGTTCCTCAAAATGTCGTTGTCATTCGTCATGTAACCGTGATTGACGCGACCGGCGCGCCAGCCCGGCCCGATATGACGGTTACCATCGCAGGCGATCACATAACCTCGATAGCCAATGGCAGCAAGCCCGTCATACCCAAGGACGCCCAGGTGGTCGATGCCGCGGGCAGGTTTCTCATCCCTGGTCTATGGGACATGCACGTTCATCCCATCGGCAAGGAGTATCTGCCGCTATTCATCGCCAATGGTGTAACCGGGATTCGCATCATGTGGGGCTTCCCCGACTACTACGAGTGGCGGAAGCAAATCGAAGCCGGGCAACTGCTCGGCCCGGGCATGCGGATTGCCAGTCCGATCATCGATGGGCCAGCGCGCTATTGGCCGGGATCGGTTTCCGTGAGCACAGAACAGCAGGCTCGCCAGGCTGTCGACATGGCCAAGCAATATGGGGCGGATTTTGTGAAGGTGTACCAGGGCCTGCCTCGTGAGGAGTACTTCGCCATTGCTGACGAAGCCAAGAAGCAGGGGATTTCGTTTGTGGGACATGTACCGCTCTCCGTTTCAGCCCAGGAGGCGTCCCACGTCGGACAGAAGAGCTTCGAACATCTGGTGGGGATTCTGCCCGCCTGCTCCACACGCGAGGCAGAACTCCTTCAGGCTCAGCAGGCCGACCTGGCGGAGGACATCGCTTCAGGCAAACCCAAATTCTGGGGACCACGTGTAAAGGAAACCAGGGAGATGATGCTGGACACCTACAGCCCGGAGAAGGTCGCCGCTCTTTCTGCTGTGCTGAAAAGCAATGGCACCTGGCAGGTCCCGACGTTCACGCTACTGCACATGTTCGCGTACGGAGATGATCCTGCCCTTCTTAAGGATCTTCGGCTGAAATATCTGCCCATCCGGATCACAGGCGGCTGGGACCCGGCGGCAGTGGACGGAGAGCACACGCCGGAAGATTTTGCCTACGAGAAAAGAGAATTTCAAAAAGACCTTGAAGTTGTGGGCGCGATGCAAAAAGCAGGAGTCGGGATTCTGGCCGGCACAGACACGGCAAACCCGTATTGCTTCCCTGGCTTCGGCCTGCATGACGAGTTGGGCTATCTAGTGCAGGCCGGACTCACTCCCATGCAGGCCCTCCAGGCTGCCACTCTTAATCCGGCGCGGTTCTTGGGAAGAGAACAGGAGGGGGGAACGGTCGAGGTTGGGAAAATCGCCGACCTAGTGCTGCTCGACCGAAATCCACTCGACAATATCGGCAACACCCGAAAAATTGACATGGTGATCTACGGAGGCCGAGTTTACGATCGATCCACCCTGGATGGAATGCTGGCGAAAGTGCAGGACCTGGCCAGCAGAAAACCCATCGGCGAAACCATGTTCAAGACGGTTCAGGAGAAGGGCGCCGATGCTGCGGTCGCGCAGTATCGCGAACTTAAGACAACGCAGCCTGCCGCTTATGATTTCAGTGAAAACGAATTGATCGATCTCGGCTATCGACTGATCCACCTGAAGAAGTTTGTCGATGCGATTGCAATTTTCAAGTTGAGCGTTGAAGCCTACCCGCAGTCGTACAACACCTATGACAGCCTTGCGGAAGCCTACATGGATGACGGAGACAAGCAGCTTGCTATTGAGAATTATCAGAAGTCTTTGCAGATTAATCCCGACAATACAAACGGGGTCAAGATGCTGAAGAAATTGAATGCTCCATAAGGGATGGTTCTTAGCGAAATTCTCTGGTTCGATCAGACGTTACCGATCTCTCACCGCGCATAAACCGAATCTGAAAGAGTATCTACTGGGTGGCCCGAAGGTCGACAGCTTCGAGGTGAAGCGGAGCCGCGATACAGGCAGGAAGATCCATCTGTGAGCGCACCGCTCCAATATCTGCTCGATACCGATGTGCTGTCGGAAACGGGCAGGAAACAGGCCGACGAGCGGGTTATGTCGTTTCTGGCTGCCGCCGATCCATCTGCGCTCTACCTCAGCGTTCTTACGCTTGGAGAACTGAGCAAGGGAGTTGCACTCAAATGGAAATCCGATCCTGATTGGGCGAAGAAACTCGGGTCATGGGTAGATGGACTGGAATTCAGCGTTGCGGATCGCATCCTTGGCGTCGATGCGGCAACAGCGAGAGTAGGGGGAGAATTGTCAGCGCAGCGCCTGAAGCCGGTCATCGATACGCTGCTGGCGGCGACTGCGGTGGTGCATGAGCTGATTTTTGTTACCCACAATAGGAGTGATGTGCAGGGTATCAAAGTAAAACTCTTGAATCCGTGGAAGAGGGGGAATTGAAAGACCCACGTCAGAACATCCGGACGTGGGCACCCGGATTGAGTATCTGCCAGGCCACATAAAGCAGGTCCTTCGACTACGCACGCTAGCCTGCATTTCTCACCAGGGGTTGAGGAACGCGGTGATCCTAGGTTGAAAAAGGTTTGGAAAGGCCGTTCTTTCATGGCATAACTGCGTTATCGAAGCGTAGTTGTAGCCGTGCGGAGACGG
>JBAVYX010000329.1:0-13821 GCA_049588475.1 Silvibacterium sp. | reverse complement strand
CATGGACTCAGCCGCTGCCGCTATCCCGGCATGGAGGGAATGAAGCGATGGGTCGGCATGGGCGTGTTGGCGGACAACGTAATCAACCTGGGCAAGGCCCTGGCGGAAGCCCGCACTTAAGACCATCGCTTCATCCCCCCGCAAAGCCGAGTCGTCCCAAATTCAGCCATTTTGCGACGGAAAGTAGTTAGCTCTCTTCTCACGCGAATGTAGAAGTGGTCCGTATCGACGATGAATTTGTCCGGGGTGAGGGCGTTTTCATGGTCTGCCATTTGGTGGTGGGTTGGATCGGATAACATCAGAGTGGTTCTGGGAGGGGAAACGTGGGCAACAGGGGGTTAACTTTGACAGCGACGGTGCGCTTCAACTGGCCGCAGGCGGCGTAGATGTCACGTCCGCGGGGGCGGCGGACGAAGGCGCTGATTCCGTTGTGCTTGAGGCGGGCCTGGAATTCCATGACCTGGTGGGGCGGGGGCATCTCGTAGGACATCATCGGGCCGGGATTCCAGACGATTAGATTGACCTTGAGCGGGCGGCCGACGCGACGCAGCAGCTTGCCGACTTCGTCGGCGTGAGAGAGCTGGTCATTGACACCGCCGAGCAGGACGTATTCGAAGGTGAGCTTCTCTTTGGGGCGGAGCGGAACCTGGCGGACTGCGTCGACGAGGTGCTGAATGTTGCATTTGCGGGTGATGGGCATGATGGCCGTGCGCACCTTGTCGTTGGGTGCATTGAGGGAGATGGCGAGCTTCGGTCTTATAGGTTCAGAAGCGAAGCGCAGGATGCCGGGCATAATGCCGGAGGTGGAGACGGTCATGCGCGATTCGGCGATGCCGACTTCCTGGACGAGCAGACGGACGGCGTCCATGAAGGCGTCGTAGTTGAGGAAGGGCTCGCCCATGCCCATGAAGACGAGGTTGATGCGATCGCGCCCAATCTGGACGTCGTGGCGCTTGAGGACGGCGACGACCTGTCCGGCGATTTCTCCGGCGGTAAGGTTGCGGATGATGCCGAGCTTCGCAGTGAGGCAGAACTGGCAGTTGACCGCGCAGCCGATCTGGCTGGACACGCAGATGGTGGAGTCGTGGTAGCCGGTTTCGCTGCCGTCTCCGCTTTCGCCGTCATCACCCTCGGGCATCCAGACGGTCTCGACGGTCTGGCCATCGCCAGTCGAGATGAGGTAGCGTTCGGTGCCGTCGACAGACTTATAGGTTTCGACGATGCGGGGAAGGCCGATGTGATACCCGGCACCGGAGAGGCGGTCGCGGAGGTCTTTGGGCAGGGTGGTGATGGCGCTGAGGTCGTCTGTCCAATGTTGATAAAGTGCCTGGGAAAGCTGGCGGACACGGTAGGCGGGAGCGGAAAACTCCTGGAGCAGGTCGCTAAGTTGATGATTTTGAAGACCGAACAGAGGATGCACCCCTTGGGCTCCGGGAGCGTCTAAAATAGGTAGTGTATTTTCCCTGCCTGACGTCATCGCAACACCGAATTCTGTTGTGTCAGCATAGCGCATCGCAACGTCGAATCGCAGCGTTCTCATTCTTGATGGACGATAGACCCGGCAGGTCAACAGTAATAGCCCAGGCAACAGGCCCAGAGCAAAGAAAGGGCGCGATTCATGGACAACACCGAGAGAAACATACGCCGCACTATCCTGTCCAACGGACTTACGATCTTAACCGAGAAGATGAACCACATCCGATCCGTAGCGATGGGGGTGTGGATTGGCGCCGGATCGCGTCACGAACTGGCGGAGGTGAATGGGATTTCACACTTCGTAGAGCACATGGTATTCAAGGGCACGAAATCCAGGTCTGCGCAGATTATTGCGCGCGAGGTAGACGCGATCGGCGGGAATCTGGACGCGTTTACGGGCAAGGAGACCGTCTGCTTCAACATGAAGGTGCTGGACGAGCACGTGCCGACGGCGCTCGAGGTGCTGTCGGACCTAGTGCTCAATCCGGTGTTCGCGAGCGAGGAGATTCAGCGCGAACGAGGCGTGATTCTGGAAGAGATCAAGATGGACGAGGACAATCCCGACTACCTGGTGCATGAGATCTTTACTCAGAACTTCTGGAAGGACCATCCGCTGGGCAAGCCAATTCTGGGGACCAAGGAGACGGTGAAGCGGTTCGAGCGGGATACGCTGATGGACTTCTACGGCGGGCGGTTCCTGGGCGGCAACATGATTTTTTCGGCAGCCGGGAATATCGAGCACGACAGCTTTGTGGAGCAGGTGTCGCGACGCTTCGATTCGCTGCCGGCGGGGCAGAGTGCCAAGCCGGATGCGCCGCCGAGGACTACGGCGAGAATCAATTTGCGGAATAAGAAGTCGCTCGAACAGGTGCAGCTTTGCCTGGGCGTGCCGGCACCTCCAGTGGCCGATGAGGCACGCTACGTCACCCTGGTGCTGAATACGGTGTTGGGCGGAGGGATGAGCTCCCGCCTTTTCCAGACGATTCGCGAGGAGCGCGGACTGGCGTATGCGATCTATAGCGATCTGAATCCCTACAGCGACACGGGCTCGCTATGCGTGTATGCGGGAACTTCCGCAGACAAGGCAGTACAGGTCGTCGACCTGGTGATGGCGGAGTTCAGTCGCCTGAAGGGCCACTTGTTGCAGTCGGACGAGCTTCGCCGGGCCAAAGACCAACTGAAGGGCAATCTGCTGTTGTCGCTGGAAAGCTCAATGTCGCGGATGTCGAACCTGGCGCGGCAGCAGATGTACTTCAACTACTTTTTCGGCCTGCAGGAGATTCTGGACAAGGTAGAAGAAGTGACTGCTGAGCAGGTGATGGACACAGCCAATGCGCTGTTCCAGCCGGACCTGGTGGCGGTGACGCTACTGGGGAGGCTCGACGGACTGAAGCTGAATCGGAACAAGCTAGTGTGTTAGGGGCAGCCATTAGCCATCAGCCATTAGCCATTAGGAAATGTTTTTGGACATTGCTTGCCAGGCCAATCCCTAATGGCTAATGGCTGTAGTTCGAGCGCTGCGCTGGTGCGTTGCGTCTTGATCCTTTAGGATTGCGTTTGGCGGTGCTCTTGCATGCCGCCTTCAGGGATGAAAACCAACTTTATGAAGCATTTGATGACCCGAGAACAGGCTCCCCTGCTGCGAAGTCAGCTTCGCAGACGGCGGGAAGCCGGCTTTACGCTGATGGAGCTTTTGATCGTAATCTCTATCATGCTGATCCTCATGTTGATTGCGATCCCCAACTTCGCGGGCATGAAGATGCAGGCGAATGAGACCTCGGCGATCCAGTCGCTGCGCGCGATCTATCAGGCCCAGATTCAGTATCAGACGAATTATCCGGCCAGCGGCTTTGCCCCCACGTTGGGGATTTTGGGGGGCGATCCCAAGTCGGGGCAGCCCTCTCCACAGTCGGCGCAACTGCTGCAGGGCGATCTGACAAGCGGACAGAAAAGCGGATACACCTTTGCTATCGTGAACCCCACGAAGGTTACGGTGAACAATCAGGATATGTACACCGGCTATGAGGCGACGGCCGTTCCGCAGGCGGTGGGCAAGACCGGTCATCGCGGCTTCTGCATTGATCAGCAGGGCGAGGTCAAGGCCGATCCCGCGGGCGGCACCAACTGCACAGTCGCTTTGCAGTGACGGGCTGGGTCTTGCGCACTCGCCCATGGCGGCTGGCACTGACTGTTTTGATGGCGCTAGGGCCGGTTTTGGCCGTGGCCCAGCAACCGCTGACGGCGAATGAGCTGACTAACAGAATCGATCAACACTACAACTCCCTACACTCCCTAGAAGTGCGCTTTACCCAGCAATACGACGGTATGGGGATGAACCGCAAAGAAGTGGGCGTGCTGCTGTTGAAGAAACCGGGAAAGATGCGCTGGACGTACTCCCAACCTGCGGGGAAGCTTTTCATTCTCGACGGGCACGATGGGTATTTCTACTCGCCGGGCGACACCGAGGTGCAGCGCGTTCCGGTGAAGAAGCTGGACGACATGCGCTCTCCGCTGCGGCTGCTGCTGGGACATGCGAAGCTCGAGCAGGAGTTGACAGGGCTGTCCATTGCTCCACAGGCCGATGGGACGTATGTGCTGACGGGGATTCCAAAAAATATGGAGAAACGGGTTGCGGCCTTCAGCGTGACGGCGACGCCTCAGGGCGTAATCCAGTCAATCCGCGTCGAGGAGACAGACGGGATTATCAATTCTTTTCTGTTCAAGGACGAGAGACCGAATGTGGCGGCTCCGGATGCGAGCTTCGTGTTTACCGCGCCGGCCGGGGTGAATGTGGTGGAGGGAAAGCCGCCAGTCTAGGACTGCCTTGCTGCTCCAAGTATGGGCGGGCGTGATGATTCGGATGCGCTTGTACACGCCGAGGGAGAGCAGGTCTTTGTCGCCGGTGATAATGAGATCGGCGTTGGCGCGCTCAGCGCATTCGAGGAAGTTGTCGTCGCTGGGATCATGACAGAGCTTTATGGTGCCACGGATCGTAACGCGAATCGAGCGATCGAGCATTCTTTTGAGCATAACCTCAGCCAGTTGACGGCTCCATCGAACATCTTCCGTTAATCCTCTAACTCATTCGACGTCGATCTCGTCACACGTCGCGATTATGTCTTCGTTGACCGCCTTTTCCAACGCACGCGTCGGAATTCCCTGCTTCGATGCAAAGTGCAGTGCTGAAATGCTGACATTTGAGTCGACAACCACGATCATCCAGCGGCCCGGACTTTGCGCTCGCGTTCGGCTTGCATTTCAGCGCGGACTTCCTTACCTAGCCGCGGTACATCTTCCTCTGTGTAGCCGTATGGATTGCGCGTGGCCGCATATTCACCGACCTCCTGAAGCCATTTTCGTGTTCGCTCCTGCTGGTAGACGCGGAAGGCTTCGCGGAAGAGTTCGCCCATGGTGCGGTTTCGCCCTTCGCGATGTCTTCGGCCTGTTTCGCCAGATCGGGCGGGAGGCTGATGGTGTAGACCTTTGACTTCCTGGCACTCGGCTTTCGAATAGATTTACGAGCGGCGGATTTGGGATTCGTGATGGTCATAATCTCGATATTGCAATGTAATGGATTCCATTGCAGCTAAATTTGAGTAAGATGCGGGCATGATGGGTTCAGTTCGACAGTGGCGGCTGCGGGTGGGCGTTACAGGAGCATTTTTGCTGGCTACGGGATGGCTTCATGCGCAGGATAAAACGTCCGGTCCTTGGGTGATGCAGTCGAGTGGAACGACGGCTAGTCTACGCGGAATTCATGCCGTCGGCGCCGGGGTGGCGTGGGCGAGCGGGACGAATGGGACGGTTCTGCGGACCGAAGATGGCGGTTACATGTGGCAGACCTGCGCAATGCCTCCGGGGGCGGAGAAGCTGGATTTTCGGGGGATCTGGGCGTGGGATGAAAAGACGGCCATTGTAATGTCGTCGGGGCCAGCAGATCTGTCGCGACTATACAAGACAACGGATGGGTGTTCGCACTGGACGCTGCTGTATACGAATCCGGATAAGGATGGGTTTTGGGATGCAATCCAGTATTCGGACCGAAAGAATGGATTTCTGCTAGGCGATCCAGTGAATGGACGCTTTGTGCTGATTCGGACGGAGGACGGAGGAGCGACATGGAAACCGATCGAATCGACAGACCTGGGTACCGGCACGGAGAAGCTGGGGGCATTTGCGGCGAGCAATTCCGCGATGGCATTGAACGGGCCAGTATTGGGGCCAGTGTGGGCGCCGTGGTTTGGGACAAGTGGGCCTGCAGGCCCGCGAATCTATCGCAGCGGACTCGATTGCACGATGGGCATGGCGCACGATGATATTGAGGGGTGTTTGCGCCGCTGGGATTTCCAGCGCGGCAAGGCGCCGATGGCGGGAGAGAGCGCCTCGTCGGGCGTATTCTCACTGGCCCTTCGCGATGGCGAGCACGGGGTAGCTGTCGGCGGAGACTACTCCAAGCCGGGGGTAGCCTTCGGCACGGCCGCCTGGACAGCCGACGGCGGTGGGCAGTGGACGGCGGCGGAACGACCTCCGCATGGATATCGGTCGGCGGTGGCATGGGATGGGGGCTCGAAGGCGTGGATCGCAGTCGGGACAAACGGGTCGGATGTGAGCTACGACGATGGGAAGACTTGGAGTCTCATCGATGACGGGAACTGGAATGCGCTGAGTCTGCCGTGGGTGGTGGGTCCCGAGGGAAGGATTGCGAAGCGCGGAGAGTTACCGGCGCGGAAGTGAAACCCGCGTCCGAAAATCCGGATGTGGAGCACCCGATACGGTTTTCCGATCAAGGTCCTATTAATTTCGAATCGGGACTCAGGATGAACGGTTTGGTGGCGTTCTGCGTCTATCGGCTGCGGGAACTGGTACCCTGAAATAGCGTCCCATGGCGGAATTTGTTATCAAACTGGCCGACGAGCGTGGCCACGTGCAGCAGCAGGTGCAGTCTGCGGCTACGGCCGATGAGCTGCGTCACCGTTTTACTCAAGCGGGGTACTACGTTTATTCGGTCAAGCCGCGCGGGCTGACGGGAAGCCGGCGCAAGGCGAAGCTGGAGACGTTCATCATCTTCAACCAGCAGTTTTTGACGCTGATCCGGGCGGGATTGCCCATCCTGAGTTCGCTCGAAATGCTGGCCAAGAGCCAGAAGAATCCGGCTTTTGCCGGGCAATTGCAGAATGTGGCGGCACGGGTCCGGACGGGCGAGTCCATCTCGGCGGCGTTTGAGGCCCAGGGTGGTTTTCCGGTGATTTATACGACCACCCTGCTGGCGGGCGAGCGAAGCGGCAATCTGGAAGAGGTTCTGGGCAGGTTCCTTTCCTTCCAGCGGATTTCGCTGTCGTTTACCAAGAAGCTTAAGGCTTCGCTGATTTATCCGGGGCTGCTGATCACGCTGGTTTTTGGGTTGTTCGTCTTCCTCATTACGTTCGTCGTCCCGCGCTTTGCGACTCTTTATGACCAGCTTGGGACGAATCTGCCGAGCCTGACGTTGGCTTTGCTGGCGCTGGGCCAGGGCGCGCAGCATTACATCCTTTATGTGGCTCCGGCGGTGGCGTTGATCGCGTTCCTTATCTACCGATGGAGCAGGTCGGACGCGGGCGCCGACCGGATCGATGGCCTGCGCATCAAGATGCCAGTCTTTGGAGTGATCTGGCTGAAGTATCAGGTGGCCCTGTTTTCGCGAACGCTTTCGACGCTGCTGGCCGGTGGTTTGCCTCTGGTACCGTCGCTTGAGACCGCGGCGCGATCGATTGCCAGCAAACGCATCGCCAAGGCCGTCTTCTCGTCGGTGAGCAGCGTGCGCGAGGGCAAAGGGCTGTCGCAGAGCCTGCAGGGAACCAAGGTCTTTCCGCCGCTTTCGGTGGAGATGATCGAGGTGGGCGAATCGACCGGAGCTCTGCCGCAGATGCTGAACTCGGTCGCCGAGTTTTATGAAGAGGACGTGCAGACGGCGCTGACAGCGTCACTTTCGTTGATTGAGCCGGCGATTCTGATCGTAATGGGCGTGGTGGTGGTGGTGATTCTGATAGCGCTGTATCTGCCCATCTTTTCGCTGGGGAACGCGAACAACTTTCAGCAAAGATAGACTCTCATATGCTATCCAGGGACAGATGAAGGATGTCGAATATTGAAGATACGAGAGGCAGAAACATCCCTCAGGGGCTAAAGCCGTACTTGGCGGCAGCAGCTCAGCGGCACGGCTAAAGCCGTGCCATTTCAAAACCGATGGCCCCTATAGATTTCGTTGGGGACTGCTTGATGAGTCGAAGCTCGACGGAGCGAAAAGAGAAGGTTTATGGCACAGGCACCTGTATTGACTTTGCCGACAGAACTGGACGAAACAGAGAGGGCGCAACTGCTCGCGCAGCGCTATCGCAGCGAGTTCGTCGACCTGAAGCACTTCCGCATTCAACATGAACTGATGAAGCGCGTGCCCGTGGACATGATGTTCCGGTACAACTTCGTTCCGCTGGAGCAGCAGGACGACAGGCTGATTATCGCGGTGAGCGATCCGAGCCGGCTGATGGTGATCGATGAAATTTCCGGATTGCTGGGGCAAAGGGTAACAACGCGTGTGGCCACGCTGACGCAGATCACCGATTTGCTGAAGAAGACGGAGCAGTCGCAGCGCGTGCTGGACGAGGCTTCGGAGGGCATGACCTTCGACGTGGTCTCGGCGCATGACGACGCCGATGAGACAATCTCGATCGAGAAGCTGACGTCGGAGGAAGATATCAGTCCGATCATCCGGCTGGTGGACACGACGATTTTTACGGCGCTCGAGCGGCGCGCCTCGGATATTCACATCGAGACGAATGACGATTCGCTGGTCGTGAAGTACCGCATCGATGGCGTGCTGCAACTGGCGATGGCGGCGATTGCGCGCGAACATCACTCGACGATTCTGTCGCGCATCAAGGTCATGAGCGAGTTGGACATTGCGGAGCGGCGTGTACCCCAGGATGGACGTTTTCGCGTGCGCTACAAAGGGCGGCTGATCGACTTTCGCGTGTCCATCATGCCGACTGTCCATGGCGAAAATGCGGTGTTGCGCGTGCTCGATAAAGAATCGATGAGCGAGAAGTTCCGCAAGTTGACCCTGGACGTGGTTGGCTTCCATGAGGACGATCTGCGGCGCTTCCGGCGTTACATCTGCGAGCCGTACGGGATGGTGCTGGTGACCGGACCCACCGGGTCGGGCAAGACGACAACGCTGTATGCGGCCCTGAATGAGATCAAGAGCGACGAAGACAAGATCATCACGATCGAAGATCCGGTCGAGTACCAGATTCGCGGGATTACGCAGATTCCGGTGAATGAGAAGAAGGGTCTGACCTTTGCACGAGGACTGCGTTCGATCTTGCGCCATGACCCGGACAAAATCCTGGTAGGCGAAATTCGCGATCAGGAAACGGCGCAGATTGCAATCAACGCGGCGCTGACCGGGCACCTGGTGTTCACAACCGTGCACGCAAACAATGTCGTCGACGTGCTGGGGCGCTTTCTGAACATGGGCGTCGAGGCGTACAACTTCGTCTCGGCGCTGAACTGCATTCTGGCGCAGCGGCTGGTGCGCACGGTTTGTGAATATTGTGTGCGCACGGTACATCACGATGACGAGATGCTGATCGCAAGCGGCTTCGATCCGGCGGATTGGAGAAACTTTGACTTCCGCGAGGGCACGGGGTGCATCGAGTGCGGCGGTACGGGATACCGCGGGCGCACGGCGATTCATGAGCTGCTCGACCTTACGGATCCGATTCGTGAAATGATTCTGGATAAGAAACCAAGCTCTGAAGTTCGCAAGCTGGCGCAGCAGGAAGGTATGCAGTTCCTGCGCGAATCGGCTATTGACCGCGTGCGGCGCGGACTGACGACGCTAAAGGAAATCAACAAGGTTACATTTATCGAGGCTTCCCGCTAGTGCAACTTCCCTTTCGCATACTTTCTCCCAATACGAAGCTGCGCCCCAAGCTGGCGTGCGAGATTACGCCTGAGGGCGTAATTGCCGCCCGGCAGCAGAAGGAAGAACAGGCGGTGATGAGTTTTGCGCCGCTGCCAGCGGGAATCGTCACGCCGAGTTTGGCCGCGCCTAACTTCACCGATCCAGCGATGGTGGCGGCGGCATTGGGGAACGCTCTCGACGAAGTTGCCTCGCGAGAGAAGCAACTGACACTGGTAGTTCCGGATGCGGCGGTGCGGGTGCTGATGCTGGACTTCGACTCGCTTCCGGACAAGGCGCAGGAGGCTTTGCCCATCGTGCGGTTCCGGTTGCGTAAGCTGACGCCGTTTGAAGTGGACGATGCGGCGGTGAGCTACCAGGTGATGCATCAGCGGCACGAACAGACGCACGTTCTGGTGACAGTGATGCCGGCCACAATCCGTGCCGAGTATGAGAGCGCGGTGCGCGCGGCCGGCTATGAACCGGGCGTAGTTCTGCCCTCTACCCTGGCGGCGATGGCGGCGCTGACGACAAGTGATCCGGCGCTGGTAATGAATCGCAGCGGGCTTGCGCTTACAACGGCCATCACGTCAGGCGATGAGCTCCTGTTACACCGGACGATGGAGTTGCCGGTGAGCGATGAACTACATCATGAAGAGCTGGCGCAGAGCATATCTGTGGCGCAGGCTTATTTTGAGGACACGCTGAACGCCTCACCAGGAGTGCTTTACTGCGTGGGGCCGGGCGGAGCGCAGGAGTTCCTGCGCGTGCTGGGCGAGACGGCGGAAGTGGATGGACTGACGGTGCGTGATCTGGTACCAACACCGGCGATGGGGACAATGGGCACGATGCCTAAAGGACTAGTGGCGGGCGTGGTGGGGGCATTGGCAAGCTGATGAAGATCACCCTAAACCTTGCAAGCAAGCCCTACCTCGATGTGCACTCGATTCTCAAACGGCTGCGGATCCTGATGTGTGTTCTATTTGTGCTGGCCGTGCCGCTCTGGCTGCTGCTGCGCGCAGAACAGCACAAGGCGCAAGATGCGACGGCTCGAGTACAGGCGGTCGAGGACAATGTGCGGCGGCTGCAACAGCAACAGCAAAGCTACCAGGCGCTGATGAGCCAGCCGCAAAATGCCGCCGTGCTTACGCAATCGGATTTCCTGAACTCGCTCTTCCGGCGCAAGGCGTTCTCCTGGACGGCGACGATGACCGATCTAGAGACGGTGCTGCCGACAGGCGTGCAGGTGTTGAGTATCGACCCGGAAGTGGCCAAAGACGGCACGGTGACGATTCGCCTGCGGGTGAGTGGGGCGCGAGATCGGGCGGTGGAACTGGTAAAGAATCTTGAGGGATCGCGGCACTTTGCATCGCCAAGGCTGACCGGGGAGGCGCTGGCGACAGCCACCGGTCCCGCCGCGGCAGTGCAGCCGATCAACGCCTCTATCCCGGTGAACTTCGAGATTCTTGCCGATTACCGGCCACTCGGTGAAGAGAAGCAGGGTGAATCGGAGAAGAAGCTGGAAGGAGCCGACCCGCCTGCCGAAAAAGCTCAACGTGCCGCGAAAGCCCCGTCTACAGAGAAGAAGGCTGCTGCGCAGACAGCGACAGCGGGGAAGAATCGGGGTGTGCAATGAACAACCTCCGCCGATTCTTTACTGTGCTTAACCTCCACATTGCGGGAGCAGCCTTGCTGGCAGTGCTGGTTCTTTTTCTGGGGACGAAGGCGATCCTGGCCGTACATGCCGCTGGCGCCGTCGAATCCGAGCGCTACCAGCAGCAGCAAATCAGGTACGCGCAGCTCGAGTCGCAGATGTCACACCTGCAAGGGTTGCCGCAAAAAGTGGATCAGGCACGTGAGGACGCGACGAGCTTTTTCGATAAACGCGTCGCACCGAATTATTCGACCATCCTGGAGGCGCTGGGTGCTGCGGACGTGAAAAATCAGGTTCGGTTAACGCGGTCGCAGTACACGGCCAAGCCTGCGATCGATGGGCTGACTGAGCTTCGCATCGATGCCAACCTGAGCGGCGACTATACAGCCCTGATGCACTTCATCAACGATCTTGAACGAGACAAGAATCACGACTTCTTCATCATTGACGGGCTCACATTTACCGGGCAGCAGGGCGGCCTGGTGAATCTTCGTTTGCGGCTCACGACGTATCTGCAGGCAAATGCAGCTGACCAGCCTCCGCCGAGCGATGCCCCGGATGCGGCCAAGACCGAAACCGCCAGCGAAGGAGGTACACGCTGATGGCCCTGAAGATTGGCTCGGAAGACAAGAAGAAAGTGATGATCGCAGCGGGACTGGGTGTGGTGGTGCTGATCCTCGTGATCTATAACGTCGTAGGTCTGTTTACTGGAAGCGCGACTCCGGCTCCAGTTTCCGCACCGGCCTCCGCGGTTGCGACAGCGCCGGCGACTACGGTTGCGCCGGCCACGCCGCAGAGAGTGATTTCCTCAAGCCATGCGCATGAGGCGACGAAGATTGCGGGATCGATGGCGAGTCTTGATCCTACCCTGCATCCCGAGCTGATGGCGCAGGCTGAGTCGCTCGAATACACGGGCAAGGGCCGAAATATTTTCTCTTTGTTCTCGACGCCGGTGATCGAGGAGGCGAAGGCACCTATCCGGCCGCAGCCGGTTGTGCCGCAGGCTCCGCCGGGACCGCCTCCGCCTCCCCCGATCGATCTGAAGTTCTTCGGCTATGCGGGACAGCAGGCCGGACCGAAGCAAGCATTCCTGCTGCATGGAGATGATGTCTTCATTGCGAAAGAGGGAGATGTGGTCGATCATCACTATAGAGTGGTGAAGATCGCGCCATTCTCGGTACAGGTGGAAGACATTCCTTACAGGAATACGCAAACACTGCCATTGATTCAGAATTGAGTTACGCTCCGATGCCATCTTTGCCGCAATCTCTCCGCCGCGCGAACGCCAGGCATGGCTCGAACCCAGAAGCGGGATACATTCTGATTGCCGTGTTGTTTCTGGTGGCCCTGGTCCTGCTCACACTGGCGATTGCCGCACCCAAAATGGCGCAATCGATCCAGCGCGACAGGGAGCTGGAACTGATCCACCGAGGTGAGCAATACAAACGCGCGATCAAGCTCTACTACGCCAAGTTTCATGCGTATCCTTCTTCCATCGATCAGCTGGTGAACACGAACCAAGTCCGCTTTTTGCGTAAGCGCTATACCGATCCAATGACGGGCAAAGATGATTGGAAGATCATCCATTTCGGGGAGGCACATGTGAAAGCGATGGGATTGTTCGGCCAGCCTATCGCGACCACGACTACGGCAGGGTCGAGCGTGCCGGGCGCCATGGGTCCGGGAGGAGTCACCGGCGCCGGTGGCACGGGGGGAGTTGGAACGATCGGGACAGGGATGGGATCGATCACTTCGACAATGCCGGGCGGCACAGATGGCTCGGGCTCGTCTTCTGGAGTGGGTAGCTCCGGTTCGACCGGCGGGTCCTCCACCGACGGCTCGACGACGGGCGGGACGTCTGGACTAAGTTCAGGTGGACTAAGTTCAGGTGGACTGAGTTCGGGTGGATTGGGTTCGGGTGGATTGGGTTCGGGCACGGGAAATACGAATCCAACCTTCGGAGGGGGCCCGATGGTCGGCATCGCCATCCCCAATACGAAAGCATCAATCAAGGAATACAAGCAGCAGAAACACTACAACGAATGGGAATTTGTCTACGACCCTGCTGAAGACCAGTTGCAGGCCGGGACCTTGTTTGGCGGAGCAGCACAGAACGTGAATGGCCAGGGCACGACGAACGGTATCGGCGGCGGAGTGGGGGGTGGACTGGGCGGCGGGATCGGCACGGGCACTGGCACAACTCCATACAGCGGCGGGATTGGCAGTGGCGGCACGGGCAGCAGTGGAACGGGCAATAGCGGTCCGGGCTCGCCGGCGCCGCAGTAATAAAAATGGCCCCGTCGTGGGCGAGGCCATGTCTTAATCGATCTCGAAAAGTTCGTGTGTATAAGCGTTACACGCTAAAGGACGATCCGCAACCGCAAGTGCTCTTAGTGTTGGGGTTCTCGAATTTGAAACCGGCCGCTTCGAGCGTCTCGACATAATCAACTACGCAACCGTTCAGATACATCAACGAGGTCGCGTCGACAAAGACCTTGAGTCCGTCGAAGTTGAAGACCTTGTCCATCATGCCAGCCTGGTTCTCGAAGGACATTGAGTATTGGAAGCCGGAGCAGCCTCCGCCCACTACGCCAATGCGCAGGCCGGCTGGCAGCGGATCCTGGGTCGCCATGATCTCGCGCACTTTGACAGCAGCAGGCTCGGTCAGAATGAGTGGTGGCGTCTTGGTTTGAACGGCTTCCGGTGTGGCGGTGATTGTGGCCATGAATATCTCCTGAATCCTCGGGAAAAC
>JBAVYX010000328.1:0-5461 GCA_049588475.1 Silvibacterium sp. | reverse complement strand
AGCATCCGTTGGCGTAAGTGGGTCACAGTGTGGTACCTCCTGTGACTCACACCCTATCCCGGCCTCAAAACTACTCGACAGCCACCACCGCAGCGGCCGCGGCGCCTGCGGCTTCGTTCTTACCGGCAACCCTTCCATAATCCGCTAAGGGTAAGCGTTGCCGACAAACCGTCCAGAACCCTTACGGTCGCTTCTCGTAATGAGTTTCTGATCTCGACGCTGAGAGACAGATTGGTATCCGGACATTATCCATTACGGAAGAGGGGCGACCACTCTGAAGGCAGAACAAGTCTGCCATCAAGGGTCACCCGGTCGAGGTCCGTGTCCTTCGATGATTCGACGGTCACGGCGGGAGAAATCACTAATCTGAGCCGTTCTCTCGCCCCCGCCAACCAACGTCCTCCCGGATGGGAGATATGCTGCAGGCTTCAACAACTTCGTTCACGTTGAATGCGGGTTATTCATGATCGTGATCGTATCCGATCTTCCAGGCGTCGCTGCTAGTCGTGTTTAACGAGGGCGTAGTGGCGAATGGAGCAGTGATTTCAGCAACCACCGTATGGATTGCATTTCCATGATGGGTCACTACGATCATGAGTTTAATGACCCCTGGGGACAATCCGGAACCTCGAGGAACAGGCGCGTTCAAATCGATCTCCATGCTGCCCGTGCAATCCGGATTCAAGCTGTATTTGCCGGTCTCACCGGTCGTGAAATGAAAGCCGGCCTGGGCGTCCCCCTGTCCGGGATTGAGCACACCGGCGGTTACCACAAAATCTTGTTGTGTGAGCTTGCCGGCACCGTCGAAGTGAGTGATTGCCACTCCTTTGACCGGGAGTTGGGCCCCATCGGAATTCGGTGAATATCCATCAATGGTGAAGCCGTAATCGCCCTTGAGAGTGGCGTCGCTACAGCCATTGTCGTCAGCAGCGGCGGGGATGACACTCAGCCCCAGCATGATAGCCGAGACTACGAGCATCCTGGGCAGGAGCCGCGCCGAGGGATTACAAATCGAGAAACTCTTCAAATCTACGCATTTCATCGTGAAGTCACCTTTCAGGTTTGTGGGCAACGTGCCCTGGGTTTGCTCCCTTACGCATTCGGGAGCATCGGGAAACCGGTCGGCCGTTCGGCTCGCTTTCAGCCATCGACACTGCATTGAACTGGGGCCAAAGGCAATGCACCAGCGCTCATCTGGCGCTCAACTGGGACTCATTTGTCTAACTGACTGAAAGCAAGTCTATTGGCCTCGGCATCCCGAAAATTTCCAAGAAGTACAACTGATGCAGAGTGAAATCTGTGGAAGCGGCCATCGTGCTGCCTGTACACTTCCGCACCAGATTGGTTCCCAGTGGAAACTGCCACTCCAAACCGCATTCGAATAGGGGACTTTGAGTTTGATCGGAAAGCGGGCGAGCTCCACAGCGGAGATAAGAAAGTTCGTCTTCAGGAACAGCCCTTCCAGATTTTGCTGATGCTGGTAGATCGTTCCAGCGGTCTGGTCACGCGGGAAGAGATCAAGAAGAGACTTTGGCCAAACGACACTGTGGTGGAGTTCGACCATAGCATTCACACGGCGATCAACAAGCTACGGCAGGCATTCGGCGATTCTGCCGATCAACCGAAGTACATAGAAACCGTAGCGCGGCGCGGGTACCGGCTGATGGTGCCGGTGGAGGGAGCGGACGGGGGTCCAGTCAATCCGCCGCTCACCACCTCTGGGACGCGTGCAGCTGAATCGTCCGCCTCAGGCCTGAGTGGGAAAAAGGTTTCTCACTACCGTGTACTGGAGCTGCTGGGCGGCGGGGGCATGGGCGTGGTGTACAAGGCGGAAGATTTGAAACTGGGCCGCCGCGTTGCTCTCAAGTTTCTGCCGGAGGAGATTGCCAGCGACCCGAAGGTTCTGGAGCGCTTTGAGCGCGAAGCGCAAGCCGCGTCCGCGCTCGACCACCCCAACATTTGCACCATATACGAATTTGGCGAGCACGAAGGCAGGCACTTCATCGCCATGTCGTTGCTGGAGGGCCAAACTTTGCGGGACCGGATAACCGCAAGGGCGGCGCCTTTGGCGACGGGCGAGTTGCTGCATCTTGCGATTCAGATCGGGCACGGCTTGGCAGCGGCTCACGCAAAAGGCATCATCCATCGCGATATCAAGTCAGCGAATATCTTCGTCACCAATCGAGGCGAAGCCAAGATTCTGGACTTCGGCTTGGCAAAACTGACGGATGTAGCAGGTCAGGAGGATCTCCCACATCAGGACGCGCCATCACAGGAACCTCGGACCACGCGAGCTCCTGATCTCAGCATCTCGCTGACCGGTGTGGCGATGGGCACGGCGCCCTACATGTCGCCTGAGCAGGTTCGCGGGGAGAAGCTGGACGCCCGTACTGACCTGTACTCCTTTGGCCTGGTGATCTACGAGATGGCGACCGGAGCGCGGGCCTTCAGCGGAGACACGACGGCTGCACTTCACGAGGCGATTCTGCACGACACGCCGGTCGCCGCGCGGGAGTTGAATCCTGGGCTTCCGGCAAAACTCGAAGAGATCATCAACAAGGCGTTGGAAAAGGACCGCGAAACCCGCTACCAAAACGCAGCGGATATGTGCGCTCCCCTGAAAAGATTGAATGGCGGCACGGAGTGGCAGGAGCAGCGAGGTGATGGCCGCGGCAAGAAATCAACTTACGTATATCTCGGACTCCTCGCTTTAACTCTGTTGATCACGGCCGGATTTCTGATACATCGCACGATCAGGCATGAAGCACCGAGATCAGCCGTTGCAAATCTGGCTGCCGAACAGCGAATTACCTCCAATCCTCCGGAGGCCTACGTTCGTAATGCAGTAGTTTCTCCCAATGGCAAGTACATCGCCTACACCGATCCCAATGGGCTCTATCTGCGCCAGATCGACAGCGGTGAAACCCGCACCTGGGTTGTGCCAAAAGACTTTGACGAGCTTGTTCCCAACAGCTGGTTCCCTGACGGCACTCATCTCCTGGTGACGCGGCTTGAGGGGCAGGTACCGTTACGAACAACCAGCCTCTGGAAGCTTTCCCTCTTAGGCGACCGCCCGCAGATGATCCGGGAAAATGCCGCGGCAGGAGCCGTGTCTCCGGACGGATCCAGGATCGCGTTTTTGCCAGGACCCGCGGGCACTCTGGTCTCGACGCAGTCTCACTTCGGCGGCGAGCTTTGGATGATGGACTCGGGCGGTGCAAATGCTCGCATGATCGCGGGGTCTGGAAAGCCGGATCAGCCAAACTTTAGAGGAAGCTGGATTTTTCCTGTGGTCTGGTCACCTGACGGAAAGCGTCTTGCATACATCGAGCGCCATGGCGTCTCCGCGCCGGAGCCGGCAGCAGATACTTTTTCGCTGCGCACTCTCAATGCAAATGGCGGTGATCTACGGATTGTATTGAACGATGATCCCCGGTTGGCTGCTGCCCTCTGGTGGGCCGAAGATGGGCGCATTTTTTACGGATACAGCGATGGTCCGGCCAAGGAACGAGGTGATCACGGAGTTTACTCGATTGCGGTTGACGAACGCACCGGGGATGCAATCGGCCATCCGCAACCAGTTACAAAGGGACAAGGTGCCATTGGGGGCCTGAGCGCCGCTGCGAATGGGAAGCGGCTTGTTCTGTGGAGAGGAAACACCACACTTCAGGCCTTCATCGGCAAATTCGATGCGGCGTCCCATCTGTTTAAAGACCCTCGCCGTCTCACGCTGGACACGAACGACAATATGGCTGAGGCATGGACCTCCGACAGCACGGTAGTTCTTTTCGTCTCCACCCGGAATGGAACTTGGAAGCTCTTCAAACAGAACATCGACGAGACCACGGCTGAGATCCTTGTTGAAGGACACAGCATATATCTTCCGCGACTGAGTCCGGATGGTTCGCAGGCGCTCTATTTGACTGCTTCCAAACCAGGTGACAACTCGTTTCCCGCGTCGCTGATGAGCAAACCCCTCGCCGGTGGGTCTCCTCGGCTGGTTTTACAAGAAGAGGGGATCATTAACTACGAGTGTGCGCGGGCTCCAGCCAAGTTGTGCGTCTTCAGCAAACTCGTGGGATCGGATCTCATCTTTGTCTCGTTCGATCTCGAACACGGCGCTGGCCGCGAACTCACGAGGATGCCGATCGGCTACACCAACTGGGGTCTTTCTCCAGATGGATCGCGGCTCGCAGTCTTCCTCGACAGACACCGAGTCCGGTTTTTCTATGTGAACACAGGAGTAGCCAAAGATGTAGTTTTGAAGGACTGGTCGCTCTCGAATGGTGACTGGTCAGCAGATGGCAAGAGTGTTTTGATGAAGAGTCTCACGCCAGGAGGGACTGCAGTGGTCCTAGCCGTCAATGAGACTGGCAGGGCAGAGGTAGTTTTTCAGGGACAGGCGGGCGCGGCGTTTGAATGGATGATTCAGTCTCCTGACGGGCGGTACGGGATCCTGGAAATGTTCACTCAAGGCGACAACAATGCCTGGATGATTGAGAACTATTGAGTCGTCCTTAACAATAGGAACCGAATGGCGTGCGGTTAACCGATTGGTTTAGCAGACTAATAAAGGCCGGGGTATAGTTTGCCCTTCGCGCGATGGGCGGACTGTGTTTTCGCGGAGGCGAGGTCAAGAGGCCCATCGGCCATGGCCGAAACGAGTCTGTCCCATCCTTCGCCTGTGCGCGCAACATTGATCCATTGGCTATATAAATCCATTGCACTGGAAATGTCGGGCTCGGTGAAGCCTTTGTCTTCAAGGTCATTGCGTGTCCGATAGAGGTCTTGAGTGTAGATGGGTCCAGTTCCAATCGCAGCTGCGGCGATGACAAATGCCACGGCTCCGGGCCGTGCTGCAATTAATGGTGAGATCGTTCCCCCTTGGCTATGCCCGAAAATACCGACCTCCTTCGGGTCAACACCGGGTTGCGCCTGAAGGAAACGAACCGCTGCCAGATAGTCGTCGGCCAGTCGTTCATAGGTGATTGTCTTCCAATCCCCTGTCGATTGCCGAGCACCTCTTTTGTCGAACACGAGTGCAGCTACGCCGTTTCGGGCGAAGCGATCCGCGAAAAAGAAAGACGTTCCCCATCGAGCCTCGGGAGCGCTTCTGTGCAGAAAAACGATTCCAGGGTGTACGCCGGCGCTGTTGGGTCGCAATAGCCTACCGGAAAGAACCACGTCGCCAACTCGGAACGTAACGTCTTCCCGTTTATAGGGCAGTGGATTCAAGCTAATCGGTTTTAGAGAAAACGTTCCACGTCCCGGCCCTTCCTGAAAGGTTCCGGCAATGGCCTGGAGAGACACCGTGGCGTCGAAAATGAGCGAGCCGCCTAGCCTGCATTTCTCACCAGGGGTTGAGGAACGCGGTGATCCTAGGTTGAAAAAGGTTTGGAAAGGCCGTTCTTTCATGGCATAACTGCGTTATCGAAGCGTAGTTGTAGCCGTGCGGAGACGG
>JBAVYX010000327.1:0-5501 GCA_049588475.1 Silvibacterium sp. | reverse complement strand
CAAACGGTAATGCACACAAACGTCTCCTCAGGCTTTCCGTCCGCCTCATCAAGATCCTCGCCGAGATAAGAAAGCTCGACACCATCTGAATGAAAATGGGAAGCGATTGGCCGGTTATGGCGATTTCTCATAAGGCGAGATACGCCTTTGTCACATCGAACGGGCGTTTCCAGGGATTACTAACTACTCTCGGCTCTCCTCACGACGCGCTGAGCTGCGTTTGGGCTTCGGCGAAAGGCGAGGCCGCTGCGGACCATATTCCTCGAGGAGAAGACTGAGTCCCACTTGGAAGCGGTTTTTTTCGATCTCAATCCGGCCGCCACCGAAAACCTCCGCAATTCGCGGAAAGTTGCCTGTAGCCAACTGCGCTGCTGCAAATTCCGTGTCAACAACCTTTTCGCTGGCCGCTTCGCGGAGTGCATGACCGAAGACGAAGTCGTCAACCATAGCAAGCAGTGTGAGCTTCTTTTTTGCTGTCATTGAAGTCTTTTCGAGAGCTTCCAGGCACTGCTCCATATGGCGCATCGCATTGAGCCCAGGAGGAGCCGACTGCATTGAAATGAGGGCCCAAGGATGCCGCAGAAGCATCGAGTGAGTCCGGGTAGCAATCTCCGCGATCGCAAATTTCCAATTCTTGGGCACCGAGGGGAGAAGAATTAAGCTCATCAGCGCGTCATCCATGACCGCGATGAGATCTTTCTTGGTCTTTACATAGTAGTAGAGGCTCATCGTTCCGACGTTGAGTTCCTGCGCCACGCGACGCATCGAAACAGCCTCAAATCCATCCACGTCGGCGATCGCGAGTGCTGCGACAGCGATCGTCCCCCGGCTCAGTTGTGTTTTTGTCCTTGACATTCGTACACCGTACTAATATATGCTTTCGTACGGCGTACGAAAGGATTTCTGATGCCTGAGAAAAATGTATTGATCGTCGGAGCTGGACCAACCGGGCTGACGCTTGCACTTGATCTTCAGCGCCGCCGAGTAGCATGCCGCCTGGTTGAGGCCTCGGAGAAGCCCTTCACCGGCTCGCGCGGCAAGGGCCTGCAACCGCGAACGCTTGAGATTTTCGAGGACCTCGGGATCATCAAACCGATCCTCGCCGTCGGGGGACTCTATCCGAAAATGCGGATTCACCTGGGCCCTGTTTCGATACGTGCGGGCTCGCTCGGCTCTTCGAAGCCGGCGACTGAGAGGACCCCATATCCTAACCTCTGGATGGTACCGCAATCATCCACCGAGACAATCCTGCGCGATCGTTTGCACGCTCTCGGCGGCCGGGTGGATTTCAACCTGGAGATCGCCACGGTGCAGCAGGACCAAGATGGCGTTGACGCAACGTTTTCGGACGGAGAAACAGTGCGTGTGGACTACCTGGTAGGATGCGACGGCGGCCGCAGCGCAGTGCGAAAGACGGTGGGTCTCAAACTGGACGGCGAATCAATGGACGAAGAGCCCATGATCGTTGCGGATGTCGAGATTGATGGTCTTGACCGCAGAGACTGGCATATCTGGCCCTTCGTTAAAGGCGGCGCGATCGGTCTTTGCCCGCTGCCGAACACACCACTTTTTCAACTGACCGCGAAGGCAAAGACAGTTGGAGCGGATATCGAGGGCAGAGTGGAAAAAGCCACCGGCTATCGCATCAACCGCATTGCCTGGAAGTCGACCTATCAACCTGCTGTTCGCATGGTCAGCCGCTACCGCGTCGGACGAGTGTTACTGGCAGGGGACGCCGCGCATGTGCATCCCCCGGCAGGCGGACAGGGCCTGAACACGGGCGTGCAGGATGCCTACAACTTGGGCTGGAAGCTGGCACACGTCTTGCACGGCGGCCCTGATTCGTTGCTCGATACCTACGAATCCGAGCGGCTGCCCATTGCTGCGTCTGTACTGGGTTTGACCAAGCGTCTGCACCAGACACGGTCAATCAAGCGCGGTGACGCGACCAATCAACTCGCTTTGCACTATAGGTCTAGCTCTCTGTCCTTGGGCAATACGACGGGAGGTTTGCAGCCCGGAGACCGCATGCCGGATATCAGGCTCGACGACGGGAGCAGGCTGTTTGAACACATGCGCGGACCTCACGCAACCGAGATTGTCACAACCGAAGGACAACATATCCTGATTCGTCCCGACGGGTACATCGCGCAAATAAGCGAGAAGCACTTCAGCGAGTACGCCGGTCAGCCGACACATGCGATTGAGGGCGCCGTCCACTTGCAAGGTCGCCGATAGAACTTCCAGCGGGGAGGGTTTCGCACGAGTCCATCTGAAAAGGAGCATGTTTTAAAGGTTTCAGACCTTTCTGGATGAGAACGTCAACTAATGGCTTCAGGCCAACGCACTCATCCATACAGGTTGACGGCCTCCAGGCCGATGCGCGTTTCTGGGACCCGGACAGGATGGAAAGGTGAGTTGGCGATTTGGCATAAACCGAGACGCTGCGGTCCTGGCCGGCATTTTGCTGGAGCAAAGGGCGTTTTCGAGGACCGACCCCGACTGCATCAGTTGGCTCTGCCGCGACAGGCTGGCAGGCTGACCAGGATCGTAACCTGCAATAAGTCAAGGGACTCGGGACCCTGAGCGAGAGCGCAGGTAGAGACTTCTATGATTCGGTGCGTCCCGGAACGAGTTTGTCGCCAGTCGACGGACTTACCACCCAGAGTCCGTCGTGGCGCCTTACGGCGCGGGCTGGGTTGCGGTCAGCTTGAATGTGGCGGGAACCGAAACGCCGGGCGTGGTAGCCATTGCAGTCAGAGATCCGGTTGCTGTCGGCGTGGCTATCACCGAGGCGTTCCCATCCGCATTCGTTACTGCCGGATTCCCGGAGAACGTCAGGCCCGCACCGCTGAAGTCAACGACCGCGCCAGGCACAGGCATGCCTCTTTCATCCTGCACCAGTGCAACCAGCGGCATCGCAAATGGAGAGCCTTCGACTGCAGTCTGATACGTGCCGGAAGCGACAGTAATACGCGCCGGACTGCCAATAATCAGCTGCCCGAGATTGGCAATGCTTCCGGAGGTGGTCGCGTTGCCCAGGTAAGTCGCCGTGATCGTGTAGCGGCCCGCCGCGAGCGACGAGGTCGAGTAAGTGGCCTGACCGCTACCATCCAGCGAAACCGTAACTTCCGGCGTCCCGTCAAGGGTGAAGATCACCGATCCGGTCGGGATCGCCGTCCCCGTATTCGGTGTCACACTTGCCGTAAACGTCGCCGTCGTGCCCACCCTCCCCGGATTACTATTCGAGGTCAGCTTTGTTGTTGTAACCGTGTTGACGATGAACTTGCTCACGAACGCTGTGCACCCGGTGCCCTTGTTCGTCGTCTGAAAAGGAACACTGGCGAGCGGAAAGTCAGTCGAACAGGTCCTGCCGGCGATGTAAGCGTCGCCGAACCAGTCCACTGCGATTCCGTTCCCGTAATCGCTGCCGCTTCCACCCAGATAGCTGGAGTACAGCATGATCGATCCCGTCGCGTCGAGCTTGCTGACAAAGGCATCCGCATTGCCGTGGTTGGCCTTGCGAAAGGCGTCGGAGGTCACGGGGAAACTTGTGGAATAGGTACTGCCGGTGAGGTAAGCACTGCCGAAGGCGTCCAGCGCGATGCTGCCTGCGCCGCCCCCACCAAGGAACGTGGAGTAGACCAGAGCCGAGCCAGCGGAGTTCAGCTCGGTTACGAAGCCGTCGCCGTTCGTGTTTACCTTCCGGAAGGCGTGAGGGGTTACAGGGAAATCTGTCGACGAGGCGTAGCCGGTAACGTAAGCATTGCCGGCTGCGTTGAGCGCAATAGCGCCTCCAGAATCTCCAAAAGCTTGATTACTGCCGCCCAGATAGGTGGAGTAGACGAGCGCGGATCCTGTCGGATTGAGCTCGGTGATGATTGCGTTGGTGCTTCCGCCGGTCCCGCTGTAATAAGCCGCGTTATTAACCTTCTGGTAGGCATTGGCCGTCACCGGAAAATCTCTCGAGTAGGCTGTTCCGGTCACATAAGCGTCACCTGCCGAGTCGATGGCAATGCCCCCGGCACTATCTCCGAAGGACAGGGGACCAACACCCCATCCGCTGCCGCCGAGATAAGTGGAATAAACCAGCGCGGAGCCCGCTGGATTGAGCTTCGTAACAAACAGGTTGGGGCCGTAGCCTGCGTTGTTGCCCTGCTGGAAGGCATTGGCCGTGACCGGAAAATCGCCGGATAGGGCAGTTCCAGCGATATAGGCATCTCCGGCTGGGTCCACGGCAATTCCCACCGCGCCGTCACCGAACACGAAATGATCGTCACCACCGCTCCCGCCAACATAAGTCGAATAAACAAGTGCGGAACCTGTTGGGTTGAGTTTGGTCACGAACGCATTTGGACCGACAGCTCCCGCGGCGTGGTTTACCTTCTGATAGGCGTTATTCGTAACGGGAAAGTTGTACGAGGAGGCACGTCCGGTCACATAGGCGTTCCCACCGGTGTCAATAGCCACGCCAGTAGCAACATCGCCATCCGGAACTACGCAAGCGTCACATGGGTAAATGGTGGTCCCCCCAAGATAAGTGGAATACATCAGCGCGGAGCCTCTTGGGTTGAACTTCGTAACGAAGGCATTATTCAGAGAGAAGCCGTAGTAGGAGAGCATCCCATTGTTGACCTTCTGAAAGGCGCCCGCCGTGACCGGGAATCGGAGGTTAGTGTGCCTCCAACGACGTAGAAGTCTCCGGCGGCATCGACTGCGATGGCATTGCCCGAATCACAAGATCCTGCAGGCATTAAATTCTCGTTCAGGCATGGGCCACTCCCGCCAAGATACGTCGAGTAAGCAAGCGCAGGATCGATCACGAGCGCGCGATCGTGATCGTATGTTCCCAGCGCAAAGCCGACGGTATTCCCAGCCATCAGCCGGAAGCGCCCCTCCACTCGCTCGTGAACAGCGTTCTTCACCTGATAGACAACCGGCCTCTCGAGTGCGATCTCGCCATGCCTGCCCTGGATCCTCAGATCTCCGGACAATATCGCAGTCATTTACGCCGGCCTGGGAGAAAAGGATGAGGCATTTGCATGGCTGAATCGCGCTTATCAGGAACGATCGTATCTGCTCACCTATCTGACGGTAGATGAGCGTTTGGACAAGCTCCATTCTGATCCGCGCTTTGACGAACTCGTGCGTCGGGTTGGGCTCCCGATGTCAAGGTGATCGCGATCGTGGGCCCGACAGCACTGCAATCTCGCAAGCAGAGTCGGTGGTGCGGGGTGCGATCAAGGCAGTCCTGACACGTCGGGCAGCATCCGTCGATCCCTCCAGTTCGATTCTCGATGCTGATATCAGGCCAAGTCGCTCATTGACAGGGTTGCGGGCGGTTTGTCGCCTACCCGGAAGTTACTTCCGGGTGGCCGGTAAGAACGAAGCCGCAGGCGCCGCGGCCGCTGCGGTGGTGGCTGTCGAGTAGTTTTGAGGCCGGGATAGGGTGTGAGTCACAGGAGGTACCACACTGTGACCCACTTACGCCAACGGATGCT
>JBAVYX010000326.1:0-79236 GCA_049588475.1 Silvibacterium sp. | reverse complement strand
GATCAAGCCTGGGCTCCGGCAAACAATTCGCAATTCCTTCAGATAACAATGACGTGGGAGCCACACCGCTCTGAATCTCTTGCGGTTCATTGATGGTCCGCTATAGTAGCCGCGCGTCAAGTGCGGTGGTATAAGCGGCTGTTCGTGACAACCGATCTGGGCGCCGACCGACCCGCCCGATGATCGCCGACGTGCTTTCGGTGATCATGCTCACTTCCGCCGAAAGCACGCGATGGAGTCAGTATTGCGCGACGATCACGTCGTTGTCGTTCATTGCGGCAGATCTGCGCCGACCTGTTCGCGCATCATATACTCGGCGTACCAGTCTGGCCAGTTCTCGTCACGCTGCCCGCCGGAGCGTTTCTCGTGCTCGCCGTGGGCGGCGGCGGCGCGTCGCAGCGCCTGCGACAGATCGCTCGCCGACGCGTACTTAGTGTCGCCTGCGACACGCCCGGGCAGCCGCGTCGTGATCTCCGGGAAGAGCCAGCCGTTGCCGTCCGGATCATGGAACGAGGCGAACGAACGGTAGCTGCGATGCTCGGAATCCGGACCGCCGACCCGGAGCCGCCCAAACAGGTAGGGCTCGTCCGGGCCAGCGTAGACGCCTTCGTTGTGGAAGACCTCACTGACCTCGACGCCTTGACCGAGCAGCTCGGCGCGGGTGGCCGCGATGTCGGAGACAATCAGGTACAGGCCCTGGGCGGAGCCGGGTGTTGCCCCGGTGACGTTCTTGCCGAAGATGACCGAGCACCCGGAGCCGGGCGGCGTGAACTGGATCACGCGGAAGTCGCTACCGTTGTCGTAGTCGGCGTCGAGCCGCCACCCGAGCTTCCCCCCGTAGAACTCCTTCGCGCGGTCGACATCCGAAACTGGGATGACGGCTATCTCGAACTTCATGTCGGCTCTCGCGGCGCTCGTCGCGTCGTTACTCTGGACTTCATTCGCCATGTTCTTTCCTCCTATGCGTTCGCTTAAATTGAAAGTCAGATTTCTTTATTGCGGGCGTCGATTTCCAGTTTAAGGGGCCGACAAATTGCTAGAGTCCTGTAGACAGGAGTACGGAATGGTCCAGGTTATCTTTGTGGCGCTCGCGGTGATTGCTGCGTCGATCCATCTTGCATTGTCTTCGAACCGCCGCAGCAGCGGCGCGGCAATCGCCGGAACGTTCCTGCTCTACCTGCTTTTCTTTTAATGTCGGCCTGGAAGGATTGCTTACCGCATACGCGCACGTGTTTCGACCGATTCAGACATCTGCGTCTATCGGGTGGTCGACGAGCTTTTATGGTCGACCAAAAATGGATTGCAAGCATTCCGGCTGGAGAATCGACAGTTCACCATCAGTCAAAACAGTGTCACAACAGCCTCTTCTTCCTTTGCGTGATTGCAGTGATTCTTCTCGGCGTGGCGCGCGATCTTCTCGTGGACCGGCGCATTCACAAGGTCTACCTTATTGCGGTGCCGGTGTTGTTCGTGTCTTAGGTGCTCGTCGTTTACAGATTGCGCTGCGGTCCTCAATGGTGGATTCGTATCGCCGACGCAATTTGGGATAGCGCGCCGAGGGGTGCCTTTGTGCGGATAGCGCGCCGATAAATCGACATCTGAAAATCTTGAGCATCAAATGGCTGAGGAGAGCGCTGGAGATGAAGAGTCACACGGAGTACCTCATTTTTGAAACCAGAAAACGCAAAGAGATGGTCCACATTACCGATCAGGTGGAAGAGATCGTACGCAGGAGCGGGGTGAAGGATGGGCTGTGCTTTGTCTCGCCGATGCACATTACAGCAGCCATCTATGTGAACGATCTGGAGAGCGGGCTGATCGAGGACATCGGCAAGTGGCTGGAGGAGCTGGCTCCGGAGCGGCCGGACTATAAGCATCACCAGACCGGCGAGGATAACGGCGATGCGCACTTGAAGGCTCTGCTGCTGCATCACGAGACGACTCTGCCAGTGACCAACCGCAGACTCGATCTGGGGACCTGGCAGAGAGTGTTCTATGCAGAGTTCGACGGGCAGCGTCGCAAGCGGGTGATTGTGAAGGTGCTCGGGGCGGAGTGATGCGAGCGCGAGGCTCAATTGGCGCTGCTCTGTGCTATCCTCCCCACGTGTCAACCGCTACATCGCTCCGCAAAACGGAAACTCCCCGACATACTGCGGTCGTCCGCGTAACGCACTGGATCACGGTAATCTCCTTCTTTGCTCTGCTTATCAGCGGCGCTGAGATCGTCGTCTCTCACCCGCGCTTCTACTGGGGTGAAACTGGCAATGTGAACATGCGCCCGCTCTTCACGATACCCATTCCGTCCTCGCGGGACACGGTTCGGACAGGCTACAAGTATGTGATGCCCGATCAGAATGGCTGGAGCCGGTATCTCCACTTTCAGGCTGCGTGGCTCGTGGTGCTGACCGGCCTAGTCTATGTGATGGCAAGTCTGTGGAGCGGCCACTTTCGGAACAACCTGTTCCCGGCGAAGGGGGATAGGACGTGGCGGTCGTTCTGGGAAGTGATCGCGAGGTATCTTCGCCGCGCGCCGCCAGATGCAGTAGAAGCCCGCTCGTATAACGTAGTTCAGCGTATCGCGTATCTGTCAGTGATCTTCGTCCTCTTCCCGCTGGTGATCTGGACGGGCCTCGCGCTGTCTCCCGCCTTCGATTCCGCAGTTCCGGCGGCCGTTAACGTGCTGGGAGGGCGGCAATCGGCGCGCACACTTCATTTTTTCGTCTCCGGATTGCTCCTGCTCTTTCTCGTGGTGCATGTCGCGATGGTTGTTCTGGCGGGATTCTGGAGCCGTACGCGGGCGATGATCACCGGGCGGTTTGCTGCACCGCAGAAGCATACTGTCATAAGCCAGAAGCGTATTGTGATAAGTGAGAAGCGCACATGAGCAACATCTCGCGCCGCAAGCTCATCACCACCGGTCTTGCCGCCACGGCGGGCGTGTCGGGTCTGGCGGCGGCCGCCGGCCTGGCCAAACGCTATGGACTGGTCCCGCCCGATTGCCGCGGATTCTACGGTCCCGGTGAAACTCTGACTTACGCCGCCCAACGGCTTTTGACGACGCACTCGCTGGCTCGCGAATTCCCTCGCAGCATGATTTCGAAGACGCCTTTCGCCAACGAGGTCGCGCCTTTCAAGGATGACTTCAAGCGCCACCAGGCCGTCGGGTTTAGGGATTGGCGGCTTTCGGTTGACGGAATGGTCGCCCGGCCCGCATCGTTTTCGCTGTCCGACCTCAGGAGCTTTCCTGTGCGCAGCCAGATCACTGAAGTGGTGTGCGAGGAGGGTTGGTCTTATGTCGCCGAGTGGATCGGAACGCCTCTGTTTGAGGTGCTGCACGCAGTCGGTATCCTGCCGCAGGCGCGCTATATCGTGTACTTCTCCATCGACCGTAACTGGTGGGAGAGCATCGATATGGCCGATGCACTGCATCCCCAGACCCTCCTGACCCTGGGGATGAACGACGGTGATCTTCCGGTGTCCTTCGGTGGTCCGCTCCGCCTGCGCGTGCCCCGGCAACTAGGCTATAAGAGCGTGAAGTACATCACCCGTATGACGGCTACCGACAATCTCAAGACCTTCGGCAAGGGTCTGGGCTCCGCGTCGCCGGAAGCCGGCTATGCATGGTATGCGGGCATCTGAGACGTCAACTTTTTTTTGAACTGTTTTGCCGCCCGGGATCGCTACGTCCTCGAATAAGGACAAGTATCAGCGCCGCGACGAGTGACTGGTCTTGATATCGTCGATCGATATCTAAAATTGCCAATCTCATCACCCGTCTGCAAATTCGATGGATTCTCTGCGCCTATACCAGCAGGCTGATCTCCCATTCAATTCGCGCAGCGAGTTCTACTGCGCGGCGCTCTGAGATGATTCCCATACCAACAAGGTAATCTTCAAAGTTCGGCTCCGCATCTAGGGCCGTGTGAATCTCCTTAAGAGCCTCCGCCTTCTTGCCCAATCGATAAAGACAGCGGCCTATCTGAAAGTTCGTGGCCGGAAGCGGACCATTGAGCTTCCGCGACCTTTCAAACAAGGCTAGCGCCTCCGCATAAGCCTCCAGCTCGTAAAGAACCGACGCCCCTTTGAAGACAAGATCGGGAATCTCGCCGAGATGGTAATAGCGATCAAGCGATCTTTGTATCGCTTCCTTCACTTGCGCCTTTTCTGGTTCAGAAATGCCAGCAAGGCGCCTGAAAAGCGCGGGAAAGAAATCTCTAAAGACAGCCGGATCCCATCGCGACAGTCGCATGCATGCCAAAATCTCTGCTACGGAGTAGAGGTGCGCATCTCGCACCGCACGCCAACTCAATATGTCCCAGTCTTCAGAAGTATGATCTAGAATGTTCTCAGTAAAGCTCTGCGCGAAACCGGTGCTCGCACCGCACTCTAATCCAGCTTCCGCGGCGCCGAAGGTCAAAAATGCGCCCTCCCGGTATGCGGAATGGTAGCGGCCACCCCGTTTGACCCAGAACTCCTCGATAGCTCTGAAATAGACCATCATCGAAATGCAGTTGTCGGCGTGACGCTCGATTGCGGGATAGGCGAGCTCCGGTGCAGAGTAATGGCCCTTATCGGCGACCAGCAAAAGAAGTCGTCCGCCGGCAAAATGCCACAGCCATTTCAGCAGTTTTAGCCCGGCTACTGGAAACAGAATCACCCCTTCGTCGCCGATGCGGCATGTGTCGAGAATGCTGTCCAGTTCCGCATCGTGGTAATAGGGCGTCGCAGCCGGACGCTGCTCATAGCGCATCAATGCCACCTGCCCAGGCTCTCCGGACATCTGCACCATGCTCTCGTACAACAGGCCTCTGTGCGTCCTGAAGCAGTCCTGCGGAAGGCTGTCGAGAAAGTAATTCGCAATCACGATAAGCGGATTCGCCAGGTCTTCACTGGTGAGCGTCTTTTGGCTGCGAAGCAGAAACGGCCTTTGCGGATGGGTCGCGTCAAAGACTGCGAAATCCAGAAGGCCCTCGGCGGCAAGCGGCGCCATTTTCTCGTGTTCGGCAATATCATCCAGAAGCCGGGGGCCCAGGTCGGCACAGATATGGCGGCTGCGCAGGTGTCCAAGCCCTTTGCACTCCAACATCCGTCTAAGTTCCTGCGTAAATAGAAACGTAAATTGGCCCGTTCCCGGACCCAATTCCAGAATGTAGATTGGCTGTTGTGGATCAATCCCACGAGGTTGATGCTGGCTGCTCCGGTGCCAGTCTCCTATCCAGGATGCCGCCATGCTCGCATACGCATGGCTAATTGTCGGATTGGAGGTAATTTGAAAAGGGATGCCTCCAGGGCGAAATGCCTGGCGGCTCGCTCCTTGATAAAATCCGCGCAGGCGCGTCCAGATCTCTGCTTCGGACAACCTCGACCAGGGTACCGAAGACCATCTAGACTGTGAATCCAACGACCTTGCCTTTCTTAGTCTTCACCGGCTGGGGCACGGCGTATGGAATCGAAGTCTGAATGATGGGGATCGTCGCGTTGCTCGGATTTCTGCGTATCTTAAGCACCAGCGCGATCACGGCTTGATTTAGGTTCGAAACCGGAGCCGCAGCCGGCCCGGAGAAGACATTGCAGGTGCCAGGGCTGACGTTGTAGTTCACGTTCACGTTCACCGCCTCAGTCCCCGCATCCAGCTGCGCGAGGAATGGCTGCATGTTGGGATCGTTGAACGCTACCACCAGCGCGGTCACCATTACCGTCTGGTCCATCGTACTATGCGTGGTGGCTCCGCCGGTCGTAATCCGCGCCCTCGCGAAGAGCGGATTATTGTGCAGTTCATCCGCACCATGAATTGAAGCGTGCGGCGTCGGCTGCATTCCCCATTGGCCCTTGCCAAAAGCTGAGCCAAGTTTGTATATCCCCGACTTCGCATCAAGATTGGCTCCTGCCGTGAGGCTCGTGTCGAGTTCTCGAAAGGCTAACTCGATGTCCATCTGCACGTAAGCTTTGCGTCCATTGGTCAATGCATAGGCCATTTCTGTCACCTCCAACGCCGGAATGCGGACCAATTATAAAGCACCTACAAAGCGAATGATTGAGTTAAGAAAAGTTATTGGTCTGGTGCCCGCCCGCGTAAATAGTGCAGCGAGATTGCGACATTGGCGCATCCCCGTGTGGCAGATGGCTCGTCACCGGTGCTGCAAGATGGTTCGATTCTGAACAGGGAATGCCGATTACGGACGGGAGGATAGTCGAGCTCTCGCTCAAGTCCTGTCGCCGGGAACTGCGGAAGGCATACTCGCGTACTGCAAAGGATAGACAACATTGCGAGGGGGACGAATGCTGGCCGATTTACGTGACGCTCTGCGGCAACTGCAGAAGGCTCCTGGGTTTGCAACTACGGCGGTCATCACGCTGGCACTGGGGATCGGAGCGACGACGGCGATCTTTACGCTCGTGCACCAGGTGATGCTGAAGTCGCTGCCGGTGACGAAGCCGGACGAGCTGTGGCGGATCGGAGATAAACTTCGCTGCTGCAACTGGGGCGGGTATACCCAGGGCACCGGACCGAGTGACGAGGGGGATTTTTCGCTGTTCTCGGGGGAGGCGTACAAGAACTTTCGCGCGCACACGCCTGAATTTACCGACCTGGCAGCATTGCAGGCGGGCAATGCGCCGCTCGGCGTCCGCAGGGAGGGATCACAGGCGCAGGCGGATACGCGCAATGGGGAGTTTGTATCCGGAAATTTCTTCAGAACCCTCGGCGTGCAACCGTGGATCGGCCGTCTGATGACTGACGCGGACGATCAGGAAGGCGCGCCCTCCGTGGCGGTCATGAGCTATCACATCTGGCGCGAGAAGTATGGGTCGGATCCATCGGTGGTTGGCGCCAGTTATCAGATTAATGGGCACCCGTTCACAGTGATCGGCGTGGCTCCGCCGGGATTCTACGGAGCGAAGCTAGCGGGGTGGGGTATGCCGGATTTCTGGCTACCGCTGACGACAGAGCTGCTGATCGACGGAGAAACAGCGCGGTTGAAGAGGCCGAACACCAATTTCCTGGACATTATCGGGAGAGTGCGTCCGGGAACGAATCCGAAGTCGCTCGAAGCAAGGCTGAAGGTGGAATTCCATGACTGGCTGGCCAGCCATGTGTCGGATATGGAGCCCAGCGAGAAACAGCTTTGGCAGCAGCAGACACTGCACCTGACTCCCGGCGGCGCTGGGGTCGCGGTGATGAGAGATCAGTATCAGGATGGGCTGAAGCTGTTGCTGGTGGCGGCCGGATGTGTGCTGCTGGTGGCTTGCGGCAATCTGGCGAATCTGATGCTAGCGCGCGGATTGAAGGACCGCATGCAAACGTCGGTACGTGTAGCTCTGGGCGCCTCGTGGTCGCGGCTCGTGCGGAAGGCGCTGGTGGAGTGCGTAACGCTGGCAGTGATTGGCGGAGCCCTGGGCATCGGCGTGGCGTATGCCGGCACAAGGTTGATTCTGTATCTGGCCTTCCGCATCGGCGGGCCCAATAACTACGTACCGATTGACCCGACACCATCCTGGCCGGTGCTGCTCTTCACCTTGGGCATGTCGGTGCTGACCGGCGTAATTTTTGGGATCGCGCCGGCATGGATGGCTTCGCATGCCGACCCAGTGGAGGCGCTCCGTGGGGCGAACCGTTCGGTGGGTGGCCGGCGCTCGTGGATGCAGAAGTCACTGGTGATCGCGCAGGCGGCGATGTCGCTGATACTCCTGTCGGCCGCAGCTCTGCTGGGCCAGAGCCTGCGGAACCTGGAGCACCAGAATTTTGGATTCGAGACGCGGGACCGATATATCGCGTGGATCAATCCGATGCTGGGCAACTACAAGCCGGAACAAATGGAGCCGATGTTCCGGGAAATCGATGACCGCCTGCGCCAGATTCCCGGAGTGCGGATGGTGGCTCCGGCGCTCTATGCGCCGATGACGGGCGACAGCTGGAACGATGGTGTTCGCATCGAGGGCAGACCTGAGCCCGGGGCTAAGGAAGACACGAGTGCGGGGTGGGCACGAGTGATGCCGGGATTCTTCGATACTTTGGGCGCAAAAATGGTGCTGGGCCGGCCCATTACGGAGGAGGACACCCAGGCGACGCGGAAGGTCGCGGTGGTCAATGAAGCGTTTGCGAAGAGGTTCTTCAAAGGCCAGAACCCGATCGGGCAGCATTTCGGCCCCGACAAGATCAAGTATTCCTCGAACTACGAAATCGTTGGGGTCGTGAAAGACATGCGGTATATGACCTACGATTACAAGGATCCGATACGGCCGATGTTTTGGCTGACGGAGACACAGACCGTGCCATACGATGAGCCGGCTTACAGGAGCGGCGAAATCTGGTCGCACTTCCTGTACAACATCGTGATCTGGGCGCCGGGCAATCCGCCGGGCATGGAAGAGCGCGTGCGCAAAGCGCTGGCCAGTGTTGATCCGAACCTTGTGCTCTACGGGGTTGATCCATATCCCAAGGTCGTGAGCGGAGATTTTCAACAGGAAAACATGATTGCGACCTTGACGACTCTCTTCGGTGTGCTTGGGCTGGTGCTGGCAGCAGTGGGGCTGTATGGAGTGATGGCCTACACGGTGGAGCAGCGAACGAGCGAGATCGGCGTACGGATGGCGCTAGGGGCGAATCGCGGTGACGTAGTTAGGATGGTGCTGCGCGGTTCCTTCTCGCAGATAGGGATTGGACTGGCGCTGGGTATTCCAGCGGCGATAGGAGCGGGCAAGCTGATGAGCGATCAGCTGTTCGGCGTTAAGCCATGGGACCCGATGATGCTGACGCTGGCAACGCTGCTGCTCGCTCTAGCAGCGTTTCTGGCATCGTTGATTCCGGCCCGGCGCGCGGCAGGCGTGGAACCAATGGTGGCACTGCGAAACGAGTAATCGGAGACTACGGCATCATTTTGACCAGGGCGGTACGACGCCGGTCATGCGCGCATACGCGATCAACTGCCCCATGTGTTCGTTGGCATGAATGATGATGCGGAGATACATGCCGTCTACGGTGGCATCCCGATCCTCAATGCGGACCTTACGGGCAAGGTCTTTCGGGTTCTCAGCCAGATGAGCTTGCTTGACAGCGTCCAGGGAGCGTTTGAGCCAGTTGATTACCTCGGCCTTGGACGTGATGGTTCGTTCGCCGTCCTCTCTAAGGTCTGAAGGCATTTTGGGTCCGGTAGCGCTGAGCAGATAGAAGTTCGCCATGACGATGTGCATGTAGACCTCGCTTGTAGAGCGCACTCCTGGAGCGGGCCTCCACCCGAACTTGTCGGCAGGCGTGGCTTCGGCGAGTGCAATCAACTGCTGAGATACATGTCTCCACTCGCCGTCGTAGCCCTGCCAAATTCCATCGAGGGGATCCTGGGCGAACAAACTGGGCGCGCTCAAAAGAAGGAAAAACAGTGCCATTGTCCAGCGCTTTTTCATAGTGTGACCCTTCTCGTGTCGTTGATTCTCGATCCAAGATTATGCCGAGGAGAGTGTGAGGTGAGCCCTTTCAGGGTCTACCTCACACAGTCTTCATTCACCGATACGCCAGAACCAGGCGATTGAGGCCGATCTCCCCTGGCGCGAGCTCAACACGCGCGAAGCCCGCATTTTTCGAAATGCTATCGAGCTCCGCGAAAGTGTAGGCGTCGCCAGAGGACGTAGAGGCCAGCATCATCATGCTGAAGGCAGCCGCGGTGGGCGGTGAAACGCGATCAGGATTAGGAACGAACTCCACAATTGCGGCGCGGCCACCGGGCTCTAACGCGTCATGCATTTTGCGCATGAAAGTGGTGCAGGTAGGCGGATCGAAATGGTGCAGGAAATTCGGGACCAGCACCAGGTCGTAGCCGCGGCCAAAGTCGGTTTCGAAGGCGCTGCCGGGAAGTAGGTGGTAGCGATCGGCAACCCCCATCGCCAGGGCATTCTTCTGGGCGACTTCCAGCACATTCTTCCAGTCGGCTGCATAGATTTGCGCAGCGGGATTCTGTTTCGCCACGGAGATTCCAAACAGGCCGTGGCTGTTCTCCCGTTGGTCAAATTAGCAGGTAGTTGACTCGGAAGCCCAAGACCCGATTGATCGAAGTATAGCCTCAGTGGTCTGGCAGGCGGTTCGTGGCGAAGTCAGAGATGCGGTTTGCGGCGGGAGGGTCCATGTTTGACAGCACGGCGACCACATAGCCGGGGCCGGGGCATATCTTCAAATCGCCGTTCATTCCCGGTGCGCCGCCACCGTGGCCGAAGCATCGTGTGCCATTGATCGTGCGGTCCTCAAACCCATAGGCATAGCTGCCGATTGGTCCTGGCACCTTACCCGTGGTCAGTAGTTCTGTGTAGCGCGCATTGAGCAGTTTGTTCTGCTGCAGGGCGTTCGCGAACCTCAGCAAATCCTCGACGGTTGAGTAGCCGCCGCCCGCTGAAGTCCCGCGCCAGGGCAGCGTGTCCGTGTTGGGATGAACGCCGCCGCCGCCGCCCATAGCTGTGTATCCGATACTGCGATCCGCTACCGGCTGGTTTTCCGGCTCGGAGCCGGTTGAGGTCATGCCGGCCGGTTTGTAGATGTGTTCGCGCACGTAGTCGTAATAGCTCTCGCCGCTCACTTTTTCGATTACTGCGCCGAGCAGGATGAAGCCGTAATTGCTGTACTCCCAACGGCCGCTGGAGGGCGCGAAGCCGAGTCCACGGTTGCCGTAGAGCTTCACATAATCTTGCAGGGTGCGCAGCTCCTGCCGATGCGTGTCAAATTCCGGACCGAAGATGTCACCCGTACCGCCTGTGTGCGTCAACAGATGATGGATGGTTACCTGCGAGGCGACGTCCTTGTTGGGATAGTCGGTGAGATACTTCCCCAGCGGATCGTTGAGTCCAAGCTTGTCCGCCTGCGCAAGCTGCAGAATTGCCACCGCCGTAAACATCTTGTTCATGGAGCCGATGCGGAAGCGCGTTGTAAGCGTGTTCGGGATCTTGTGCTCGCGGTCGGCCAAGCCGTAGGCTTCGGCAAATATCGGCTTGCCATCTTTCGCTACAATTGCCGCCCCGGCAAACCGGCCAGCAGCAGTGTCCTCTTCCAAGTTCTTTCGCAGGGCTGCGATCAATTCAGCCTCGCTCAAATGAGGCTGCGGAAAATCGGCCGGTGGCGGAATGGCTCGCAACTCGAAGCGAGTGATGATGTGGGGTTCGGTGGAGTCTACTTCCATGGTTAAGCGCGCAAACTGATCGGAGCCGCGCTCCTGCAACAGCGCAACCAGCTTTGTGGGCGCAGATTCTTCTACTTTTCTGAGCTCAAAGCCGCCGCCGGTGCGCTCGCGAAAATGCCACTCCTGATCCAGGTGTGCCGCTCTTGAGGGAAGATTCTTTTCGAGGAATGCGCCATAGGCCTGGCGATCGCTGCCATTGAAAATCTTGAGCCACGCGGCGCACTGGTGCGCGGCAGGCGTATCGGGCAGCTGCACCTGTTGGGCACAGGCCGCGGAAACAAACAGCAGCAGAGAAAGCAGTTTGGCGAGCCGCATGCGGGGTTAGACGACCAGGCCTTTCGTTGGTTAGGACGCAGTGGACCTAAATCGCAAGCGCGGGCGCCGACGCCTCGCCAGGATTGTCTCTCGGCATGGCTGAGGCGAGCAGGAGGATGACTCCGGCGAAGAGCAAGGTGTCAAAGACATAATTGACGCCCTCGATCAGCTGCATGCCGCCGGAGGCTGTCAGAAAGATCGGTAAGTAGATACCAAGCGTCAGCAGCACCATCCACAGTCCGAGCCATGCTGCGGCCATGCGGGCGTAGCGATTGATGAGGATCGCTGCTCCGGCGAGAAGCTGAAGAGCGCCAGTGAACGCGGCCAGCGTATGGGGAGCGGGCATCCAGGTGGGCGTGAGCTTTTCAAGCGGGACTCCGGGGGCGTTCTGCGGGTGCAGAATCTGCATGACGCCGAAGAAGAGGAAAGGAATGGCCATGCACAGGCGGCCGATGAGCACGAGGGGGTTTAAGGCGCGAGCGCGCCAGCGCTCGGTCTGACTTCCGGCGTATGCAAGGAAGCCCCCGGCGAAGGAGGTATCACGCAGGACGACTGCCCAGGAGATGCGGTCATGGGGGTTGGCGACAACTCGCGGGATGTGCAAATTAAGGACGAAGATAAAGAGCATGACAGCGAGCAGTGTCGAGGAGAGTTTTGTGTAGCGGTTCCAGGCGAGGCTGAGTGCCCCGGCGAAGAGCGCAAGGCCGACGAAGACGATCCAGAAGGGATGAAAGGGTATCCAGCCAGGGACGCCGGGGGAAAACGCCTTTACATTGAGCATATGCTCGGCTCCGAAGGTGGCCAGAGCCGATGCCGCGAAGACGCGCCCAAGGATGATGATCTTGTCCAGACCAAGGGCCGCTACGTACTCCTTACGCGCGGAGTACAGACCCATGGCGAGGAAGACAAGCCCCGCAAACCACGGCCAGAATATGAAATGTGAGAACACCCAAAACCTCTTACCCGCAAAGATGAATTGTCGGCGATATGACGGTCCGACTGGACAAACGACAGAATTTCTCGATGGTAATTGCCGGGTGGTCTGGTGGCAATTGCCACTTTCGTGCCTGCACACATGTACACTTTGGGACGCGGTTATTTTCAAGCTCATGGGAAAAATGATGTCACCATTCTCTTGCTCGGGCGGAAAGTCCGGATTGTCTCGTCTTGTCTTAACGGCGTTCTTTGTCAGCGCCTGTAGCTTCGCAGTGTTCGCGCAGCAGACGGCTGCGCCTGCTCCGGTTCAGCGTTCCGCGGCTCCTGTGCCGCTGGTGCCAGCTCCGCTCACGAGTCCGCAGATTGATGCGGACGGAAGCGCTGTGTTCAGGCTGGCGATGCCAAATGCCTTGAAGGTGGAACTGCATCTGGAGGGGGTTGCGAAGCCTTATCCGATGACCAAAGGTCCAGATGGCACGTGGACCGTCACGGTTCCGAAGCTTGCTCCCCAGTACTACAGCTTCGCCTATGACGTGGATGGGACGAGCGTGATCGATCCGCATAATACGACGCTGAAAACGAGCTTCTTCTCTATCCAGAACGTGTTCCTGGTTCCAGGGCAGCCGCCCATGCCGTGGGAGACGGCGGATGTTCCGCGCGGCACGGTTCATCACCACTTCTACCACTCGAACATCGTGGGCGTGAACAGCGAGTACTACGTATATACCCCGCCGGGCTTTGATCCGCGGGACAAGAAGAAGTATCCGGTGCTGTATCTGCTGCATGGATACAGCGACGACCCGAGCGCGTGGACATGGATGGGCAAGGCGAACGTGATTCTGGACAACCTGATTGCCCAGGGCAAGGCGAAGTCGATGATCGTAGTGATGCCGCTGGGCTACGGCACGATGGACATGATCACCAAAGGATGGGCGGTTTGGCGCGATCCCGAGACGACGGCTCGCAACTTCAGAGACTTCGGGCGCGTGCTGTATGAGGAAGTAATGCCGCGGGTAAAGGCACAGTATCCGCTGTCGGAGAAGCGCGAAGAGCACGCGATAGCCGGGCTCTCGATGGGAGGCGCGCAGACTTTGCTGGTAGGGCTGAATCATACAGATGACTTTGCGTATATCGGGGCCTTCAGCGCGGGCGGCCTGGGCGAGGGGAACTTTACGCCGCTGTTTCCGGCGATCACTCCGCAGACGGGCGCGGCGATTCAGGCAAAGCTGCGGCTGCTGTGGATCGCCTGCGGGACGGAAGACGGACTTTTTCCGGCGAATCAGAAGCTGATCGCGTGGCTGAAAGAGCAGGGAATGCAGCCTACTGCTATCAAAACTCCAGGCATGCATGCGTGGATGGTGTGGCGGGATAATCTGAGCAACTTTGCTCCGCTGCTGTTTCAGTCAAAACAATGACGACGTGGGTGCTGTTGGCTGGGCTGCCCGGCACGGGGAAGAGCACGTTGGCACGGGCAGTAGCGGGTCGCCTGGGCGGTGCGGTTCTGGATAAGGACTGTGTGCGGGAGGCGCTGTTTCCGGGAGCGATGACGGATTACTCACGCGAGCAGGACGATCTTTGCGTGCGTGCGATGCAGGAGGCTGCGACGTATCTGACGAAGGAACAGCGCGTGGCGTTTGTCTTTATCGACGGCAGGACGTTTTCGCGGCGCGAGCAAATCGATGAAGTAGTGCAGTCGGCGGAGCAGGCCGGGGCGACGTGGCGAATCCTGCATGTGACTTGTTCGGACGCGGTGGTCGAGGATCGGTTGAGTCGTCAGGACCCGGAGAATCCTGCGAGGAATCGCAATCCCGCTCTTTATCGGGATATTAAGAATCGTTTTGAGACGATTGCCTATCCTAAGCTCGAAGTGGACACTACGGAAGGGGTTGAGCCGGTGGTGAACGAGGTTTGCCGCTTTTTGGCTCAGCCAGAGTTGACATGATGCAGCGCATAAGGAGAGATAGCGATGGCGGCTGAAACGAAGACGGGCAGGTATGTGCAGGTGGTCAAGAAGGGTGGGCCACTGGAGTTGGTGACGCGCGAGGTTCCGGAGCCGGGTGCGAACCAGGTGCGCGTGCGTGTGCAGGCGTGCGGGGTTTGCCACAGCGATAGTGTGACGATGTATGGAATCTTTCCGATCCAGTATCCGCGTGTGCCGGGGCATGAGGTGGTTGGCGTGGTGGATGCGGTCGGCGAGGGCGTAACGCAGTGGAAGGCGGGGCAACGCGTAGGGATCGGCTGGTATGGCGGGCATTGCGGCAAGTGCGAGCCGTGCCGAAGGGGTGACCACATTGCGTGCGTGATATTGCAGATCCCCGGCATAAGTTATGACGGCGGGTATGCCGATTATGTGGTAGCTCCAGCGATGGCACTGGCGGCGGTGCCGGATTCGCTCTCGGGGGTGGATGCGGGTCCGCTGCTGTGCGCGGGGATCACGACCTTCAATGCGATACGCAACAGCGGGGCGCGGCCTCCGGATGTGGTCGCGGTTCTGGGCATGGGCGGGCTCGGGCATCTGGGCGTGCAGTACGCGGCCAAGATGGGTTTCACAACCGTTGCGATTGCTCGCGGCGCAGACAAGGCGAAGTTCGCGCATGAGCTGGGCGCGCATTACTACATCGACAACGCGGCTCAGGATGTGGCCGCGGAGCTGCAGAAGCTGGGTGGGGCGCGGACGATCATTGCGACGGTGACGGATGCGGACGCGATGTCGGCGTCGATCGGCGGCCTGGGCCATCAGGGTAAGCTGGTGATTTTGGGTGTACCGGGCGATCCACTGAAGGTTCCGGCCATTCCGCTGGTGATGCAGAAGCGGGCGGTAGTGGGATGGCCGAGCGGGACATCGATTGACTCCGAAGACACGCTAAAGTTCAGCGTGCTTACCGGAGTGAAAGCGCTGATCGAGAGGTATCCACTGGACAAGGCATCCGAGGCATTCGATCGGATGATGAGCGGTAAGGCTCGGTTCAGGGTGGTGCTGGAGACGGGGGCGTAACGGACAGGGTTCAGCGTTCAGAGATCAGCGTTCAGGGGGCGAGCCGTTTGGATTCGGCTCGCTTTCCTTTATGCTCCGAATAATGGATACTCCCGCGATTTTCACTCGGGGCCTGACGCGGCGGTTCGGCGACTTCATCGCTGTGGATGACGTTACGTTCAGCGTTGCCCCGGGGCAGTTCTTCGGGTTTCTGGGGCCGAACGGGGCCGGGAAGTCGACCACCATAAAAATGCTTACCGGGCTACTTGAGCCGACTTCGGGGCAGATCGAGATTCTCGGGCAGGCGTTCGCAGCGGGTTCGCTTGATCTGAAGCGGCAGATGGGCGTGGTGCCGGAAGGGATGGCTCTACTGGGCCGGCTGACGGCTTCAGAGTATCTGCGGTTTGTGGGGCGGATGTATGGACTCGATCGTGAGACGACGAATCGCCGGACGCAGGAGCTGCTGGATTTTATGCAGCTCGCGAATGAGCCGAAGAAGCTGATAATGGACTTCTCGCACGGCATGCAGAAGAAGCTGGCGCTGGCAGCGGCGGTGATTCACGGGCCGAAAGTGCTGTTTCTGGATGAGCCATTCGAGGGCGTGGACGCAATTGCGGCGGGCACACTGAAGGCGATGCTGCAAGGGATGATTCATCGTGGGGCCACGATTTTTCTCACCTCGCATGTGATGGAAATTGTGGAGCGGCTTTGCAGTCATGTGGCCATCATCCATAAAGGACGGCTGGTGGCGAATGGATCGCTCGAAGAACTACGCGCGGGCGTGGAGACAACGCTGGCGGGTGCGGAACTGCCCGAATTATCTGTTTCTGACTCACCTATCAAAGAGAAGCTCACGCTGGAAGAGATTTTTCTCAATGTCGTAGGCGCAGGAACAGGCGAGTCCACTCAGGAGTTGTCGTGGTTATAACTGCGGGGCTCACATGATATCGGCGATGGCTCGCGGTCAGTACGCGGCGCTGGCGGAGATGCGCTGGCGAATGTTGATGAATTCGCTACGGACGCGGCGCGGCAATTTTGAGCTGGCGGCACGTATCCTCAGGGTGGGATTTTTTTCGCTGGTGGGGCTGGCGGTGGGCGTGGGGATGGGGTTCGGCGCCGGGGAGATGGCTTCGAATGGTGAGCTGCAATTTCTACCCTTCCTGTTGTGGCCGGTGCTGTTCTTGTGGCAGCTGACTCCGGTGATGCTGACGTCGTTTCAGGAGCACGTAGACCTGAGCGTGCTGCTGCGATTTCCGGTGAGCTTCGGTTCGTACCTGTTGCAGTATCTTGTCTTTGGTCTCTTCGATATTTCGTCCATCCTGGGCGGGATTTGCCTGGCGGGCATCTGGATCGGGCTGGTGTGGGCACGACCGCATCTGGTGCTGTGGGCGACGCTTGGACTGATGGGATTTGCCGCGTTCAATCTTTTGCTCACACGGATGATTTTTGCGTGGCTCGACCGCTGGTTGGCGCAGAGGCGGACGCGGGAGATTCTGGGGATGGTGTTTCTATTCCTGCTCCTTGGAGCTCAGTTGTTAAACCCGGCTCTGTACATGCATTCAGGTCATCGGTCACGAATGACACGGTCCGCTACAGTACACGCCCTGCATACAGCGGATCGAGTTCAGAGCGTGTTTCCGCCGGGCTTTGCGGCGGGTGCAATTCACGCGGCTGAGAGCAAAGACGCGATCGGTGCGGCGGCATCGCTGAGCGGGCTTGCGTTATATGTATGCGCGGCGGGGTCGCTGCTTGCGATTCGGCTGCGCGCGGAGTATCGCGGAGAGAGCCTGGGTGAAGCGCCGCAGCAAGCGGTAAAGGCCGGAGAAGAAGAAGCGCGTCTTGCCGGCTTCGATCTGTCTGGTCCTATTGGCGCAGTGGTGGAGAAGGAGCTTCGCTATCTGGCGCGCAGCGGCGTGATGCTGTACAGCCTGGTCGTCCCCCTCATCATGTTGTTTGTGCTTGGCCGCGGCAGCAATAGCGCGGGTTTTGCGTCCCTCTACGCTCTACCGCTGGGAGTGGCCTACAGTTTTCTTGGCCTCACACGGTTGGTCTACAACAGCCTGGGCGGAGAGGGTTCAGGCATTCAGATCTATTTCATGGCGCCGACCCCGATGCGAACGGTGATGTTGGCGAAGAACCTGGTGCAGCTCACGCTCTTTTCGCTTGAACTGGTAATCGTCTGCTCAATTGTTGCGCTCCGGTTTGGCATGCCGGGCAGGGAGATGCTCGCGGCCACCTTTTGCTGGCTTCTGTTTGCGCTGCCGGTGCAGTTATCGGCGGGGAACGTGCTCTCCATCACCATGGCTTATCGGATGACGTTAACGCGGATGAGCCGGGAGCAAGGGTCAGCGGGGAACGGGCTGCTGAGCCTGTTGATTCAGTTGGTGGTGTTTGGAGTGGGGGCGGCGGTGTTTCTTCCGCTGGCGCACTTTGGGCACGCGGAACTGGCAGTGCCTATATTTCTGGTGCTGGCAGCGGGCGGAATGATTGCATGGCTCCGGGTGCTGTCGAGCGCGGATCGGATGGTGGCCAATCGCAGAGAGGCGCTGATTCAGAGTCTGGCGCGCGCGGCTTGATTATCCAAAATCTCCAGTAACCAAAGCCCGCGGTACTAAATGGTTACGAAAGGGCGACAAAAGTGGCAGAGTCACTTCGGGTTGCAAGTGGGAGAATTGGGAATGATTTAACCCGAGGAGGGGAAAGAATCTCCTCCGGGATAGCAATGAGCGTCAGGTTATTCCAGACATGAAGTGGAATCGACCAGTCTCCTTTGGAGCAAATTTCCCATGGGCTCATACGCCCTGAATATGGAGATAATTCGAATGGCTTGTAACGCCACTAGTCTTCTGCTTGGTTTCTCTCTGGCAACAGCCTGCTCCATCGCCGCTCAGGCGCAGCAGGCTGTGCCCTCCAGCCAGGGGGTCCCGGTCGTACAGCCTGGCACCGCGCAGCCCGCTCCAGTTGGAGCCACTCCCGCGTCCGCCAATCAAACGACCTTCGTCGTACCGGCGGGAACCACGATTCCTCTCACATTGCGTACCGCGCTCAGCACCAAGACAGCGAAGCCGGGGGATGCGGTCTATCTAAGCAGCAGTTTTCCCGTCGTGGTTGGAGGAAGGGTAGTGATTCCCGCAGGCGTCTATGTCCAGGGCTATGTGGATGGCCTGCAGCGGGGCGGCAAAGTTAAGGGACGCGCACAACTGATGATGCACTTTGTTTCGATGGCCTTCCCGAATGGCGTGGTGATTGCGTTGCCGGGTGCGGTAGATAAAGTCCCTGGAACAAATGGGGCCGAGGTGAAGGACAAAGAAGGTCTGATTGAGCAGTCGAGCAACAAGGGCGCGGATGCTAAGACGATTGCCGGAACCACGTTAACTGGAACCGGCGTAGGAAGCCTGGCCGGTTATGCCGGCGGCAGCCCCGGGGTGGGCGCGGGCATTGGTGCGGGAGTTGGTGCGGCGGCAGGAATCATTGAGACGATGATGAAGCATGGAGATGACATTGTTTTTCCCGAGGGTTCGTCGGTGGTAATGGTGATGCAGCGCCCGCTCCAAGTACAGGAGCAGCAGCTGGCCGGCATGGGGAGTTTGACCGGCTACGATAGTCCGGCGATGACTCCGGTGAATGCGGAGCAAATGCCGATGCCCAAGCCAAAGCCGCAGGCGCAGACAAACTAGATTTGCCTTTGGTTTCTCGTTGGGCCGGGTGAGGGCGGAGCTTTCCGCTCTCCCCGGCTTTGACAATCGATGCCCGCCTCGGCGGGCATTTCCTTTTTTGGGCGAATGAAAAGAAGAGGTTGACATGCCCCAACCCTGTCCCTATGCTGGCCGCTTCCGGGTTACAGCAGTTCCAGCCACTCATTAAAAACGGGGACATTATGTTCGGGTCGGTCATTCTGGACGTGGCGATTGGCATGGTGTACATCTACCTGCTGCTCAGCCTCGTCGCATCGGTGATTAACGAGGTGCTCGCAGGACTAGTTCAGTCACGCGCCGCGAACCTGCAGCGGGGGTTGCGCAGTTTGCTCTCGGGCGACTCGATTGAGGCTGGCGCGCTCACGCTGGTAGACAATATTTACAATCACGGGCTGATCCGCGGCCTCTACCAGGACCCGGCCAAGGACTATGGCGGAAAGGTGCTGAGTCTGTGGAGCGGTTTTCGACTGACTCTTCAGCGCTGGGCACGTATTGCACCGCCAAGGGCAATTGACGGCGTATCAGACCAGTTGCTGCTGCCTTCTTATATTCCGGCGCGGACCTTTGCACTGGCGATGATCGACATCCTGAACAAAGACAAGTTCAACGGCAAGACTCCGATTGAAAGCATCGAGAATTTTCTAAAGGGCCATCATCAGCAGTTCGAGAAAAACAAGGCGGTCGAGGCTCTGCTGACGCTGCTGATCGATGCCAAGAACGACGCGAAAGAGGATTACCAGACGCTGCAGCAATTCCAGACCAATCTAGAGAACTGGTACAACGACGCGATGGACCGTGTCTCCGGCTGGTACAAGCGATATACCCAAAATGTACTGATGATTATCGGCCTGGGTCTGGCGGTCGCGTTTAACGTGAGCTCAGTTCGTATTGCGCATACTCTTTGGGTAGATCGCGACGCCCGCCAGGGAATGGTGAACGCGGCGAATGATTATCTGCAGAATCACAAGGACGTTTCCACGACTGACAGCCTCGCCGATGAGATGAAATCTTCAGTCAAGGCGGTCAATGACGTGAGTGCGGAATTCCTTCTGCCGTTAGGATGGCGGCATACGCCGTCTCAGTATCAGAGCTGGTGGAAAGACCACACCTATAAGATGGCCGGCGATGCACTCGTGGTTTTGATTGGCTGGCTGATTACCGCCGGGGCGCTCTCGCTGGGAGCCTCCTTCTGGTTCGATATGCTGAACAAGATCATGGTGATTCGCAACACCGTAAAGCCCTCCGAGAAGAGCCAGATCGAGGGTTCAAAAGACAACTGAGATTTCCGATCAGGAGTGTACCTTACCACTATGAGAAAGATGACACTGGCAGTTTTCGCCTTCGTTTGTTGCGCCCTCACCCTACACACGCAGGCTCGGGCGCAGGATTGGGCCAAGGAGAGGCTGGAGAAGTCTCCGCGGCACCAGGAGTGGGTCGACATCAAGTACGGCAATCGCGTGGTGCATGCGTTTGTCGTCTATCCCGAGGTCAAGTCGAAGGCCCCGGCGGTGCTGGTGATTCACGAAATCTTCGGCCTGACCGATTGGGCGCGCAGCGCGGCGGATCAGGTGGCGGCGGCAGGGTATGTGGCGATTGCTCCCGATCTGCTTTCAGGGTTTGGCTCCAAGGGAGGAGGCACGGGCGATTTCGCCAGCACCGACGATGCGGTGAAGGCCGTCTCGGCGCTCGATCCCGACGTGGTGACGGCCGATCTAAATGCAACGGCCGACTACGTGAAGAAGCTTCCGGCGGTGAACGGCAAGCTGGCGGTGGCGGGATTCTGCTGGGGTGGGGGGCAGTCGTTCCGGTTCGCGACCAATCGCCACGATCTGAGCGCGGCATTCGTGTTCTATGGGCCGCCTCCGAAGGACGTGAGCGGAATTACTGCACCGGTCTATGGTTTCTACGCCGGGAATGATGCCCGGATTGGTGCAACTATTCCTGATACGATTGCGGCGATGAAGAGGGCTGGCAAGAAGTTCGAACCTGTGACGTATGACGGTGCAGGACACGGCTTTATGCGAGCGGGCGAGGATCCCACGAAGACCACTGGGAACGAGGCAAATGTGAAGGCTCGTGAAGAGGCGTGGGTACGCTGGAAAGCGCTGCTTAAGGGGATGTGAAAGCGAGGCGCCCTAGCGCAGAATGCGCTCGTCAAGGTACTGCCTCGCTTAGAATGCGGCAACTCTCATAACTTCCAAGCGTTCGAAGATCGTTGTCTCCTGAAATCAGAATGTTTGCGTGAGCCTTCGAAGCTCATTCCATCACGAAATCATCGCCGGGATATCGGGAAATGCCGGTAGCCTCGCCGGTTGTTTCGATCCGGATTGCGCCGTTCCAGAAAGGAGCTATTCGGGTGCGTATCGTTTCCGGATCGCGGTTGAATTTCTGCTCCCAAAATGAGGAGGGCTTCTTGCTCCATCCCTGAGCAGATGGCGAGATCGTCCATCTGTATCACAAGTTCCAAGGCTGCGCCGCGCCGACTCCGTTGACGAGAGATTGCACGACCTGGCTCCGGCTGCCAAGCCACGGAGCGACTTTGTTTGCGGTGGATGGTGACGCTTTGATGGCGTGGGCCAACTTTGTGCCGATGTCCGTCTGGTCGCGCTGCCGGTTGAGGTAGGCGGTGTTCTGGACCAGCACCAGAGGGATTGATCGTCTAGTATGCGCTCTTTCGGGTTTGTTATGCAGCATGCTGCTTCATAAGGTGAGGTAGCAATATCGGTTGCCACTTGTTCGTGTAGTCAGCATCTCGGACAATTGCCATCCACGAATCGGATTAGAATTAGGTTGGCTTCTGCCGTGCTCGATTTTGGGTACGTCTGCGGCGAAATGGTTGCATTATGAGTCCAAAACAAGCAGCAACGCTCGAAGTCGCCTGCCCCGAGTGCGGCGCCACGCTCAAGATTGACGTCGCCACCAGCGCCGTCATCGCCCATACGCCTGCGCCGCGCAAGCGGACCTTTGAGGACTTCGAAACCGCCGCCCGTGCCATGCGTGAGCAGGACGAGCGCCGCGAGAGCCTCTTTCGCCAATCCGTCGACGCCGAAAAGAACAAGGACGATGTTTTAGCTAAGAAATTCGCCGAAGCTCTGCGCAAAGCCAAGGAGACTCCCGACGAGGGAAAACCGCTCCGCGACTTCGACCTCGACTGATTTTGCATCACATCCAGTAGGCTAAAACGGATACACAAATGACATTGATGAAATTACCCAAGCAAATCGAAGCCAAACTCCCCAACTCTGTCCCTGAAGTTCACTGGACGCGCGTCGTGGGCGCCGGATCGCTGATCGTGAGCGCCTGGCTGCTCCTAACCGGCAGGCGAAAGGCGGCACTTGCCGTTGCCGCAGGCGGAGCCGCAGTTACCCTTCTTGAAAATCCGGAGGTCGCGCAAGAGTTATGGAAGGGAATGCCCGGCTATCTGCACTCCGCCAAGGACATGCTGGTTCGCGTGGAGGAGTTTGTCGAGGACATCGCGGAGAAGGGCAACAAATTGCGCAAGACACTCACGGAATCGTAGGCGCTTTCGAGGCTGTTGCTATTCGATACCCAGCTGCTGTCGCGCCCCGAGGCTGATGCGCTGTGGACCCCACGCGGGTTCCCATACCAGGTTCACTGCCGTCGCACTGATCTCCCGCACACCCGCCAACCGGTTGCGCACCTGCTCGATGATCCGCTCGTGCGACGGACATCCCTTCGATGTCATCGTAATGTCGATCTCGACCCTCTGCCGCGGAACCATCCCCGGCGCATCCGGATCCGGCGCAACCGCTACGCGATAAACCAGGCCCAAATCCACAATGTTTACCGGCAGCTCCGGATCATATACATCGCGCAGCGCCGTCAGCACGTCTTCCTCGGTCAAGAAAAATCTCCCACAAACACTGGGTGCCCACGTCCGGATTCTCGGACGCCGGCTCTACACCCTAATCCCCTACACCCTGCCCTTAATGCGTTCGTTCCACCAGGTACCGCGCGACCGCCTTCAATCCTTCAGCCGCGTCTCCGTACGGAGCGAGCACGGCAAAGGCCTCAGTGATCAGCTTGTTCGCATACGCCCGCGAAGCTTCGATACCGAACACGGCGGGCCATGTCGCCTTGTCGCTCGCCAGGTCCTTGCCCGCCGTCTTGCCCAGGTGTTGCGAGTCCTGCGTCACGTCGAGCACATCGTCCACAATCTGGAACGCCAGCCCCGCTTTGCGCCCAAATTCGGTGAGCCTGCGAACATCTTCCGCGTCACCGCCAGCATAGACTCCACCCGCCGCCAGGCTCACGCGAATCAGTGCGCCCGTCTTCGCGCGATGGATCGCAGCCACGCTTTCGGCGGTGGGCTTCGTATGCTCGCCTTCGAGGTCCAGTACCTGTCCGCCAATCATCCCCTCGATCGTGCCCGTTGCCTCCGCGATCAGCCGAATAATCTTAACGGTCGCCGATGCAGGACAGCACAGCCCCGCCAGCGTCTGGTAGGCCAGTGTTTGCAGAGCGTCTCCAGCCAGAATCGCGATCGCTTCGCCGAACACCACGTGGCACGTCGGCTTGCCGCGTCGCAAATCGTCGTTGTCGAGTGCCGGCAGATCGTCATGGATCAGCGAATACGTATGCAGCATCTCGATCGCTGCGCCCAGCTCTTCCACACCCGCCGGCAGCTCGCCTCTGCCAATCATCCGCGCCGCTTCCATTGCCAGAATCGGCCGCAACCGCTTCCCCCCGGCGAAGGTGCTGTGCCGCATCGCGCGATGGATCGACGCAGGCACTTCCTCGCCATGAGGCAGCAATCTCTCAAGAGCGCGGTCGGTCAGCTCCGCGCCGGTGTGCAAAATTTCTTTTACCTGAACTTCAGCTTGCATTCGCTCTATGATATCCGCTGGCGTCGCGGCAGTGCAGCCGACCCTAACCATAAGACTGCCGCCGTGAGTGAAAGGACGCGCCCCAGCCAGACATCGCGCGTCGTCCCATATCGAACGTCAATCTCCGACGTCCCCGCTGCAATGGGAATCGTCATCAGCCCATCGCTACGCCTCGGCCTCGCGTCCACCGGCGCGCCATTCACGTGCACCTGCCATGCCGGATAATCCATCAGCCGAAGCACCGCAAAACCCGCGTCCGAGCGCACTGTCGCGCTCATGCGCTCCTCATCCCAGCGCCAAATGCTAACCTCCGACGATTCCAGATCCACATGGCCCGCTTGCCACTCTGGATTCTCGGCCACCGAACTGTTGGCCTGGTCGCCGCCCACGCTTCGCAGCACCCGAATCTGCGGGAGTTCACGCTGTATTGCGCCATTGTCCGCCGGAGCCGCCGTATACTCATCCGTGCCCTCAAATCCGCCTACTCGAAAAGTAGCCTGCTGCGCGTGCACATTGTCCTCCTCATCGCACGGCTGCCAGAAGTACACCCACGCAACGCCCGACATGCATCCCGCCAGCGCAATAACTGCCGCCACGTGCGTCCGGTTTGACCGCCGTGTCATCGCCTCGCCGCGCAGCGCCAGCCCGGTCAACGCCGCCAGAACCAGGCTAAGCATCAGAAGCCACCGCCACGGAAATTGCAGAAATGCAAGCTCCGGCGTATGCCGCCACACAACGTCGCTGAAGGGAAGCAACAGGACCGCGATGATCACCGCCAGTGCGATCATCGGCCTTCGCAATGCTCCCGAGCGGCGATTGCGATACGAAAGCGCCGCCGCCAGCGCTGTTGCCGCTATCAGCGCGAGCGCAATCCAAGACGCCGTCATCAGCACCTGGTCGTGGTACGCCTCGCCTGTATGCGCAAACAGAAAGCTGTCTTCGATGCGCATCCCCTGGGCAACCGCGCGCTGGATCTCCACCCAACGCTGCTCATAAATCGCCGGAACCAGATAGAATCCCGCCAGCCCCAGCCCCAGCGCTGTCCCCCCCGCGGCGCGTCCGATCAACACCCAGCGCCGCTCAGAAATCGCAGCCACAGCGACGATCACGGCCAGCGCGTAGCAGCCCATTACCGCCGCTGGAGCATTCGTGAGCCAGAGACCCGCGATCACCACGGCCAACTCCAGCACCGCCGGCTTCTCGCGGAGCGCGCCCAGCACCAGCAGCGGCATCCAGGCCGCGGCCAGTAACTCACCGTAAGCCGCCCGTTCATAGGCAACAAACAGCACGTAAGGGTTCACCACATACAGACACGCCGCCAGCGCGGCATTGTCCTCAGGCATCCATTCGCGTGCCATGTGGAAGAAGCTCGCGCCCATCGCTGCGAGCGCAATCAACGTGAAGGCCAGCGGAGTCCACGTCCACGGCAGCACTACGCCAAGCAGAGCGCCCAGCACCCACGACAGCGGCGGGTAGAACACAAATCGCGGCTCGCCTGCGCCGTAGTTAGCCGATGCCGCCCAGTGCGGATACGCCACACCCTGGCGCCACTGCCGCAACACCTCCATCCACGACTCCAGATGAAAATCGAAGTCGTGGCCACAGGAAGTTCCCCGCCACGCCAACGGCAAAACTGCAACCCCGACAGATGTCAGGATAAGCGACCACCGGCGCCGTCTCGCATGGCTCGCCGCAGTCGATGGCAGGCATCGCAAAATCTTCACGGCACAAGCCGCAGCGTATGCGATGTCTGTGCTGCCACCGCTTCTCCGCTGAACGGCAGGGCGAACGTCTTGCCCCCATACCAGTATGGCCACTGATCTCGGTAGTAGGCATTTAAAGGATCGCCCGATTCGCCCATCACAATGTTCTCCGTCGCCTCATCGACGTTGCTCCAGTCGATCGTGAACCGCTGCGATGGCCCGAACGTCCGCCCTGCCTGCTTCACCGTTGACGTATCCCCGGATTGCGGCTGGACGCCCGTTCCTGTCCAGTCCTTGAACCATGGCAGCAGACTATAGAGTGGATGTTCCAGATGAACGGTATGCACCTGCCCATAGTGCCACTTCGCCAGATCCATCGGCGCATGTTCGGTCTCAAGCCCTTGCCGCACCACATCCGCAAGAAAGTCGTCCCACGTCGCGTATCGTTCCGGCAGCCACCCCACCGGAGCGTGCATCACCAGCTCCTCGCGCGCAAAGCCGCTCTCCGGCCACTGGTAGAGCTTCCAGTCATCGCCGATTTTCGGCTTCAGCAGCATCGGCCAGAAGGCCGTTTTGGCTGCGGCCACAATCGCCGCCGGAGCCGAGTCAACGCCGACCACGCCATTCCACGTCCGCATTAGCTCTGCAGCCTGCTGTAGTTTGGCGCCCGGATCCCTCGCATGATCGATGGCATAAGCAAACCGCTGCGCCAGTTCCTGATCGACCTCCGAATACACATCCGTCTGCAGCGTCAGCATATCCGCCGGAGTCAGCTTGTCCTTGCCCGCCAGCCACTTCCAGATCCGCTCATTGCGATACGGATCGGCCCATCCCAGCGTCAGCCCAAAGGGATATCCGTCTGGGGTAATGCGCGCGTTCGCCGTGGCAATTACTCCATTCGCCGGATCGACCGTCGACGGTAGTTGCTCAAACGGGACAAAGCCCTGCCACTCGTGATTCGCATCGGAAATCGGCACTCCCAAAATCCCCGCCGGACGATATGGAATGTATCCCACCGCCTGGTAGCCGATGTGGCCCTGATCGTCGGCATACACCACATTCTGCGATGGCCCCCACCATTGGCTCAGTGCGGCGCGAAAATCCTGCCAGTTTGCTGCGGTGTCCACGTCGAACAATGGAATCCCGGCAGACTTAGGATCGTACGCGCTCCACCGCATCGCCAGCACGCGCGTCTCATGCGGCAGGAGCGGAGTAATCACCGGCCCATGTGTCGTACGCGCCACGTCGAGTACGACATCCTCGCCAAACCGCACATGGATCGTCTCACGTCCGTGCTCGATCGGATGCCAGCCATCCGCTCCTTTGTATTCGTCCAGCCCATTGGTCTGCTCGACGTAAAGGTCCTGCATATCGCCGTACAGCGCCGTGAATCCCCACGCAATATGCCCGTTGTGTCCAGCAATAATGTAGGGAATCCCCGGCACCGTTACGCCGGCGACATGAAAATCCCCGGCCTTCAGGTCGCTCTCATACCAGATGTTCGGGATCCCATGCTCCAGGTGCATATCGTTCGACAACAAAGGCTTGCCAGAGGCGGTGTGCGCGCCCGAAACTGCCCACTCGTTTGACCCCGGCGTACAGCCCTCGCAGATCGCGCGCGAACCCTGCAACAGCTCTCTCAGACGCAACAATTCCTCAACGCTCGTCTGCGTTTCATCCAGCGGTATGTCGGGAATATTCTGCTGTGGCGCCGTCAGGTCGGGAGGAGCCTGTGTCGGCGGGTGGTCGCGCCACGAACCCGTCGGATAGAGCGCCACCGCCAGTGTCGGACCCAGCCTCGCCGTCACCTGTTCGCGCTCAAGCTTCGTGTTCCAGTCCTCATCGAGCATCTGGTTCATGCTCATCACCACCAGCACGGAATCTACTGGCTGCCACGACTTCGGCTTGTAGCGCAGCAGCCGAAACTCCGGCGAAAGATTTTTCTGATGCTGATCTATAAAGGCATTCACGCCCCGCGCATAGTCTTCGTAGTAGCGCCGGTCGCGCTCGCTCAGGGTGGTCGTCAGCCGCTCCGCATTCGCGCGAATCCCCAGCACGCGCTGCACGCGGTCATGTTCTACAAGCTTTGATCCCAATAGCTCTGCCGCCTCGCCGGCAGCCATGCGCCGCGCCATATCCATCTGCCACAGGCGGTCCTGCGCTGTGACATAACCCTGCGCCTCGAAGAGGTCATCGAGAGACGAAGCTTCAATGTGTGGAATCCCATGCTGATCGCGTATTACCGTGACAGGCTGGGTCAGACCCGGCAGGCTTAGTTGCCCATCAAGCTGCGGAAGAGAGTCACGCATCGCGCGCTTCAGCCACCACGTGCCGCCGAGCAATCCACCCGCAAGCGCGACCACAAACACCACGACCAAACCCAGCAGAATCCGCAGCACAGGCCGCTTGCGCTGCTCCTCGACTTGCACATTTCGCCCCAGAGTCATCTGGAGGATATTGTCTCATCGCCTTGCGTAGTAAGCAGATCGTCCTGGGTAGCTTAAAAACTAGGTTGTCCTCCTGAGCGAAGTTTGGCTCTTAGCGCCAAACGGAGTCGAAGGACTTGCTTTCTCTCTCGCCGACCGATCTTGACCTCACGCCGCAGCCACTCTCCGGATCAGGTCCTTCTGCTCGCTCCGGTTCTCCGCGCCGATCGTGAACGCATCCAGCACGCCCGTTCCCAGCGCAAAGCGGATCGCCTCGTCCTGCCGCGTGCGCATCGCGCCCTGTCCCAGGATCTTCATCCCAATGATCCCTTTGCCTTGCGCCCGCATCTCCTTGATCACCGAGATAACCGTATCCGCATCCGCATCCATGTGCGCGCCCACCGGATTCAACCGAACCAGGTCCACTTCCACCCACGGCGATCCCGCCGCCGCGCGCAGCGCCTCGATCGAGTGGCACGAAACCCCGTGCGCGCGGATCTTGCCCTTCTCTTTTGCCTCTTCGAAGACATCCATTACGCCGCGATAGCGCGTCGTCCAGTCGCCTTCGGTTACACAGTGAATCAGGCAGATATCGATATAGTCCGTACCCAGCTCGCGCAGATACCGGTCGATGTCAGCCTTCGCCTCCACCGGATCGCGCTCATCGCACTTGGTCATCACCACGGCCTTGTCGCGGGGCATCTCCTTGAGCGCCGCCGCCACCTGCGGATGGCTCCCATACGAATCCGAAGTATCAAAGAAGTTCAGTCCGCTGTCATAGCCGCTCATCAGCAGCGGCACCAGCTTGCCGGTCCGCGTCTGGTTCGACCCGCCGGCGAAGCCGACCGTCCCCGTGCCCATTGCCAGGCGGCTGGTCTTAATGCCGGTCTTGCCCAGCACGACCGTGTCTGTCGCCTGAACTTTCTTCGTCAGGGTTGGAGTATCGAAGGCGACTCCGAACGCGGATGGCATGATGTAAGCGGTGCCCAGTCCAGCGGCTGCTGCGGTGAGGAATTCCCGGCGATTCATGCGTTCTCCCTCCTGCCTCTTCGATTGTTCGACGATTTTACTCCCTCTTCGTTATTGCCGGCTCCTGGGCGCGCAGGCTCGCAATCGGCACTATGATGAGACTCAAATAAGCTGCGCTCGACCGCAATCATTTCTTGCCACCAGCCGAAATCGATTAGTCTTTTGCCGTCTGTTTGATCCACTTGATTGGAAGGATTTCCCAGTGAAGCGGTTCAATGATTTCGCGACAGGTGGCTCTCGTAGTGTGTCTATAGCTCTTCTGGCGTCGCTCTTGATGGTCGTCTTCGCGTCGTGTCGATCTCTTCGATCTTCATCGGGTCAGCATTCGGGCAGGATTTCAAGAGACCGGAGGGGAGCGTCCCGCTTCCATTGGACTGGAGCGACCGGCACGTCGTCGATACCGCTCACGGGCGAATGGGCGGAAAGAATGCGGGGCCATCCGCGGTATTTCGTCCCGGCACCTCTGGAAGCACCGCGACGGCCGTCGCGATTCCCTTGTTGTCCGCTCTTGCGACTGCGACCACCCCAAGCGCGACCGCGAAACCCCTGCTCTTCCGAGCGAGGGAAAGGGGGAGCGGGCCGAAATTGAAGCAAGAAATGCGCGCCACAGGTGTCTTCGAATCACTCTTAGCGCACTGTGCCTGCGCCTCTACGACCTGAGCCTTTAGGCGGCCACATCCGGTTGAAGCGGCTGCCCCGCGTCTGCCGCGGGTCTCCGGCTCCACGCCGGCCGCCATCCGGTGCCGGTGAATGGAGACGTCACCCTGCGTCCCCACCAGAGCCACATAGCCAGCGCAATGATCAATATCAGGGGAACAGTCAGCAGGCTGCCCTCCGGTCCGGTTGCCCCGCCGCTCCACAGTAGCTTACCCGATGGATGCTCGCCTAAAAGATGTCCTGCTGCAACCATGCCGCTGTCCGACGTGCCATAGAAATACGACTCCCCCCAGTCCCACGCTGCGTGGAAGCCTACGGCCCACCACAGCGAACCCGTATACCAGAGGCTCAGACAGAACACCAGGCCAATTGCGCCAGCGGCGAAGAGGCCCACTGGCGACTCTCCGGGGTTACTCCCATGGCTGAATCCAAACAGGAAGGACAGCAGGAGAGCGCCCCACCAGAACCCAATCCCGCGCGTCAGCGTAAACTGCAGGTAGCCGCGCAGCAGCGATTCCTCAAACAGAGCCACGAATACAAAGACCAGCCCCCACTTGGCGGCGTATTCCAGCATCGTCCCGCCATGCAGCATCTGTCCGTCAAATCCCAGCAGGCCAGCCTTCCACAGTGTGAGCACCAGCAGGGAAATGGCAACGAATCCCCACACCAGCCCGAAGACGAACCGCGCGGCGCGCGCCGTACCCTCGTAACCGTAGGAAAGCGCCCCGCGCCGCTCAACCCGCGCCATCACCGCTGTCGCCAAAAAGACGCAAAGTGTCGATAGTCCTTCTGAGAGTACACCGAGTCGCGGTGTCAGGGGGGCAGCGGGATCCATGTGTTTCGGATGGAAAAGATGGTGAACTGCGAACCCCACGAACCGTCCCAGCGCGACAAAAATGAGCGCGAACAGCAGCACTCCCCATCCGGCGCGAATGCCATTCTCACCGACGAAGACCCATCGGAATCCGCGCTTGGGCGGCTCAGCGAACGTGATTACAGGGGGGACCTCTGTTTGCGGTGTTAGTGCGCCTTGCGGCGCCAATTGGTCTTGCGGTGTTAGTTCGTCCACATCCATTCTCCTTTGGGGATGCTGCCCATAGTACGCCAGCCGCGCCTTGCAAGTTCAGACAATTCTCTACTCAGCCTTTATGCCGAAGGCGCGTCCGGCCCGGACAGCAAGTCCCGCCGCGATTCTCGCGGTGCCGGCCTCAGTGGTATAAGAGTCGCAAGCCAATGAATATCACCAAGATGAACACGTCGGCTATATGGCTCCGCCTTTTGAACATCGCATGTCTCGTCGGTCTGATGGCTGGTAGTCTGACGACTGGCATCAGCAGGGCACTGATCCAGACGCCTCCAATGACAGCGCCCAGCGTGCGGCCGACGCCGCCCACTCGTGATCCTCACACTTCTGGTTACGTCACGGCATTGGAATTACCCGATGGGACCAATCCTCCCGCGAACGCGGATGGAAACTTCATCCTTGGCCCCACCCACAAGGCCGAACCCGAGGCTTCTGCCGATAACGGCGTGCCGCAGGGAGCGGTATTCGAGTTCACGATGGATTCCGCTGACAGCAGAATCTATCCCGGCATCGCACGTGAGGCCAACACGTTGGGTACGCCTGACCCGGCCGATCCAGCCAGGCTGATGGTCACCACCAGCCACCCTGCTCCCTACACACGTCATGTGAGGGTTTACGTGCCGCAACAATACGTCCCCGGTACGGTAGCGCCGTTTATTGTAGGTGCGGACGGACCTGACCGGGGATTGTTCACGACGCTGGATAACCTGATTGCCGGGCATCGCGTGCCGGTCATGATCGCCATCTCGATCGGTAACGGCGGGGGCGATGCGCAGGGTAGCGAACGCGGCCTGGAATATGACACGATGTCAGGCCGATATGTGGAGTTCGTCGAGAAAGAGGTACTACCTCGAGTGGAGACACAATATCACGTGAAGCTGACCAAAGATCCCGACGGTCGTGCGACCATGGGCGGCAGCTCGGGCGGATCGTGCGCATTGATAATGGCGTGGTATCACCCTGAGCTGTATCGCCGCGTTCTTACCTATTCGGGCACATACGTGAACCAACAGTGGCCCTATAACGCAGAGACTCCGCATGGCGCATGGGAATTTCATGAGCACCTGATCCCGAATTCCCCAGCTAAACCCCTGCGTATCTGGATGGAGGTGGGAGACAGAGATCTATTGAATCCGAATGTGATGCGCGACAATATGCACGATTGGGTCGTTGCCAATGAGGACATGGCACAAGTGCTGGGCGCGAAAGGTCACTACCAGTTTGTCTTTGCCCGCAACGCGGGACACGTCGACCGCGCAGTAAAACAGCAAACCCTGCCGGAGGCTTTGGAGTATCTGTGGCAGGGCTACCCCCGCGCGGGCAAATAGCGGATTAGAGCAAGTCCATCACAGGAACCTTTTGCGCCGAAGGAGCGTGTGCCGGAGGTCGGTCCGGCCGAAGGCTGCGGCATCCCAAACAGGTTTTTTTGCGCGAGGCGCGTGTGCCTGGAGGGCACGTCCCTTGACATTGCGAGACTTCCCGGCAATCCTAGTCATTCCCGCTTGCTAAATCTATTTACTCCGGAGCCCCTCTGCTTTGAACGTCCGAGTCTTCTATCACGACAAATGCTTTGACGGAGCCTGCTCCGCTTCGCTCTTTGCTCGCTTCCACCGCGAGTGCATCACGCCCAACGCCGATTACACCTACCACGGCCTTGTTCACCGCGCCGGTGCTCTCTTCAACGAAGCCGACTTCACTGGCGATGAGAATGCCATCGTCGACTTCAAATATTCAGCGTCTCCCCAAATCACCTGGTGGTTCGACCACCACCTCAGCGCCTTCCTCACACCCGAAGACCAGCAGGACTACCGCCGCGGCATCGCCGACGGCAGCTACGCGAATCGCCGTTTCTACGACCCCGCCTACACCTCCTGTACCAGCTTCCTAGCTCACATTGCGTCTACCAAGTTCGGCTTTAACGCCGATCCGGTTGCCGAGCTGGTTCACTGGGCCGACATTGTTGATGGGGCGCTCTACCAAAGTTCGCAAACCGCCGTCGAAATGGCCGACCCCGCCATGAAGCTCACCCTGGTTATCGAGTCCACCCAGGACCCTGCCTTCATTCCCCGCCTCATCCCTCTGCTCAGCGTCATGCCGCTTGGTGAAATCATCAAAGAGCCGCTTGTGGCCGAGCTCCTGCCGCCGCTCCTCGAGCGTCACACGGAATCCCTCTGCCTCATTCGCGACCGGGCGGAATCGAAGGAGGGCACCATCTACTTCGACATCAGCGACCAGCCTTTCGAGGGATACAACAAGTTCATCCCCTACTATCTGCATCCCGAGGCCACCTACTCCATCGGCCTCTCGAAATCCAGCTTCCGCACTAAGGTTTCCGTTGGCTCTAACCCCTGGACCACGGCCGATCCTGAAAAAATGATGAATCTGGCCGTCATCTGCGAACGCTACGGCGGCGGCGGACATGCCCGTGTCGGCGCTATCTCATTTCCGCCCGATCGCTCCGACGAAGCCCGCGAAGCGGCAGCCGAAATCGTCGCCGAGCTGCGCGCCCACAATCCGCTCGCCTGAACACCCGGTGTATCCACCAGTCCAGCCAAGATCGACACGTCCGCTGTACAGGATAGTGAATCCCGCATATTCTGAACCGGCAACGCCCGGTTCGCGATCTATCCTCCCGAAGTCCCGAACACAAGGAGAACAACATGTCCGACATCCTGGCCCCCGGAACTCCCGCCCCAGAGTTCACTCTTCGCGTCACGCCTAATGAAAAGCTCTCTCTCAGCGATCTGCGCGGCAAGCCCGTAATCCTGGCTTTTTACCCCGCCGACTGGAGCCCAGTCTGCGGCGACCAGATGGGCCTCTACAATGAGGTCCTCCCCGAATTCCAGAAGCATGGAGCAGCGCTGCTCGGCGTCTCTGTTGACGGTGTTTGGTGCCACGCGGCCTTCGCCCAGGCCCGCGGTTACCGCTTTCCGCTGCTCGCCGACTTCGAACCCAAGGGCGAGGTAGCCCGAGCATATGGGGTGTACCGGAGCGATGGCGGGATCAGCGAGCGAGCCCTTTTCGTCATCGACAAAGACGGTGTCATCGCCTGGAGCTACTGCTCACCGATCGCCGTCAATCCTGGAGCCGACGGAATCCTCGACGCCCTGGAAAGCCTTCCCAAATAGGAGAGTTCCGTGAGCAAGCTAAGAATTCCCGTCGATCCCGACGATCACACCCAGGGTAACCCGCAAGCCCCCTGCACCCTGGTCGAGTACGGAGATTTTCAGTGTCCGCATTGTGGGCATGCCTATCCCATCGTCAAGCGCGTGCAGAAGCATTTTGGGAAGCGTCTGCGCTTCGTCTTCCGTAATTTTCCGCTGACACAGAGCCATCCACACGCCGAGATGGCCGCCGAGACGGCTGAGTTTGCCGGCAGCCTAGGAAAATTCTGGGAGATGCACGACCTTCTCTTCGAAAATCAGGCGCGCCTCTCTCCCAAGCTCGTACTGAAGCTCGGCGAGAAACTCGGCCTCTATCCAGCGGCATTGGACGAGGCACTTGAATCGCATCAGTTCGTGGATCGCGTCCGAGCGGATTTCAACGGTGGAGTGCGGAGCGGAGTCAATGGTACTCCGACATTCTTCATCAACGGCCAGCGCCACGACGCCGCATTTGAGTATGAAGATCTGGTGGAGGCTATCGAAGCCGCCATCTCATCTTCCGGCGACTGATTTCATCCGCTCGTAACTCCATCCTTGCGAAGGCATTAGAAGAACGCGAAGCTCAAGGTCTATCCCCGCTACCCGCACGGTATGTGCCAAATCCATGCCGACGAGATCAACGTCGACCTGCTCACATTTATCAAGTCGTAGTAACCATTCTCGGGGTGGGTCCGTCGAATAAGGGCCCGCCTCGTGTAAATCTCATTTCTAGTGAGTGCCCATGTCCCCCGATACTTCGTACTCGCCCGATACTCTATACTCACCCCATATCCGGTACGCTGGGATGAGCACCTCACCACAAAGCGGCCTCGTCCATGCTGCTCCGCCTCCGCAGCCAACTCCACTGCTTGAGATCATCGCGGCTCTGCGCACCATCCCCGAGCTCGACGGCCTCACCGAAGACGAGTACACCTGGATTGCCACACACACCACCGAGCGCATCGCTCCCGACGGAGCCATCGTCTTCACCGAAGGCGAGCCGTCCTACCATCTCAACTTCATCCTGTGTGGAGACGTCTACGTCAACCGACGCAACCACGGCCCCGTCACGCTCTTCATCGGCCGCACCGCGCGCGTCACCGGAAAGCTTCCTTATTCCCGCATGAAAACCTGGGGTGGAGACGGCTGTGCTTCCGGCTCCTTCTGGGGGCTCGACCTGCACGAGGATCTATTCCCCGCCATGCTTCAGGCCGTTCCGTCCATGAGCCAGCGCTGTGTCACTTTGCTCCTGGACCGCGTCCGCGAATTTACCCGCGCCGACGAACAAGCGGCGAAACTCATGGCTCTGGGAAAGCTCGCCGCCAACCTGGCCCATGAGCTCAACAATCCAGCATCCGCCGCACAGCGGGCCGCCAATGCTCTCACCACGAATCTCGACAGCGACGACGAGACGAAATATTGTCTCGGCTATCTGCTTAAATCCAAACAGGAGCTGGAAGCTTATCGCGTCTGGATGCGCCAAGCTCAGGCTCGCATCGCCGCCGTTCCCTCGACGCCCGCGTCTTCCCCCGCCTCATCCTCATTGGCAGACAGCGACCGTGAGGACCAGATTCTAAACTGGCTGGAAGCGCACAAAATACAGAATGCTTGGACCATCGCTCCCGCCCTTGCTGAGTCCGCGCTGCCCGTCGATATGCTGGATACCCTGGCCTCGACCGTTGGTCCGGGGGTGCTTCCCCTCGCCCTCGCCAGCTTTGCGGCCACCGTCCGCAACCAGCGCGCGGCCGCTACCGTTGCCGGGTCAACGGCCCGCATCTTCGAGATCGTCGACGCCATCAAGGACTACTCCTACATGGACCAGGCGCCGATTCAAGAGGTGAATCTGTCCCAGTCCCTCGACAACACCCTCGTCATGCTGGGTTCGCGGCTCCGACACGTCACCATCGAACGCGAGTACGATCCCAACCTCCCGGCCATCCGCGCTTTCGGCAGCGAACTCAACCAGGTGTGGACTGCCCTCATCGAAAACGCGCTCGACGCCATGCACGATCGCGGAACCCTCAGGCTCACCACAAAACTCAAGGGTCGAATGGTCTTCATTGAAGTGTGGGATAGCGGCCCGGGCATCGATCCCGCGCTCAAATCTCGCATCTTCGAACCCTTCTTCACCACCAAGCCCATTGGCGTGGGACTGGGCCTGGGTCTGGATCTCGTTCAGCGCGTCGTCAACAAGCACTTCGGATCCGTCGCAGTAGAATCCCGGCCGTCCGCAACCTGCTTCCAGGTGCGCATCCCGCTCGATCGTATGCAGGTCTACTGAGTTATCAATCGTTTGTCACGGAAATCGCAGCCGTCATCACGTGCGTCTCGCCCTGACTCAGCTTCACAGCGTGCGCCAGAATATTGCTCGCCTCCACGCACGCCATTTGCCGCCATTCGTCGTCGCCGAGATCCGCCAGCGCCTTCGCACCTTCTCTCCACGGATTCCACACCACCGTGGTCAGCGAATTTTTCTTCTCCGTCCGGATGCGTCGCTCGAGCACCGGATCGATCACCTCGAGCGCCGTCGTCGTGTTCATGTACGCGTTATCCGTCTGCGCCGTAAAAGCCACGTCGCCGTGCTGCATCTTCTCGCGATTCCCATCCATGTTGTCGAGGAACGCCGTTCCATCCAGCCCCGTTACCCGAACCTTCTCCGCATCGCCCACCCGATGATAGGTGTGCAGAGCCTCTTCAAAACGTATCGCCGCGCTGCCAGTATTTGTCACGGCCAGCTCCAGCTTCAGTTCCGCACCCACCGTAACGCGATACTCTGCTCGAAACTCAAACGGCCACCACCGCTGACTCGTCTCGTCGCTCTCCGTCGCCAGCGTGACCGTCACAGCATCGCCATCCTGCCCGATTGCGGTCAGCTCCCACGCCTTCGTCCGCACCACTCCATGCGCTGGAGCCTTCGCGTCATCCGCCTTCCCCCGAAACCACGGAAAGCAGATGGGAATGCCACCGCGAATCGCTTTCCCTTCCTCCCACCGTGACTGCTCGCTCACGAACAGCACTTCATCCGCGCCTGACGGCCTCCATGACGTTACCTGCGCGCCATGCAGATAAATCTCGGCTGTCGCTGACGGAGCCGTGACCCGCACCACGGCTAGCCCGCCTTGCCCGGACACAATCTCAGCCACGCCCGGAATCCCGAAGCGTTCATTTGATTCGTTGACTGCCGCCATGAACAATGCCCTCGCCGACTCAAGTCTAACCCGCCCAGACGGAGCGCTCGGCCTGAGCCATCAATGCGACGGCCGATAAATCAGCCCGATCACAATCCCGACCACCAGCCACTCGACGAAGTAGGCAATCGACTGCTGCAAGGTCAGCTTTAGCCCGATATTTAGGTTCACGTAGTTGTGTATGACGAAGGAGCAGATCGCAAACACGCCGATCAGCGCGCCAAAATGCGCGCCTTCCGCCCAGCCCGCGCCGCCTCGATAGAGCATCGCATAAAGCACCGCGAGCGCCAGCATCGCCACGAACATGACCGCCATCCCCGCCGGCATCACGCGTTTAATCCCTTCCTGCGACCGATACACCGCTGGATACTTCATAAACTCGCTCCTCATCCCCGGCAGGGTAAAGATGAGACCACCCAGAACGAAATATGCAATGAAGGCGCCAAGCGCCGCGAGTTCGATGCGAGCGTAGTTCATCGGGGCTCCTTAAAGCGGCGGCCTCCCCAGATGCGTCTCTCTACATCAATTCAGCGATGAAAGATTTCGCGGCATCGGCGGGAATGCGGAAGTCCTGCTTGACGAGTGGGCCGGCGTTCAACACCGGCTCCGCGCCGTGCAGTGTGGGCACATCGGTTCGCTCGAAGAATCTTCCGATGGGTATCTCGTCGCCCCACAGCAGAGATTTCTCCATCGCCGCGCTCCAATCGGAAGGATCGTACTCAGGATTGTCTTCGAGCTTCTTCACGCGCGGCCGGAACCACTGGAAGGTGTTGTCGTGGTTGTAGGTGACGCACGGGCTGAAAACGTCCAGAAACGAGAAGCCCTGGTGCTCGATGCCGCGCTTGATCAGCTCGGTCAGGTGTTTTTGATCGGCGCTAAAACCGCGCGCCACGAAAGTCGCCCCGGCGGCCAGAGCCAGCGAAATAGGATTTACCGGCGCTTCGATGTTCCCATAAGGCATGCTCTTGGTCTTCATGCCGATACGGCTGGTAGGCGACGTCTGTCCGGTGGTCAGCCCGTAGATCTGATTGTCCATCACGATATAGAGCAGGTCGACGTTGCGGCGCATCGTGTGCATGAAGTGGTTGCCGCCAATGCCAAAACCATCGCCATCTCCTCCCGTCACCAATACCGTCATGGCGTGATTCGCCAGCTTCATTCCCGTGGCGACCGCCAGCGACCGCCCATGCAGCGTGTGCATGCCATAGGTGTCGATGAAACCCGGAAAGTTTGACGAGCATCCGATGCCGCTGATCGTGGCCACCTCGTGCTTCGGAATCTGCAGCTCGACGAGCGCTTTCTGGACGGCAGCCAGCACGCCGAAATCACCGCAACCGGGACACCAGTCGGGATCGACCTTTCCCTTGAAGTCAGCCATCACCATCGCTTTGGGAGCCACTACATCGGTCGTCGCCATCTTTGGTTCTCCTTCAAACGTCTTATCTAAACCATGACCTCGTGATCCGGCACCGAGAGTTTGGTCTTGCCCGCTAGCTGGTCCTTGACCGCTTCCACGATGTGGTGTGGCATGAACGGCTCCCCGTCATACTTGCGTATGTGCCCATTGGGAACAAAGCTCGTCTCACTCCGCAAGTAGCGGGCGAACTGGCCACTGTAATTGTTCTCGACGATGATCGTGTGCCTCGCGTCCTTCAGCCGATCGAGGATCGCGTCCCCATGCAGAGGCACCAGCCAGCGTATAGGCAGATGATTGGCGGAGATGCCCGACTCCCGCAGAAGCTCGCAGGCCTCGTCAAGCACCCCATAGGTTGATCCCCAACCAATCAGCGTGACGTCCGCGTTGGCCGGACCCAGAAGCTGCGGCAGCGGGACCGAGGCCGCAATGCCATCCATCTTGCGCATGCGCTTTTCCATCATGGCGCGGCGCTTGACGGTATTCGTGTACTCGTCGCTGATAAGCACGCCATCTTCATCGTGCTCGTCGCTCGACACCGTGTGCGTATGGCCGGGCACACCGGGAATGGCACGCGGAGAAACGCCGCTCTCCGTAATCTTGTATCGCTTGTAGCTCTCATGTTCTCCCGCGCCGTTCGAGGTGATCAGTTCGCCGCGATCGATCACCGGATGGAAGTCGAGTTCCTTCGGATCGACGCTCAGCCGCCCTTCGGAAAGCAGCAGATCGCAGAGCACGATTCCCGGACACTGGAAGCGGTCGGCAATATTGAAGATCTCCGGGATCAGCTTGAAGCAGTCGCCAATGTCGATAGGAGCGGCAATGGCCCTCGGGTAGTCGCCGAAGGCCGCGCCCAGCATCTGCCAGAGATCGCCCTGCTCGGTCTTGGTGGGAACACCGGTGGACGGGCCTGCGCGTTGGCAATCGATCACCACAATCGGAATCTCTGCCTGAGCCGCCAGCCCAAGGCCCTCGCTCATGAGCGCGAAGCCTCCGCCGGAGGTTGCGCACATGGCACGAACTCCGGCATGCGCTGCGCCAATCGCCATGTTGATGACGCCAATCTCGTCCTCCACCTGGCGCACCATGATCTCCGCTTTGCGCGCGTGCTCCGCCATCCAGTGCAGAACGCCTGTGGAGGGACTCATGGGGTATGCGGAGTAGAACTTTACGCCCGCCGCCGCGCCTCCCATTGCCAGAGCGGCGTTGCCGCTAAGGACCGCATAGCGGGTCTCGGTCATAGGGAGCGGCCACTCGAAAGGCTTGAAATTTTGCGTGGCGTACTCGTATCCGGTGCGCGCCAGGCCGACGTTTTCGTCAATTACCTTCTGCTCTTTCTTGCGGAACTGTTCGGCGAGCACTTCTTCAAGCGCAGGAAATCCAATGCCCATCATGCTGAGGCCTGCACCTATAGCGAGCGTGTTCTGCGCAACTTTGTTCTTGCTGATATCGGCGAGTTTCGAGACCGGGATGGGGCACATCTGTACCCCATTGGCTGGAGTACCCGGCTGAATCAGGTCCGCGTTGTAAAGGCAGGCGCCGCCGGCCGAGAGCAGACTCAAGTGGCGATCCATCGTGTCCTGATTGAGCGGGATCAGCAGGTCGATCCGGTCGCCCATGTTGGAGATCTTGTTCGGGCCAGTGCGAATGGTCAGGAAGGTATGGCCGCCGCGAATGATGGACTGATAGGCGTTGTACGCGTTCAGATGCAACCCGCGGCGGCTGAAAATCTTCGCAAAAATATCGCCGGGCGTGGCCACACCCTGACCGGCGGCGCCTCCGACACCTACAGTGAAGGACTGCCTCATAGACATCTCCCTAAGCAGGCCCACTGAATTTCAGAGCCCCTCGCCAGAGAACAAATCGAGCACTCGGATTCTACGGCGTGCCAGAAATGCAGGCAAGTACGAGCTACTCCTACGTGAATCCGGGCGCCCCATCTTTCGCGCAGCGAAAGGTGAGATCGGTGCCTAATGGCTAATCCTAATGGTTAATGGCTGTTCTTCGCCGGCACATAGTGAAACCGGATTAAATAGATATTCTCGCCTCTGCCGTGTTTCGCTACTTTGAGCAGGTCCAGAACACCCAGAAATCCCGACTCCCGCGCCAACTCTGGAGTAATATCCGGAAACCCGATCGTTTGGATCGAATCCACCTCAATCTCGCCTTCCTCCATGCGGTAACGCGCGCCCACTCTCGCATGAGGACGCATCCAGATTCGCACGCTGCACGTTATCACTCCGCGACGAACCCCCTCGCGAAGCCGCTTGGCAAATATCATGCGGACAGTCTACTCCGGCGAATGGCCAGACTCTTCTCAAGCTGGCATAGCTACTGGGGTAGCGGCAGCTTCTGCCTTGGTGTGGGTGGTTCGTTGGAGTTGGCCGCCTGAACCGAACCCGGACCTGCGCCTGGCGTCGTATTTGCAGCATTCGACATTGAGACCAGTTCCGACTGCCGGTACTTCGGCGCGCTTACGTAGCCGTGGATGTGATCCTTGCTGATGTTGTTGATTACGACCTCGACAGCCTGCGGAGTGTCCGGTGTGTAGAACATGACCGGCTGGTAGAGATTGACATGCTTCTGCGACAGATTCCGATCGTCCACCATCAGCTCCAGATCGGCATACTGGTGCTTGTCATTGGCCTTTTTCAGGCGGATCCCGAACGGTCCCTCGCGCTGAAACTGTTTCGATTTCGAGATGTCAAACTCGTAGTAATTCCGCTCCCCCTTCTTCTCGAGTACTACGAGTTCGTCATGGGTGCGCGCGATGGAGCCCGTCAGCTCGGTGCGCGTATTGACCAGATCGCCTTGTGTGCTTGCCAGGTTATTGCGGGTTTCCTCAATCGCCTTACCCTGCTCATCAACCTGCGATTGCAGCTTCTTGAGGCGCGGATCCTCGCTGCGCCGGCGAGGAGTCGCCGGACTGGGGCGGGTTACGGTCTGGGTGGAAGGGAGGGAAGCGGCTGGCTGAGTGGGCGTCGTTGCGTTGCCCGCGGCCAGCGCTTCATTGCGCGAGGCCAGCGCATTCACCTTTGCACTGAGGTCGCTGATCGCATTTCTATCCGCGATGAGCGCGGCAGTTATGTGCGCATTCTGCGCCGCCAGAGCCTCTGCGGCGCTGTGTTCATGTACCGCGTAGCCGCCCACCGCTCCGCCCACCGCTACGATAGCGGCACAGGCAGCCACACGCGCTGCCGATATCCCTGACAGGGAAGCGAATTCCAGCATAAGAGCCTCCTCCTAAAGAACGACGAAATGACACGAGTACACTCTCGCTTTAGGAGAAAGCACGTTCAGGTCCACATTGCTCAAACAGGAACTTATTGAATCGCCTCACATTGCGGTGCATGCGGTAACAAGGTGGCAGCGGGATGGTGGGACAGAATTTCCAGTCATGGGAAATTTATGCCAGCGCCGCCTGCCCACCGACTCACCGAAATCTCAAATCCGGCTGCCAGATTCCTTTTACGACCCCGCTCATCTAATTATTGAAAGAAGGCTAAATCGAATGACATCCGGGGCGAAACTCCTTACGGTCCTCTCCCTGGCGACCCTGTGCACGCCGGCATTCGGCGCAAACCCAGCCCGTCCAGGAACCATCAACTACATCGAAGGCTCTGCTCTCCTCGCCGGAGAGCCAGTCACTCAAAAATCTGTCGGAACGGTCGCGCTCGACCCCGGTCAGGTACTTTCCACACAGCAGGGAAAAGCAGAAGTCCTTCTGACGCCGGGGATCTACCTGCGTCTCGATGATGACAGCAGTGTCAGAATGATTTCCCCCGACCTCACCTTTACCCAACTCGCTCTCGAGAAGGGCCGAGCCACCGTCGAGATCGATGAGATCCATCCCCAGAACAATGTCCAGATCATCGACGGAGGTGTGCCCACCCAGCTCCTCAAGGTTGGCCTCTACGAATTCAACGCCAACAACGACACGGCCAGCGTCTTCAACGGCAAAGCTGCCGCGTACGAAGCCTCAAATAAGTCGGTCGTGATCAAGGAAGGCCACCAATTCGCCCTCAACGAAGGCCCCCGCGAAAAGCCGCAGCATTTCGATAAGAACGCCAACGAAGACGAACTCTATAACTGGAGCAGCCTGCGCTCCGAACACCTCTCCGAGTCCAACGCCCAGCTCTCCGGATACTACGCTTCCGCGGGCTACGCGCCCGGATGGTACTGGGACCCTTGGGTCTATGACTACACCTTCATAGGCCCGTACCCCTTCTACAGCCCGTTTGGCTGGGGCTTCTACCCCTTCGGCTACTACGGAAGCTACGGCGGCTACTACGGCCGAGGCTTCTACGGACACGGCTATCGCGGTGGCTTCCAGGGTGGCGGTGGCTTCGGCGGCGGCTTCCACGGTGGAGGCGGCTTCGGAGGTGGTTTCCACGGTGGCGGCGGAGGCGGCCACCGCTAAGTTGCGCCACACGCATCCGGCTTCAATTTAGAAGCCGGCTCCTGAACCAGCCCCAGGTCCCTCTTTTGGCACATGGGTTTTCTCCAACGCTTTGCTTTCCTTATTGCTTGTCGTACACCTCGGTGGCGGTGATTTTCTTGCCGGCAGAATCGGTCACGGTCAGATGAATCGTGTGACTCTTACCGTCCGGCGAGACAACAATGCGGCCGCTGGTAACGGGCTTTCCGCCCATTTTGTTGGCTAGTTCCAGCGTACGATCGTTAATCCTTGTACGACCGCGAGTCTGCGCTCGAATGGCCGGTGAGTGGGTAGCTTTTGCCGTCGAACTTGCCCGTCCACTCGGTGTGCGATGGCTTGCCATCTCTGCCCGTTCGACCCGTAGTCACTTTCACGCTGTCACCTGCGGCCTCGTAGACCACCGTCATGTTTTTGGAGTCCCGTCCGGAACCTTCGATTTGCCTTGGTTGAGTTTCCTGGTGCCCATGTTCGCGTTATCGGCAAAACACACGCCTGCTCCCACAAGACACAGTGCTGCGGTTAATATCAGGTTCCTTGCCTTCATCTCTTTCTCCATTTTCTGGGGGACATCCAAAACCTATACACCCCTAGCGGGGAGATCTCTGGCGCACCTTCGGGGGCGCGGTCTCGTCTAAGAGGCAAGTCCGAGTATGTCTTGGCGTCAGTCGAGGAGCAACCATGAAAGGCTTCATCCTGGGAATCCTTTTCACGCTTTCTGTTTTGGTCGTAGGAGGGTCGGCATACCTGCTCCTGGGGTTTGCGGAGGTTCGGGGGGATCTGCCGCCGTCTCGGCTGGAAAGCGCATTAATGAGGAGGGCGGTACACGCCTCGGTGCGGCGGCAAGCGCCCGAGATGGCGAACCCCTTCCCGCCAACCGAGGAAAACCTGATCGCGGGCGGGAAAATCTATCTGAACGAATGCGCGGGTTGCCACGGCACACCGGGAAAGCCCAACAAGTATCCTGGCGTGCTATTTCCCCCAGCGCCCCAGTTGCCGACGGCGGGGACCGAATACACGGAGGCCCAGCTCTTCTGGGTCGCGAAGCATGGCGTCCGCCGCACAGGCATGTTTGCCAATGGACTGTGGGACTCGGATGAGAGTCTGTGGAAAGCGGCGGCCTTTATAAAGCGGATCCAGTCCCTCCCGCCGGGGGTGAGTGCTGCCATTCAGGAGAAGAAGAGCGACTGATCGGATTCCTACTCCCCCATCTTTGCGCAGCAAGGGTGGGGAACCTTCGTACTTGTGATAACGCCCTCCCTGAGCACCGTGTGGTGAATAAATCTGGATGCGTCGCATCGATCGATTGCCTGAAGATATGGTTCGGTCCCTCTCGATTCGAGACGAAAAGAACCGCTTTGCTATCCGGTGTCCAGGCGGACGGCCAGTCGTCCCGGTCCGGCCTCGCGTCGGTAGTTACGTCGATGCCTGATGGCGACACAGCCGAGGTAGGTTTGATTGTGCGCGAGGGAGTGGTGGGGAGCTTTCACCTTCTTGGGCCTGTGCCCGTGACCACCGATTGCTTCATACAACTCGGCGGGGAGGGTCTAAGGTCCCCATGGCCGAACTGAAAAGGTTATTTCATGTTGTTCAGTTCCGTACGGGTCAGCGGAATAAGCGTGTACAAACTTCGGCACGGCCTTGCGCCGAACGATGAGCCTGTCCTCACAACTCCTTCCTGACTCATTTGCTACCAAAATCGGACATTTTCACTTGCTAACGACACTGACGGAATGGCGGTGACCCGCCAGAGATCTCGAGTCGATGAGTTGATTGGCGATTCATCGCCCGCACAGATGAGGAGCGGCGTTACTCGCCGCTTAGTTGTTTCGTGAAGTGTAAGAGGAGTTCATCGTCAAGCACAACGCGTTCTCCCTCGTGGATGTAGCGATCTCGGTATGTAACACCTCGACCATCTGGTACGTAACCACGTCTGACATACAACCGCTGGGCGACATTGTAGCCGCGGTGCAATCCCACTCCGATCCCCACGACGTGGGAATGCCGCGCAACTTCTGACTCCGCATGGTCGAGCAGTTGGGATGCGATACGTTGCCTCCGGAATTGCCGAAGGATATTCAGGTCCTGAATCTCGGGAATGTTCTGCTCCGAGAATCCGGGATAGGAAGGTCGCCAATTCACCGTCACGTATCCTGCAAACTGCCCATTAACAATGGCAACCAAGCAGATTCGCGTGCCAGCCGACTGCTCATCCAGATATTGTCGATACCGCGCCTCAGGCTTATTCCATCCCATCTGAGCAAATGCGACCGCGATCACGGGCGGGTCGTTATCACGCAGCGCCCGAATTTCGAGGCCTTGCGTATTGTTCATGGGCAATACTCTACGCCGACGCCATCTACACCTACAGTAGCTTAACGATGCTGGCCAGCAGGCTGCGCTCATTGATGACATCGAGGGAGGTTGGTCGGCAATAGGCGGCTCGCCGTCGATGCCAGCCGTCGGGGACAATCCAAATCACGCCAGTCCCGGTCGGCGACTCGGAAGTCTGTCTGATGTGCGGATGTAGTTTCCGGGTTAGCCGGTCACACAACTTGAAAGGTTGTGAATCATCGTTTGAGCCGTATAATTGGCACCTTTTCATGGTTGCGGTGTCTAAGAACATTAAGTCTTCCGAATCGCGGGAACCGCTTCGCGCAGAATTCCTCGGCCAGACCCCGAACATGAAGCCTAACGAACCCAGCCGCACAGCTCTGATAATCGCCCGACAACGAGCTGCTCATCAGGTCCTCGATCATGGCTCAATCCTCTATGACCCATTTGCCATAAAGATTCTCCGCAAAGAGGAAAAGGACGTGCTTCAATTCGCCAACGAACACCCCTTGGCCAGCATCGGACGTCTGCTCACCGCCGCGCGAAGCCGGATCGCGGAAGATGCTTTGTCAAGAGCTGTCGAAAGAGGGATTCGGCAGATCGTCATCCTTGGCGCCGGACTCGACACTTTCGCTCTCCGGAATCCACATGGCGCACGACAGATCCGTATCTATGAGGTGGACCACCCCGAAACGCAGACATGGAAACGCGAGCGCTTGGCTGAAGCTCAAATCGCACTTCCGCAATGGCTTATTCTCGTGCCAGTCGATTTCGAGCGGGACGATGTAGGAGAGAAGCTTGTCGCCGCAGGCTTTCAGCAGAACTCACCCGCGTTTTTCACCTGGCTCGGGGTTGTGCCATATCTGACACAGGACGCTATTGGCCGCACTCTGGACTACATGTCGTCAATCCAGAACTCGGAGGTGGTGTTCGACTACTTGGAACCTGCCGAGGCATTCTCAGAAGAGCTAAGGCAATTAGAAAAGGAGCGAACCGAACAGCTTAAGAAAATGGATGAACGTTCGGTCAGCCGTTTCGAGCCGGCTGGCATTGCGGCGATTCTTCGCTCGCACGGATTTTGTGCCATCGAAGACATTAATTTCCTGGAGATCACGTCCAGGTTCGGCCGCGCCGTTCAAGGACTCGCGCCCGGGCACGCTGGCGTTCATATTGTCCACGCTAAGCACTAATTGAACGCGGTGATTGTATTGCATTCAACTTGCGCCTCGACGCCCGAATACACCAGTCGGATTGTATTTCCTCGCAGTTCCGGTCATGTAACCGGAACTGGTCCGCGATGAGCTCGTGTATGAGAAGGCGACTTGAGCATCTGCCTTACCGAGCGCGGGTTGGTGCCGAGATCGGGCTCGCTGTATTCTGGGTTCCGTATTCGGCAGTTGGCCTTGCCCTTCTGTTGCGCCGCACCCTCAAGCAGAAGCCACCTTTCCAAATCCTCCGTACACCGGGTCTTCCAACTGTTTGCCTTGCAGCCGCATCGCAGCAAAAGCTTGAAGCTCTCTAACGATCCCTTCTTCGTGGAAAAGGTGCGCGACGTAGTGGGACACAACCAGCTACTTGTTTCTTTTTCCGATGCGCGAATCCTGCCGCCAGTCGTTCGTCTTCACCATTTTCGGCTTGATCGCAATGAGATCCGCGTTGGTAGTGTCTTTGGCCCGCAATGCTACCGCGACCTTCGCCAACTCGCCATCAATTCGTAATTAATCACGCATCTCCACGCACTCCGGATCATCTATCCTTGAGCACACCAAGGAGCACCCATGAACGTTGTTCTCTACAGCCCCACCGGAATGATAGGCAGCCGCGTCCTCACCGAACTCGTCTCGCGCGGCCATAACGTCACCGCCATCGCACGCGATCCCTCCAAAGTCCCCGCTAAGCCCGGCGTAAATGCCGTCAAGGGAGACATCTTCGACACTACAGATATCGCTGCCAAGACCGTCGGCGTCGATGCCGTCATCAGCGCCTACGGACCCGGCACAGGAGACGTGAACGACCTCCTCAAAGCCACCCGTTCACTCATCGCCGGACTCGACAAGTCCGACGTCAAGCGCCTCATCTTCGTCGGCGGAGCCGGCAGCCTCCTCGTCACTCCCGGAGTGAGCCTCATCGACTCCGGCCATCTCCCCGAGGAATACAAGCCCATCGCCATCGCCCACCATGACGCTCTCTCCCTTCTGCGCCAATCCGATCTCGACTGGACCTACTTCTCGCCCGCTGCCTTCATTCAGCCCGGCGAGCGCACCGGCAAATTCCGCCTCGGCACCACCTCGCTTGTGGCCGACGAGAAGGGAAACAGCTCCATTTCCGCCGAAGACTACTCCATCGCCCTGGTCGACGAACTCGAAAACCCCAAACACATCCGCCAACAGTTCACCGCCGCCTATTAATCCCGGCCACCCCTCGCCAATCAATCATGTTGAGTGTCCCGATCATTTTGGGTGACAATGAAAGCAGCGTTGCGAAGCCGCATGGAATCTGAGGAAAGGAGGAGCGTATGAACATCGATTGGCAAGGCTGTGATCTGGTGGAACAGGTTCCCGGAAAGATGTCGGGACGCCCCGTCGCTCAGGGTACGCGCATCCTCGCAGATACGATTGTGGAGGACGCTGAGCTCGGCGAGAGTGTCGACGCCATCCATGAGAACTATCCATCCCCGTCGGCGGACACGATCAGGATGCTGCTGGCCTTCGTTCAGTCGCGTAAGCCCAGCTTTCCCATTGATCTCGAACATTGAGAGTCCTGCTCGACGAGAACATCCCGCATAATCTGCTCAGGCGCCTTCCGGGCTATGATGTACCACCGTGGCCCATAAGGGCTGGGGCGGCCTGAAGAACGGCGAATTGCTCAAGGTACTCGAACGCTCTGGTTTCGAAGTATTCGTCACAGGCGACCAGGGAATCGAATCCCAAACTGGATGGTCGGGCGAAGAGTTGGGATTGTGGCGCTGTGCACGACAGCTGGCCGATTTTTTTCCATGAATTACCGGCAAACAGCACCATGGAACTCAATAGAATGAATGATTTAAGCTTCATCACAGACAATTGGGAGGGGGTGGGGGAGTACCTACCCGATCGTCAGCAGCCTCGGCTCAATCCCAGTTTCTGAAATCTTGAGAAATCCCACTGACACCGGCAGAGAAAACCGCCTTGGACCAGCGCTGCCAGGATTGAGATAAAACACGCCCTTCCGCCATTCAATCGCCGGATGATGCGAGTGTCCACTGATCACCGCCGCAATCCCCGCGGCGACCGGATCGAGGTCCAGCGCCAACCGATCGTGCAGCATGTAGAGACTCACTCCGCCCAGCTCCACCAGCTCTGTCTCCGGAAGACGCCCACAACGCCCACCGCGATCAACATTCCCCCGAATCGCCGTCACCGGAGCAATCTGCCCCAGCTGGTCGAGGATGAACGCGTCGCCCACGTCGCCAGCATGCAGAATGTGCTCGACCCCGTGTAGGGCGGCAACGGCCTCTGGCCGAAGCAGCCCATGCGTGTCGGAGATAACACCGATGACCATCGCTACAGCCCGATACTGAGCCGTGTGCGCGGGTCCAGGTAATCCCGCAGGGCGTCCCCCAGGAAGTTGAAGGACAGCACGCAGAGCATTACCGCCAGCGCCGGAAAGATTACCAGGTGCGGTGCGTCGAAGAGGTGGGATCGAGCGTCATTTAGCATGGAACCCCAGCTCGCCGCCGGAGGCGGTATGCCCAGCCCCAGGAAGCTAAGCGTCGCCTCTGCCAGAACCGCACCGGCCATGCCAATCGCCGCCTGCACAATCAGGGGCTGCACCATGTTGGGAAAGATATGCCGGACGAAGATGCGTACATCCCCCGCTCCCTGTGCCCGCGCCGCCTCTACAAACTCCCGCTCCCGCACCGCCAGCACCTGGGCCCGAACCAGCCGGGCATACCCCACCCATCCCCCAATTGACAAAGCTAAGATGAGATTAATCATCCCCGGACCGAGGAACGCGACAAACGCAATCGCCAAAAGAATTCCCGGTAAAGCAAGAAAAGCATTCATTACGAAAATATTCAGCGTCGTATCCAAAACGCCGCCATAGTATCCGGCGATACCGCCGAGCACAATGCCGAGGAGCAGCGAGCAAGCCACCACCGAGACCGCAACTGTTAGCGACAATCGTGCTCCATAGAGGATGCGGGACAGGATATCTCGTCCCAGTTCGTCGGCGCCGAGCCAGTGCGCGGCGCTGGGGGGGGCCAGTCGATGGTTCAGGTCGATCGTGGTAGGATTCGCTGGCGCAAGTAGCGGAGCAAAGATTGCGGCCAAGAGAAAACCGGCGAGCAGAAGGGCGCCTAGTGTGGCAAGAGGTTGAGACGTGACATGTTGCAGGACGGGGTGGGCCATCGAAGGATAATTTAGCTTCTCATGTCGAGCGAATTCGCGGAATCGAATATGCTGGACATGGATCCTTCTCATCCCCCTCTGTCACTTGCCGGTTTGCGGGCCCCTGGCTAGAAAGGACTACCGAAATTGCGCATTCTCCTCCTGGGATTGAACTATGCACCTGAGCTGACCGGCATCGGTAAATATTCTGGAGAAATGATGGAGTGGCTCGCTGCGCGGGGTCACGATGTTCGCGTCGTCACAGCCCCGCCCTACTACCCCGTATGGAAAGTGCACGAAGACTACAAGTGGTGGAGGTACTGCAAGGAGATCTCGCCGGCTGGCGTGCACATCTATCGCTGCCCGGTGTGGGTTCCGGCGCGTCCCAACGGCATTAGCCGCACCGTGCACCTTGGTTCCTTCGCCACTAGCAGTTTGCCCGTCGTGCTGGCTCTGACCGCGTGGCGTCCGCATGTGGTGCTTACCGTCGAGCCGGCTTTCTTATGTGCGCCTGCCACCCTCCTCAGTGCCTTCCTCTCCGGGGCCGCCGCGTGGTTGCACGTGCAGGACTTCGAAATCGACGCCGCCTTCGACCTCGAACTGCTCCCTGCCGAGGGTCTAATCCACAACCTCGCCGTGGCCTATGAGCGCCTGATGATGCACGGATTCACGCGCATATCGAGCATCTCGACCACTATGGTTGCACGGCTGGTCGAAAAAGGAGTCGAAAGCGCGAAGGCGGTGCACTTTCCCAATTGGGTGGACATCGACACGATCCGGCCCCTCGACCGCCCAAACCAGTTCCGCCGCGAGCTTGGCATCGGTGAAGATCAGATCGTGCTGCTCTACGCAGGCAATCTTGGCGCGAAGCAGGGTCTCGAGACCCTGCCGCAACTCGCGCACCAGTTGCGCGACAAACGTCACCTGCACTTCGTCTTCTGCGGTGATGGCGCTTTCCGCCCGAAACTCGAGCAGATGACCGCCGGCTTTGAGAATGTCTCCCTCCTGCCCTTACAACCTCTTCACAGGCTGAACGAGCTGTTGAACGCCGCCGACATCCATCTTCTGCCGCAGAAAGAAGGTACAGCCGCCTTGGTTATGCCCTCCAAGCTCACCGGTATGCTGGCCACTGGCCGTCCGGTCATCGCGACCGCATACCCAGGCACTCAAGTTGCCGATCAGGTCTCCGGACGAGGAATTCATGTCGCCCCAGGTGATCGGGACGCGCTACGCGAAGCCGTTCTCTCCCTCGCAGCGAACGCTGATTTGCGCAAAGAGATGGGCCGGGCCGCGCGCCTCTTCGCTGAGGAGCATCTGTGCCGCGAGCAGGTACTGCGGCGATTCGAGGCGGAGATGGAGGGCTTGTTCCGCATCAAAACAGAGCTGGCGATTCCGTCCTCAACCCGGCCTAAGGCCCATTCCCCAAGCCCGGAGTGAATTTGGCGATGCCTGCGTATCCGCATAGAATCAGGTGAGTTCACATCCGGCAACATTCACTCAATTTTTCCGGATGCATTTCGCAAACCACCCATCAGGAGCGAGCTCACTTGAAGAAGGCCCTCATTACCGGCGTTACCGGACAGGATGGAGCATACCTGGCTGAATTCTTGCTGAAAAAAGGCTATGAAGTGCATGGAGTCAAGCGCCGCACTTCACTCTTTAATACCAATCGGATCGATCATCTCTACGAAGACCCGCACGTTGCCAGTCGACACTTCATCCTGCACTACGGTGATATGACTGATTCCAGTGTCCTCACTCATATCGTGCAGAAAGTACAGCCTGATGAGATCTACAATCTGGCTGCCCAAAGTCACGTCCACGTGTCCTTTGAGGAGCCTGTATACACTGCGAACACCGATGCCTTAGGCACGCTCCGCCTTCTCGAAGCCATCCGCATGCTCGGGCTTGAGAAGAAGACCCGTTTCTACCAGGCCTCCAGCTCGGAACTCTATGGCCTCGTGCAGCAGATCCCGCAGACAGAGACCACTCCGTTCTATCCTCGGTCGCCCTATGCCGTGGCCAAGCTTTACGCCTATTGGATTACCGTGAATTATCGTGAGGCTTATGGAATTTATGGCTGTAATGGCATTCTCTTCAATCATGAGTCGCCCATGCGCGGCGAGACCTTCGTCACCCGGAAAATTACCCGCGCTCTGGCCCGTATTAAGGCCGGGCTTCAAGACACCCTGTACCTTGGCAACCTGGACGCGCTTCGCGATTGGGGCCATGCGCGCGACTACGTCGAGATGCAGTGGCTCATGCTCCAGCAGCAGGAGCCCCGCGACTACGTTATTGCCACTGGCGAACAGCACAGCGTCCGGGACTTCGTGAACCTCAGCGCCGAGTTCCTCGATCTGTCCCTGCGCTGGGAGGGCATCGGCGTCGACGAGAAGGCCTACTCCAATAACAGTCTCGTGGTCTCAGTCGATCCCCGCTACTTCCGTCCGACAGAAGTTGAGACGCTGCTCGGCGATCCCTCCAAGGCCAAGCGCGAGTTGGGATGGGTGCCTCGGACGACCTTCCGCGAGTTGGTGAAGGAGATGATCGCAGAAGACCTCTCCACCGCCGAGCGTGATGCCTTGGTGAAAAAGCACGGCTTTGCCACCCACAACTTCCACGAGATCTAAATAGCGGAGATTAGTCGATGGAAAACTCCAGCAGGATTTTCATCGCCGGCCACCGTGGTCTGGTTGGCAGTGCCATCCGGCGTGAGTTGGAGCGGAAGGGGTACACCAAGCTGCTGCTCAAAACTCGCTCCGAGCTCGACCTCCTGAGTGACACGGCAGTAGCGAGCTTCTTTGCCGAAGAGCGTCCCGACTATGTCTTTCTTGCGGCGGCGAAGGTTGGCGGAATCCTTGCCAACGATACATATCCAGCTGACTTTATACGCGATAACCTCGAGATCCAGACCAACGTGATCGACGCGGCGTATCGCTCGGGCGTCAAACGGCTGCTCTTTCTCGGCTCAAGCTGCATCTATCCCAGGCTTTGTCCGCAACCCATCAAGGAAGAGTACCTGCTCACTGGCCCACTCGAAGCCACCAACCGCGCATACGCATTGGCTAAAATCGCCGGCATCGAGATGTGCTGGTCCTACAACCGCCAATACGGGACAAAGTTTCTTGCGGCAATGCCCACCAACCTTTACGGCCCCGGAGACAACTTCGACCTCAACAAATCGCACGTCCTCCCCGCGCTCATCCGCAAGGCCGCGGAGGCGAAGGCCTCCGGCGGGAAGAAGGTCACCGTTTGGGGAACCGGCACTCCCCGCCGCGAACTCCTCTACAGTGACGACCTCGCCCAGGCCTGCGCCTTCCTGATGAATCTGCCCGATTCTCGATTCCAGACATTGTTGAATTCCGCCGAACCGCCGCTCATCAACATTGGTACGGGCCACGACCTCAGCATTTGCGAACTTGCTGAGCTGGTCTGCCGCGTCATCGGTTTTGAGGGCAAGCTTGAGTTCGACATCACCAAGCCCGACGGCACCCCGCAAAAGCTGCTGGATGTGTCCCGCATCCACGCTCTTGGGTGGCAGGCCCAGACCACCCTCGAAGAGGGTATCCGCCGCACCTACGACTGGGCCAAAGACAACATGGTGCTTCCGCCTGAGCGGGATCAGAAGTGGAAGCGGTAACGCACTTCCCCGTAAATTTGTCGTGGATCGTTGTAGTGAAACCCGCCAAAGGTGAGGCTGTTGTCGAGAAGCACTCGGGTATTCGCAACGTTGATGGTCGTTGCGGAGACCGTAAATCTCTCGCCGAACGATTTCCCGACGGCCAGATCCGCAGTTGTGTGTGCCGGCAGGTAGTCGCCGGTAAAGGGTGACGGCGGGTCCGGAAAACCATTGTGGAATCCCGAGCCGTAATACACGTTGAATGAACCATAAGCGTGAAAGGGAAGATTCGCGTTAAAGCCCACGTTTAGGGTGTTGCGCTGATCATGGTCCAGCGGCGAATACCCTGGCGCAACGACGCAAGCTTCGGAACCCGGCGGATAGCAGATGAGACCGCCGGTGATCGGGCCAATCTGCTGTGCAATCTGATTCGAATATGCCAGATGGAATTGCCCATAGCGCCACGATTGCGGGGAGCGCAGCGTAAGTTCCCATGCCTGAATCAGCGCCCCCTGCACAGTGACGGGGATGAAAATGCTCGATTCGCCGATATTGCTGTGGTCGAGGAAATTGGTGGCGCGCGTTTGGAAGGTGTCCGCGTCAAGCAGCCATCCATGGTAGGGGATTTGTACGCCGAACTGATACTCCTCGTCGCGCTCGCCATGCAGCGGAACGAAGCTGGTGTTATTGCCCGTGGCGAACTCGAGCACCGGGCCGGAGATTGTGGTGAGGGGCGGCGGCTGATAATACCACCCATAGAACGCACGTAAGACCCAGTGAAGCTTGGGGACCTGCACTGCCGCGCCGAGGCGCGGGTAGAAAGTATTCTCGGTGATGGCGGCCTGGAAGTGACTCTGCCGCACGCCGCCGATAAGAGCGAGCCATGAGGTCGGCCTGTAGTTGTCCTGGACAAATGTCTCCACCAGCCCACCCGCGATACCTTGCGGATGCGAGAAGTTCGGATAGCTGCCGTCGTTGAAGACAACCCCAAAGAGATCGCTCTCATGTTGGCCATAACCGTAAATGCCGGCGCTGATGGAATTCTTCGCCACTATGGTCGAGATGGATCCCTGCAGCCCCCCGTAGTTTGCCGTTTGATCGGATGTAGTCGCCGTTGGTTGATCGTTCGCGCTGGGTTCATACTTGGCGCTGTTGAAGTGGTAAAAAGGCGAAAGCTGTAGGAGCGTGGACGAATTATAGGTGTGCACCCAAGTGAATGCCGCGTAGAAGTCCGTTTCATGCTCCCCATCACGCAGGCCGCTTGAGTTGTAGAGCTGGTTCTGCCAGCTGTCTGGATTGGGATCATACGGAATCTGGTAATAGTCGGCGCGAGCCTGCGTGACCAGACGAAGCTGATTCGCCGAGTCGTGGTTATAGATAAACGACGCAAATCCGCCGTAACCATTCTCGGCATCATGGACCGGCTGCTCGATGGGTGGCTGCAGACCATCGTTGCTGCGGTTGCCGTTGAGGCTGGTGAACCAGGCGAACTTTTCCGAGTGACCGCCCAGGCTCAATTGATTGTTGTTCTGATAGTAGTTCCCCAAAGCGATGACCAGTTCGCCCTCGCGATCGCGCTCAAAGCCGCTGCGAGGAACAATGTCGAAGACACCGTAGGTGCGGGTTCCCATGTCGGCCGTATAGCTGCCGCGATTCGCTTCTAAATAGTCGATGTCTTTGGGATCGATCTGTGGACCGATGTTGCTGGCGATGTTGGTGTTCGGTATGGCCACTCCGTCAATGAGCCAGCTAAGCTGGTGGCCGCCGCGCATATGCAGCATGTCATGCGTGACATACGCTCCCGGCACGTAGTCGGTAATCATTGTCAGGCTGTTGGTGCGATCGGCCCCCGGCGTGCGGGCGATATTCTCGCGGCTGATCAGCGTAGTGGGTGTGGCGGAATCCGGATTCGTGACCGAAGATTCTGCCGTCACATGCGTAGATTGCTGCACCGTAGCGATCGACAGCTGAAAGTGGAGGGCGGCCGTTGAGTCTGTTGCGACGGTGATATGTTGCTCGACTGTGCTGAAGCCGGGTTGTGCAACAGAGAGGATGTACTCGCCCAATGGAATGGCCAGGAATCGGAACTCTCCGTCCTGGTTGGTCGTCTGAGTCTCGGTGAAGTCGGAGTCCGCAGCATGCAGCGTTACGAGCGCGCCTTTGATCGGGCGATGGCGAGGATCGTGAACAACTCCTCCCACCTTGCCGAATACTGTAGCTTGAGCAGCTGTCGCGGACAGCAGGCTAAGAACTAATGCGAACCATACGATTTTCCGCATCGAAACGTCTCCTCATCGCAATGACAGCGATGAATCGTATCCAACACTGTTACGAGTAGAACGAAGCTCCAGCCGAGGGTGAGACAGAGGCTCGGATAGCGCTTCTACAGGAGATACGGATTAAACGAGGAGAGCAGGAGGACCGCGCTTTTGGCGGCAGCGATCAAAAGAAATGCGAAATTGTGCGGCAGTTTGTGACGAAATCGCAGGGTGGCGCGTTATACCTCTGAATACAGAGGCCGCTGTCGAGGGCGTGAAGGACGGCAACAGCAGAACCGCGGAAGCAGGAGTATATGGGCACTTTTCGCTGACAGTACGCGCGTCGAAGCCCTGGCTTCCGCTCTTGGATGGCGTCGCGCAGTGATGCCTGCCGCCTCTCCGGCAGCAGGCTGGCAGAGTCGCTTCCGCCGCGCTTGTCCCCAATAGAGGCGAGACCAGCGGCAGGCTGAACAGCAGTACCAGCGAGATGACCAGCGCGCGTCGCACAGCTCATTGTAGCCCGGGTTGGCGGTTCCGGGGATACGGTTCGCTACTGCGAGCGGTTACCGGTCAGAGTAATACCCATCGCGCGTCTGTACAGCTAGATCGTTCTTCTTTGCTGCCAGAGCAATCTTGTGATAACCGCTATCGCTGCTCTGCTTCTCGGGCGTGTAACCGAGCATATACTGGCTGCGCATCTCTTCGGCAATGGTTGTGTAAATTTGGTCGGCAGTTTCTTTTTTCGTAACCTCAAATACACGTCCGCCGGTCTGCCCGCTCATCTGCTCGAGAATCTTTTTGCCGTCAACGCGTGATTCCTGCGGCTGCGGTCGTTGACCGCCGCGTCCCCCGCCCGGGTAACCACCGCCGGGATATCCACCACCCGGATATCCCATTCCACCATGGCGTCCGCCCCCGGGGAAACCGCCGCCGTTGTTGTGCGACTCTTCCCCCTTGTAGTAAATGGCGTAAACGACGGTATCGGCGCGTTGCGCGGCTTCGATTGCGCTGTTGAGCGTCTCCTTGCTGCCGCGATCGACCCCATCGGTCAGTACGACAATCGCTTTGCGCCCTTGTTGCTGTTTCATTACTTCGTTGGAGGCGAGATAGATCGAATCGTAGAGCGCCGTTCCGCCTCCACCGTAGTGATGACCGCCCGATCCACTCCCGGAATCAGGATCCGATCCATCGCTGCTCGTGCGTTGGAACTGTGGCGCCCCGAGTTGGTCGATCGCCGCGCGCAACTTGTTTTTGTCCGATGTCAGGTCTTCAAGCAGATCCACCTCGCGGGCGAATTGAATCAGAAAGGCCTTGTCCTTGGCGTCCGTGAGCATCTGGTCCAGAAAGTGCTGGCTGGCCTTTTCCTCATCGCCGATCACGTTGCGCTGGCTCATGCTGGTATCGACCAACAGCCCGAGGTTAAGCGGCAGATCCTTGTCGAGATTGAAGTACTTGATAGTTTGCGGACGCCCATCCTCGGCGAGGGTGAAATCGTCCTTGGTCAGATTGGGCACAATGGCGCCGTGCTTGTCGCGTACGGTTACCGCCATAGTCACAACGTTGACGTTCACCTTCACGGTGGTAGTTGGAGCATTCGCAGGGGTGGTTGAAGCACTCTGCCCCCACGCGGTGAACGGTCCTGCGAGCAGGCCAAACATGGGCAGCAATAGCATGCGCCGGGGAAAAATCATTGTCATCATTCGATATACCAGCAGCGTCCTAGTAGCCGACGCACTGGTTAGACGAAAAATCTTCGTTTTGGGCCACACTCGGAACAACAAGCTTTAACGATCAGATTATTCTGCGCGATTTGAGCGCCACTGAATGACGATGTAGGCAAAATGTCCGAGTTGAATGGCCCACGCAACAACGATCGCAAGTACAAGAGGGTGATGGAAGATAGGCATCATCGCGGTCGCTCTCAGAAACTCGACTGTTATCTGATCTGATCCTTTGATGACGCCCGGGCATGACAAAGTTGGCTGCCACGGCATGGCTATTCCTCTGAGCATTCGCCAGATAGTGACATCGAATTGGAAAAGCGTGACATTCAGGGGGAAAGATTTTTATTACTATTTGTCCCGGCTTTGCCTGCGGTCTTCCACTTTAGGGCCACGTACGCGAGATATCCCAGCTGGATGATCCACGTGGCAACATAAGCCAGCACAAGATGGCGGTGAAACATCGGGTTCATGCGGCCTCCAGTGCCGCATGTGCGGCCCGTTGTTCTGCTAACTGCTGGCGGTATTCAGCTGCGTATCGCAAACCGACCACAAAAATGCCCCACGCCAGCCATCCAGCCAGATTCCACCACACGGCGGGCCACATGCTGGGGTCAAGACCCGAGTCGGCTCCCCCGCCAATCACCGGCGCCGGATGCTGGGTCCGCCACCAGCGGGTGGACATATATACAATCGGCACATCCACATAGCCGAAGATCGCCATCACCGCAGCCAGTGTGCGCATCTCCGGGCCCTCCACAAAACGCCGCAGCAACAGGTACGCGACGTAGATCAGATAAAGCATCAGTGTCGTCGTCAACCGAGCATCCCACGTCCACCAGATGCCCCACACCGGCCTCGCCCAGAGCGGTCCGGTGATCAGCACGACGGTGCAGAAGGCAACGCCCATCTCGGCATTGGCCAGCGCAAAGGCATCCGCCTTCATCGCTCGGGGGGTGTTTGACTTGCGATAGATCAAGTATGCGATCGAGGCGAGAAAACTCAGGAAGAAGAACAGGAACGCCATCATCGCGGAAGGGAAGTGGTAGAAGAAAATACGAAAAATCTCGCCTTGTTCCTGGTCGACCGGAACCACAAACATGGCTACGCGAAATCCATTGGCGAGTAGCGCCAGAGTCAGAACCAACCACAACCAGCGAAACAACTTCATCTTCCGTCCTTAGAGTTACCCCATAGTTTACCGGATGAAGGCTTCAGCCGTTTCATCCAGCTCAACCCCTTCCCAACTGTGCTTCAACAGGAGTAAAAAGGATAGCCATGGCGTGGTTTACTCTCATCCTGGGCGGGGTAATTCTCCTCGTCGGTCTGCTCGGACAATTTTTTGGCCTCCGGAAGGGAAGATCTTCCCACCCCGAAGACAGGCACATGGGCAGGGTGGTATTCACCGTCGCCTCAGTCGTCGTTGGGCTCTGGATTGTCGCGTTTATTACCGTGCGCGTCTTGCACCTCGACATCACCGGCCACTGGTAGAGCCTGGACAGCCCCTACTCCGCGTGCAGCACAATCTCGAACAGCAGCATGCTGATCGTCGTGAAGATGACGTCGTACCCCAGCAGCAGCTTGATCCACAGCGCAGGATCTGACTCTCCCGACAAAATCGCAGAAATCGCCAGCACCATAGCCAGCAGCGCCGGCATGAAGATCGGGAACAGGATCAGAGGCAGCAGCAGTTCGCGATTGCGCGAGCGAATTGATAGCGCCGCGAAGAACGTTCCATTGACGAGAATCGCCCACGTCCCTAGCGGCACCGCGAGCAGTAGCAGCCAGACATTTCCCAGGGGATGCAGGTTATAAAAGATCGCGAACAGTGGCGCCAGCAGCACCTCCACCGCGGTCACAAAAAGAAAATTCGCCAGCACCTTGCCCAGAAACAGCGAAGCCCCTGGCGCCGGAGTCATCCGGTGTGCGTCAAGAACGCTATGCCGCAGCTCGCGCGCCCACGCCTGGTTTAGAGCGCTGACCGCGGCGAACAAAATCGCCACGCAAAGAATCGGCCCCGAGATCTGCCGCGAAACCGCCCGGGTAGGATCGAACGCCAGGCTGAAGATCACCACCACCAGCAGCGCGAAAAACAGCATCGAGTTGATCGCATCCCGCGAGCGCCACTCAATCCGCAGGTCCTTCGCCAGGTGGATCAGAAAATAAGCCTGCCTCATCGGTGCGCGTCCTTGGTCAGCGCCGCGATCGTAGCTCCCGAAGCCAGCAGATAGTCCGCGGGAGAAAGCACAATCTGCGTCCCGCGGGTTCCCGCCGAAACTGACATCACATCGAACAGCTCAATCGTCTCGTCCACGTAAGCAGGAAAATCCTTCCGCGCGCCGAACACCGTCACCCCGCCGCGGACATATCCCGTGAGTGGCTCAACCTCCTTCAGCGAAACCATTTCGGTCTTTCGCGTGGCCGCCGCGCGAGCCAGTTTCTTGAAGTCCAGCTCCTCATTGCCCGGTACAACGGCAAACACATACTCGCGCTCGCTGGTAACGCAAAGCAGCGTCTTGAAGACCTGCTCCGGCGGCATCCCAATCTTCTCCGCGACCATCAGCGCCGAAAACTCTTCCGGATCAACCGCATACTCACGCAGTTCATAGAGAATCCGTAGCGAATCGAGATACCGCGCCGCATTCGTCTTCATCGCCGAACCCCCGCCGCTGTCTCCAGCAGCGAGGCCACGCTGCCCGCCTGTAAGGTAAGCAGAAAATCGGCGACCGGCTCCGCCAACTCGCGCTGATGTGTGGTCAGCAGAATCGTCTTGCCCTCCGCTCGCAGCCGCACCAGCAAATTCAGCATTTGCTGCGCGCTGGCCGCGTCCATGTTGGAGAAGGGCTCGTCGAGCAGCAGCAGCTCCGGCTGTGACAGCATCACCCGCGCCAGCGAGGCCCGCTGCCGCATGCCCTGGGAATACTGGCCAACAGGCCGCGTTAGTGAAGCATCGAGTCCAACGGAGTGCAATGCCTCTTCCGGAGACATGCAGGTCCGTTCCCGGTAAAGGCTCGCGAAGTAGCGCAGGTTTTCAGCACCGGAAAGCTCGTCATAGAGCATGGGCGCATGGCTCATGTAGCCGATGCGCGCCCGAGCATCCTCCGGCTTCTTGCCGAACACACGCACGCCACCATATGTCGGACGGATCAGTCCGGCAATCAGGCGCAGCAGCGTCGATTTGCCAGCGCCATTTTCGCCCAGCAGCACATAGCAGCGTCCCCGCTCAAAACTCAGCGAAACCTTGCGCAGCGCCACAAAGGTGCCATAAAGCTTGGAGACGGATTCGAGATCGGCAACAGACGCCATGCTGTTGGGAGTATAAACAGCGGCAGGGAATTGGGAATCGAGAGACCGGCTTACCGCGGACTAACCGCTGGAGAAGCCATTGCAGCCGTCGTTCCCGTAACTGGAGTCACGGGAGGTTTTGCTCCCGGAGCGGGAGCATACTTCGAAGCGCACTTGGCCTGCAGCTGTGTCGCATGGAAGACGCCATCGTGCCCGTATGTGCCAATCGCCAATGCCTGCGAGTTGTCCTTGAACGTATCCGGCGGAGGCTCCTCGCCCTGATACGAAACCCGCAGTTTGTTCGCATTTTCGACCAGAACGAACTCGGCATTGGTTCCACTGTGCCGAATGGAACCGGGCAGCACATTGCCGGCCACGCGCAGGTTGCGCGTATAGGCCTTCGAGCCCATGGCATCGAGCTCCTGGATCGTCACGTAATAGCTCTTGTTGGCGTGCACTCCGCTGACCGCCAGCGCGGCAATCACGCCGAGAATAATCAAGATCGCCACACCGATCCGCGTGCTTTGGTTCTTGTTCTCCATATGTCTGCCTTAAGTTTATGACCAGAGAGCAGTCGTGGCAAATGTGCCAGCCCCGACAACGATACGCTATTGCGGCACATCAATCTATAATTCGAATCAGCCTTGACCTCCCATCATCGAACTCATGCAACACGCTAGTATCGATTTCCTTACAGGGGTGACCATGACGACCAACGGCCTTTCGCAGAACGCAACTCTTGAAATCCTCCAGCCCCGAGCCGAATGGATCGTGCGACGCAAAGCCGAAGCCGAGCGTACCGGCGACCCCAATATGTCGCAGATGCACTTCGCCCGTCTCGGCCACATCACCGAAGAGATGGACTACGTCGCGCGCCGCGAAAGCATGGCCGCCGAGCTGGTCCGCGATGAGATCGCCGCCGGACGCCTCATCATCCCGGCGAACATTAACCACCCCGAGCTCGAGCCTATGGGCATCGGCATCGCCACTAGGTGCAAGGTCAACGCCAACATCGGCAACTCCGCCGTTACGTCAAACATTGACGAAGAGCTGCGCAAGCTGCACATGGCCATCCAGCACGGAGCCGACACCGTCATGGATCTCTCCACCGGCGGCAACATCCCCGAGATTCGCGACACTATTCTGCGCCACTCGCCCGTCCCAATCGGCACGGTGCCCATCTACGAGGCTCTCCAGCGGGTCAAGAGGCTCGAGGACCTGAACATCGACCTCTACCTCGAAGTCATCGAGGAGCAGGCTCAGCAGGGCGTCGATTACTTCACCGTCCATGCCGGCGTGCTCATCCAGTACGTCCCTATGGTGGCCAAACGCATCACCGGCATTGTGAGCCGCGGCGGAGCCATCCTAGCGCAGTGGATGACCCACCATCACAAGCAAAACTTCCTCTACGAGCACTTCGACCGCATCGTGAAGGTCATGGCCAAGTACGACGTCAGCTTCTCGCTCGGCGACGGACTGCGTCCGGGCTCCATCGCCGACGCCAGCGACGAAGCCCAGTTTGCCGAACTCAAGACTCTGGGCGACCTGACGTCGAAGGCCTGGGCAAGCGACGTTCAGGTCATGATCGAAGGCCCCGGCCATGTTCCGCTCGACAAGATCAAGGAACAGGTCGATAAGGAAGTGGAATACTGCTTCGGCGCGCCCTTCTACACGCTCGGCCCGCTGGTCACCGATATCGCACCCGGCTACGACCACATCACCTCAGCCATCGGCGCTGCCATGATCGGCTGGCACGGAGCCTCCATGCTCTGCTACGTCACGCCGAAAGAACACCTCGGCCTGCCCAACGAGAAGGATGTGAAGGATGGCATGATCGCTTACAAGATCGCCGCACATGCCGCCGACATCGCCCGTCATCGGCCTGGTGCGCAGGACCGCGACGACGCCATCAGCTATGCCCGCTACACCTTCGACTGGGAGAAGCAGTTCGCGCTCTCCCTCGATCCCGAAACCGCTCGCTCCATGCACGACGAAACCCTCCCCGACGACTACTACAAAGAGGCCGCCTTCTGCTCTATGTGCGGTCCGAAATTCTGCTCGATGAATTGGTCCAGCAAGGTGGACGAGTTCAACAAACAGGTCCACGGCCTCGAAAAGAAAGATCTCAGTGAACTGGTGGTGCTACAGGCACAGCAGTTGGCAGGGAGAAGCTAAGCGTCAACCCGTGATGCGGGTGTCCCATGTCCCGATTCTGGGACATGGGAAGCGTCCCTTGCCCAATCTCTTACTAAATCGATATTCTTGGGCCGTTCTCAACTATCTCGCAAGAAAATCGGGGACATCCGTGCGCATCGGACGACTCACAGCTGGCTTCTTCCTCCTGACCCTCGTCGCAGCAGCGCAAACTCCTCCGCCCGTCCAACTCACCGCCGAGCAGGACCACCAGCGCATGATGGATGCGCTCCAGATCACCTCCATCCGCCGCGGCGCCGACGGCGACCCAAAGTCTCCCTACGCTGCCAACTACGACGAGTCCAAGGCGAATCCCTACCCCGATCTCCCCGACCCGCTGGTCCTGAATAATGGCAAGAAAGTCACTACCACCAAAATGTGGCGGACTCAGCGCCGCCCCGAGATTGTCGCAGCCTTCGATCGCGAAATCTACGGCCGGGTGCCTGCAAACACACCTACGGTTCGCTGGGAAGTCATCAGCACAACCTACGAAACGAATGGCGATCTGCCGGTCATCACCAAGAAGCTTGTGGGCCACGTCGACAACTCGTCGTATCCCCTCGTCACCGTCGACATCCAGCTCACCCTGACCACTCCCGCAAACGCAACCGGCCCGGTTCCGGTCATGATGGAGCTCGCTTTCGATCCCGCCTTCATGGCCGCTCTCATGAAGCGCCTGCCTCCGCAGCCGGTGTATCCAGGGCCTACGTGGCAGCAGCAGGTTCTCGCTAAAGGCTGGGGATACGCCGTCTACATCCCCACCAGCGTCCAGGCCGACAACGGTGCGGGTCTCACTCAAGGTATCATTGGCCTTTGTAACAAGGGCCAGCCTCGCAAACCCGACGACTGGGGAGCTCTGCGTGCCTGGGCGTGGGGAGCCAGCCGCGCACTCGACTACTTTGAAACGGACAAATCCGTCGATGCTCGTCAGGTCGGCATCGAGGGCCACTCGCGCTACGGCAAGGCCGCGCTCGTCGCCATGGCCTACGACCCCCGATTCGCGATCGCCTACATAAGTTCCTCCGGCGAAGGCGGAGCCAAGCTCAATCGCCGTAATTTTGGAGAAATTGTCGAAAACCTCGCCGGCACCGGCGAATACCACTGGATGGCTGGCAACTTCATCAAGTACGCCGGCCCGCTTCACTGGAACGACCTGCCCGCCGACGCGCACGAGTTGATCGCCCTCTGTGCACCACGTCCGGTGTTCATCGGCGGAGGCGCGGTTCCGGGCGACGGCTGGACCGACCCCAAGGGCATGTTCCTCGCCGCAGTCGCCGCCGGACCCGTATACCGGCTTCTCGGCAAAAGGGACTTGGGGACCGCTGAATTCCCGCCCATCGAAACCCCTCTCATCGACGGCGAGATCGCCTTTCGCCAGCATGGCGGCGGACACACACCTGCTCCGAACTGGCCGACATTTCTGACCTTCGCTAGCCGCTATATCAAGGGTCCGGCGCTTCCCGCGACCGCCGCGCAAAATGTTTCCCCTAGATAACCCCGAAACCGACGTGCCCCAGCAACCAATAGGCTTGCGCTGCAATCTCATAGCGGGTATACCGTCAATACGGTCAGGAAAGGAACGCCATTATGAATGCAATTAAGTTTTGGGCTGTTTTTGCTGTGGGAGTAGCAGCAGGTGCAGCCGTAGCTCTGATCTGTGCGCCCCAATCGGGAGAAAAGACGCGTCGTCAGCTTCGCCGTGGTCTGGAAGACGCCGGAGACTATCTCAAGGATGCCGCTGACACCCTCGGCGATCATGCTGAAAAATATGTGAAACGTGGCAAAGGCATCGTCAACGATGTCGTCGATTCTGCCTCGAACGCGGTAAGTGCCGCCAAGAAGGTCGTCCAGATATAGTCAACTCTTGGAGTAGTGGCACGCCTAAGTTGGAATGATTCGGCCTGGCGAAAATTCTTATGAGGCAAGCTGCCCTGGGTTTTCGTGCTCATTCGGGATGGACCGCCCTCGTGGCGATATCGCTCGACGAAGGCTCGCCTCGCATCCTCCTGCGTGAGCGCCCTCACCTCGTTGAGACCTTCACCTATGAATTCCGCCAGCCATATCACACAGCGGAAAAGATGCCGCTTTGCAACGCTCGAGCTTTCATCTTGTGCGCGCAGGCGGAAGCAAGACGTCTTGCCTACAAGGTCGTCCAGTCTGTTCAGACCGACCTTCAGAAGCAGGGTTATGAGGTCAGCCTTTGCGGCCTTCTTCTTGCGTCTGGAAAGCCGCTTCCAAGTCTCGTACAAATTCTGGCGTCGCATGCTCTCATACACACCGCCGACGGGGAACTCTTCCGCGAGGCGTTGCTCTACGCAGCTAAGCGGTGCGGCGTCAGAGCACTAGCTGTTAAAGAGAGCGAACTGCTGGAAATGGCCTCTCATGCTCTTGGCAAGCTGTCTCACGAGCTACCTCGTTGTCTCGCCGATCTCGGCTCGTCGCTTGGTCCTCCCTGGACGCAAGACGAAAAATTCGCCGCTCTTGTCGCTTGGCTTTCTCTCCTGCAGTGAACGGACATCGGCTCAGCGCAGACTAGTAGGGTACGAGCGCTTAGCGACTCGCCTGCGGCACCGCTGACTCCTTAAGCCTAGGGACTACACAAGTAACTGCCCAATTTCGCTGTAAAAGTACTTTCAGTGTAGTTTCCTGGGACATTTTCGGAGAGTTGGTACGTGCTCGATGAAAATTGATGCTTGATTCTTCTGATTTCGCTGCTAGGATAAGCCGAGTTGTCACCAAATTGTCTTGACGGTTGTGGGTAGGTACTGGTCTTTGCAACAGATGGAGAGAAGGTTTTCGTCCCTGGTAGGCTGTTATGCCCTTCTTGCAGCGGTTGCGGCTGGATTTCTAATTTATGCTCGTCTGGCTTTTCCGTCACACCCCGCGGATTGGTCGAAGCTAATACCCAGACTGAGGCGCGGACCTGTTCCAGCCCATGACCTCCGCGCCGCCCAGGTATTTGCTGGCATCAGGACTGCGGCGTCCGCGCTGCTTGACCGGATGCATACCACATGGTTTTTCTTTAGCGTCTTTACCGCCGTTTGGCTCACATCTCTGCTCTGGATGTTGATAGAGAGGCGCCGTCGCCAACTCAGCTTCAGCCAGCAGGAGGCATATTGGATGGGATGGATTAGTTTGTCGGTTTTCTCAGCGGCGGTCTTGTATGGTCTGGGAACCAACGGCCTTCTGGCGCGGCGCTTTCCAAAGGCTGTGCCTGTTTCAGATATGCTGGCCATGGGTTTCATGCTGGCCCTTCCCGCCGTTGCGTGGTCCAGGCTGTATCGCCAGCAGGAAGGCGGAGCAACGGGGGGTAGCGACGAACGAACCCCATCTCATCGGAATTTTGGAATGCTCGGCCTAAATGACGGGGAGCCCGTCGCACGGTTGAGCGGAAGTTTTGACAGACTCGAAGTTGTCCCATGGGATCTACTGCCGGCGGCTCAGATCTTTCACCCCGAACACTCGGGCGAGCATCCGAATACCGCCCCCATGAAAGCCATTCCCGTAGAGGCCATTACCATAGAAGCCAACCCCACAGAGACCCCCCAAAACAGGTGGATTGAAATCGCTGAGTTGCGGGCGCCAAGCCAGCTCCCCATTGCAAGTCCGCCTACAGAGGCCAGCACCCCATTACTGGACACAGCGCCGGTTGCCCCGGAAGCTCCTGCAACGAAGGGTATCGACGGCTTCCGCGAACATTTGTCCGTTTTGAACGGAAGCTGGCAGCGCATCGAGACAATCCGCGAAGAGATAGACCAGTGGTTCGAACAGCGGCGGCGGCAAGCTCTCGTCCACCTTGAAACGCATCCTGGAATGCGCGGTTCAGGCCTCGCCATGGATCTCTTCCAGGATTTTCCGAACGACAAACTTGCTGCGGTAGATGCGCAGTGGGGGGAAATTCGCAGAGCAGCGTTTGAGATCAGCCGCTGGTTTGGAGATATCCCACAGACGGATCGCGCCCATTGAGCACCCATAATCCAAAATCCGCGATTCTCGAGAACCCCAGCTGTCCGGACCCCGGCTGTCCAGACTCCGGCAGTCCGAACCACTGCGGTCCGAATACTGACCGGCCAGCGCGCGGCGGCCTCCGTCTGAGAGTCGCGGCTACGGCTGTCCTGTTGGTGTTGGCAATCCTGCCCGCCGCCCGACTGGCCTCCGCCTCCTTCGATGAAACTGGCGTCACCATGGGAAACGTGGACACGCTAGACGGCATCGTCTCCGGGACAGTCCGCATCTCCGGGGGGCGATTCGCCTTCTACAGCGGAGACCGCTTCGAATCCACCACCCGGAATCTCGCCGTGAACTTTGCAAGTGGAGGCTCGCTGCTCCTCTGTCCACATTCTCAAGTGCAGATCCTGGCTGCAAATCAGAACAGTGGCGTAATGGTGGCCTTTGAGGAGGGCGGCTCTCAGCAACCATTTCCCGTGCATACGAACGATGTGGTGATGACGCCGGACTGGCGCATTGAGATGCAGGGAAATGTTCACGAGGGCGATACCGGTGTCCTGCAGGTGTCCACAGGCCGCCGTGGAGACCTCTGTCTAACAGGTAACGTCCAGTCCGGCGCCTACTTCCGCGTGAGCCAGTTAGTTGGGGATGCCGTATTTAACGTTCCCGGGCAAAGCCACGTGCGGCTCGCCGACGGACACATGGAAAATTCAGCCGCAGGATGCTCCTGTGAGGGCGCCTCTCCGGGAGCGGATAACGAAACTTCACCGTCGCCGTCGGTCGCCGCAGCGCCTGTGCACATGGCTTCCAATGTCGTTCCTGCCATGCCAACCGGTCCATCCGAAACCGCGCAGGTGAAGAAGCAACACCCTCAGGACGTCGCCGGATATGTCGGCTCCTTCATCCACCTGATGTTTGGCCGTTAAACCGGAGACCTGGTCACTTCCAAAGAAAAGCCCTGTCCACAACGGACAGGGCTCTGTTCAAGCGAAAGAGGGGGAAACCTAGCTGAAGAGGAGAATGCCCTCCACTTTTTCCGTGCCCTCCTTGCCGATAGGGCGGTAATAAAGCTGGTTGTTTTCGAGGTAAACCTCGAGGAACGCCGGACGTTCGGTAATACCCCCTGCGATGAGGGCCTCCGAGAGCGGGTCTTCGACGTAGCGCTGCAGGGCGCGGCGCAGTGGGCGCGCTCCGTAGCTGCGGTCGATCAGCGTCTTTTCCAGGATCCACTTCTTGGCGTCCTCGGTCACCGAGATGGTAATAGCCTTCTGTGCCAGGTTCGAGTTCAGCTGCTGCATAAGCAACTCGACTATCTGGATCAAGTCCGCATCCGTCAGCGACTGGAACAAAATGATCTCATCGATGCGGTTCAGAAACTCAGGATTGAAGGTTCGCTTCACCTCACCCTTCACCAGCTCTTCGATCTTGTCCATCACGATGTCTTCGCGGTCGCTCTGAAAGCCGAGCCCCTGTTTACGCTGCAGGTGCCGCGCACCGATGTTCGAGGTCATGATGATGATGGTGTTCTTGAAGTCGACCGTGTTCCCCAGGCCGTCCGTCAACTGACCGTCTTCAAAGACTTGCAGCAGGATGTTGAAGACATCCGGATGTGCCTTCTCGATTTCGTCCAGCAGAACCACCGAGTATGGCGACCGCTTCACCCGCTCCGTCAGCTGTCCGCCCTCCTCGTAGCCCACATATCCCGGGGGCGAGCCGATCAGCTTCGAGACCGAATGCTTCTCCATGAACTCCGACATATCGAAGCGAATTAGCGCCTTCTCCGATCCGAAGAGGAACTGCGCCAGCGTGCGCGCCATCTCCGTCTTGCCCACGCCGGTCGGCCCCAAGAACAGGAACGACCCGATCGGCCGGTGCGGAGATTTGAGTCCCGCCCGCGAACGCCGAATCGCCCGCGCCAGCGCTGAGATCGCCTTATCCTGCGAAATCACGCGCTTGTGCAGCTCTTCTTCCACGCGCAGCAGCTTCTGCGTCTCTTCTTCCTTGATCGAGGTGATCGGTACGCCCGTCCAGCGGCTCACCACATCCTCGATGTCCTCGCGGCTCACGATACCTGCCGTCGAGTCGTCGAGGTGATACTTGTCGCGCAGCGCACGCAGGTTCTCGCGCTCCTTGCGCTCCTCATCCGAATAGAAGCGAGCCTTTTCGAACTCGTGATTCGCAATGGCATTTTCCATGCGGTGCACGATGAACTTGATCCGCTTCTGAACTTCGGTAATTTCTTCGGGTAACGACGTCTGGCGCAGCTTCACACGCGCGCCCGCCTCGTCGATCAGATCGATCGCCTTGTCCGGCAGGAACCTGTCCGGAATATAGCGATTCGAGTGCGATACCGCGAAGTTGATCGAGTCGTCGGTATAGCTCACCGCGTGGAACTTCTCGTAGCGATCCTTGATACCCATGATGATCTTGATCGCATCTTCCTCGTTCGGAGGAGGCACCTTGACCGCTTGGAAGCGTCGTTCGAGCGAGCGGTCTTTCTCGATCGACTTGCGATACTCAGACGGCGTGGTGGCGCCAATGCACTGAATCTCGCCGCGAGAGAGCGCAGGCTTGAGAATGTTCGCCGCGTCGAGTGAACCTTCCGCCGATCCCGCACCTACCAGCGTATGCAGCTCGTCGATAAACACGATAGAGTTCTGATTCTCCATCAGCTCCTTCATGATGGTCTTCAGCCGCTCTTCAAATTGGCCGCGATACTTGGTGCCCGCGACAATCAGCGACAAATCCAGCGCCAGAACCCGCTTTTCCGCGAGGAAGCTCGGCACCTCGCCATCGGAAATGCGCTGCGCCAGTCCCTCAACGATGGCCGTCTTGCCTACGCCCGGCTCACCGATCAAGACAGGGTTATTTTTCGTCCGGCGGCACAGAATCTGCACCACCCGCTCCAGTTCCTGATCGCGTCCCACCAGTGGATCAAGCTGATTGTCCATCGCCGCCTGCGTCAGGTCGCGCGAAAACTCTGCCAGCAGGCTCGATTCGCGATTGCGCTGTTGTTGGGGAGCCTTTTCCTGCGTGGTCCGCGCCAGTTCTTCGCGAATCGCCAGCAGCTTCAGCCCGCGCTCGTGCAGAATCTCCGCAGCGAAGCACTTCTCCTCGCGCAGCAGCCCTAGCAGCAGATGTTCTGTTCCAATATGTTTGTGCGACAGCCGCTCGGCCTCTTCTGCTGCATAGGCCAAAACGCGCTTGCATTCATTCGAGAGTGGCAGATCGACTGAAGTCGAGACTTTCTCGCGGATTGTTGTATGTCCTTCAATCTGTTTGCGAATAGATTCAACCGATGCATGCGAGCGAAGGAAGCGATTGGTCAACGCCTTATCCTCGCGCAGCAGTCCGAGCAGCAGGTGCTCCGTCTCAATGTACGGTGAGCCGAACTGGCTTGCTTCGTACCGCGCGAAGAAGATGACGCGACGTGCTTTTTCCGTATAGCGTTCGAACATGTTCCCCCTGGAAAAGTTCCGATTGCCCGCGATCCCAGCCGTGTAGGCAGGGTACCAAAAACAATCGGAGCCTTTGTCCCGTATCGCCGCTTTCCAAGACAGAAGACCCAAATACAGAAGGTCGAAAAAATCTAACCCCGGATACGGCTTTCAGGTTGGGTGCGTTCGTCTGCATCCATCCCACTTCAACCGAGGCAGGCTCGCGCCTCCCTCGGCTCGTACACTCCGCAATCACGCCATCTGCGGAGAAACCTCCTCCACGCGTCCCTTTTCCAGGCGCAGAAGCCGGCTACATCGGCTTGCCAATGCCATATTGTGCGTGACGATGACTGATGTCAGTCCGTGCGTCGCGTGAAGCCGTTCGATTAGATCAAACACTACGCCCGCCGTCCTGCTGTCTAAATCCCCCGTAGGCTCATCAGCCAGCAACACTTTTGGTCCAGTCACCAGTGCCCGGGCCAGCGAAACCCTCTGTTGTTCGCCGCCCGAAAGCTCTCCGGCCCGGTGTTGCGCCCGATCGCCCAATTCCACCTCGTCCAACCATTTCTCCGCGCTCTTCGAAGCTACCGGTTTCGACTCCCCCCGCGCCAGCAGCGGCATCGCCACATTCTCCGCCGCCGTAAACTCCGGCAACAGGTAATGGAATTGCCACACGTATCCTACTTCGCGATTGCGAAAGGCCGCAGCCTGTCTGCTCGATAAAGTTCTCAACTGGATTGAGGCGCAGTATACGTCACCCGCCGATGGGCTATCAAGAGCACCAAGTATGTGTAAAAGTGTGCTTTTTCCCGCGCCGGATTCGCCCACAATCGCCAGCATCTCGCCTGCGGCGACCTCAAAGCTCAGGCCATCGAACAGCACAAGCCGTCCCTTGCCGGTCGCATATTCCTTACGTAAATCTTTGGTTTGTATGAGCTTTGGACGCGCGGATCCGGCAGACGGGCTCAGACCTTCATGCTGAGACACGATCGATGGATGCGTTCCCGGAGAAACAAGCGCCATATCTACCTCTATCACTCTTTGACACAAAAAAGGAAGAAACGATGCAAGAGGGGACTCTGGTGAGCACCTGCGGGGACTCTTCGCACCTTTATTGTCAAATCAGAACGCGATGGATTGCCTGAGGACCCGGCTGGCATTGGTTATTCGTATCGCAGGGCCTCGGCCGGCAGCACCCGCGCGGCCGCGCTCGACGGGTAAAGCGTTGCCAGTAGTGATACCCCGAGTGAAACCAGCGCCACGATCACCCCATCCATGAGACGCGGCGCAAACGGCAGATAGTCGATCGAGTAGACCTCGGCGGACAGAGGAAACCGGTAGTGGCCACCGAGCCAGGAGAGCAGATAGCCAAGAACCAGCCCGAGCGCCGTCCCCACGACGCTGATCAGAAATCCCTGCATCAGAAAGATCCACCGGATCTGACTTTGCTGGACGCCAAACGACATCAGCACGGCAATATCCTTCGTTTTCTCCATCACCATCATGGTTAGCGCGATCAGGATATTCAGCGCCGCCACACATACAATCAGGCCGATGATGATGAACGTCACTACCTGCTCCAGCTGCAGCGCTCGGAATAGCTCACGATTCTGCTCCATCCAGTTCGTCGTGAGGAATCCCGCCCCGGCAGCCTCTTCGATAGATCTGCCTATGCGGTCAGCGTGGTAAAGATCGTCGACCTTAAAGGAGATCAATGACACTACGTCGGGTTCACCGAAAAGTGCCTGCGCGTCTTTCAAGCGAACAAAGCCAAAGCCCGAATCGTACTGATAAAACCCCGAATGAAAGATGCCCACAATGCGAAACCGCTGATACTTCGGAACCAGCCCATACGGCGTCAGCTCGCCCTGCGGGCTGATCACCATCACCGTCGATCCCACCTTCGCATCGAGCGTGTTCGCCAGCTCGTATCCCAGAACCACCGGCGGAGTCGGCGTCCCCGCCGCATCGGTCACATTACCCTCTTCTGACAACGGCGCAGCCGATCCTGCTGCCAGATTCTTCAGCAGGTCGCTGACCGTGCCCTCTTCGCCCGGCACAATGCCTTTCAGCATCGCCCCGCCTGACTGCGCCCCCCGCGAAACCAGCACCGGATCGTATAGTCCCGGTGCAGCCGCGGTCACGTGGGGAATTTGCCGCAGCCTTTCCGTAAGAGCGCGCCAGTCGCGAATGCCATCGTTCTGCACTCGCATCAGCGTAACGTGCGCCGTGGAGCTCACCAGCCGGTCCTGCAGATCGCGTCGCATCCCATTGGTAATGGCCAGCGCGATGATCAGCGACGCAACGCCTACAGCAACGCCGGCAATCGAGATGACGGTGATCACGCCCACCACCGCCTGACGGCGCTTGGCCCTCAGATACCGCGCAGCGACAAAGAGTTCAAAGCGCATTTTTGCGCCTACCGAACCACGGCCTTCACCGCAACCGAATTCTCAGCGCGATCATACACGCGTACCGTGATCACATGCTCCCCAGCCGCAACTGGAGCCACACCCGGAGCAGGCGCATTCAGCGGTGCATCGAACTCAAACCGCTCCGTCAGTGAATCGGAAATCTTACCTACTGGCTCCATATACTGCCACGGTCCCGCATCCACCGAATACTCCGCATGCGAAATCGGCGTCGCCGCATCCGTAGCCGTGAACGCGGCATGAATCTTCCCGCCCGCCATCTTAGCCGCAAGCCCCGTAACTACCGGCGGCGTCGTGTCGATCAGGAACCGGTCGCTCACCCGCTCGCCAGTAAGCGCCTCACCCGGATTGTGCGACGGTGCATCGCTCGCCACCACTTTCAGTCGATACGGACCATCCGGCAGCAACCCTCCATCGAAGCTCAGGTAGCGTTCTGTGATCTTTTCCTTTAGCAGCTGCCAAGTCTGCTCGCCGTCGCCCCGGTAGTACACCGAGAAGCTCATTTCGTCGCCATTATCATCGTGTGCCAGCCAGCGCAGGGTCACGGCTGTCTTGTCCTTCAGGGCTGCCAGCGGTTCTCGCCCCGGCTCCTGAGTAAAGTTGATGATGTTGGCATTTTGCGAAGCGGGGAAGTTGACCGTGATCCCCTGCGGTTGTGGCAATACCATCCCGCCTGTGTTTATGCGCGCGCCTGGCACAACCACGATCTCATCCACCACTGGCGCAACGTTCACCGGCAGATAGTTCATGCCGACCGACGCGATATCGCCTCCTGCATGCAGCTCCGCCTTCCATTGCATAAAGCGCGCCGGGTCTACACCGATCGGCCCCGCGCTGGGTGTGACCTTCTTCCAGTCACTCCATCCTCGCTGCGGATTATCAACATTTCCCGCTCGCGCAAAAAAGTCGAAGCTGGTCGCATTCAGACCCGAACCCGCGTCTACCTCGGCCCGGCCCCACTGCGAGAAAACTCCGGCATCGAATACATCGCTCACATAGGTCCCGGTCGCGGCCACACCGTGGCTTAACAGGTAAACCTTGCCGGTGTTCGCTGTGCTCACATATATGCCGTGTTCTGAATCAGCAAACCCGGTCGCCTGCGAAGCCTCAAGGTGCGCAACGTCTGCGTACGCGCCGCTCTCCTGAATGCGATACACGCGCCCGCGATTTCCCGTCGCTGCCAACAGGCCTTCAGGTGTCCAGTGCAGTGCATACACGATGTCATCGTGCCCCAACCAAAGCTTGCGTGGCGCTCCGTTTTGCGCAATCTCATAAATCTCCGACCCGTCCGGAATCAGAGTATTCCCGTTGAATGCCTGCACCGAGCCCGGCTGCACAAGCGTGATCGTCGCAGTTACAGATGTATTTCCCTGTACCGGTAACGGAGGCAGGCTGCTGCGACCCTTCTCGCCAACCGCCGAAGCGTAGATCGCTCCGTTCGCCGCAACCGCAACCGCCGTAATCTCACGCTTCGGCGCGTCGAAGATGACATAACCCTTGCCGGTCTTATCGATTCTGTAAACTAGTCCCGTTCCGTCCGAACCGGCAATCAGATTCCCGGCGCCGTCAAAGGCCAGCGCGCGAATGTGCTGTTCGTCGCTTTTGAAAAACAGCTCCGGTTTCTGCCCGTTTGCAATCCTGTAAATCCCTCCCGGACCGCCCGTGGCAATATACAGCCGTCCCTCGGCATCGAAACCCATATCCCAGACGTACTTCGGTTTTTCCGCGGTCGTTGCCGGATCGAAGACCACCGTCGCATTCTCTTCCGTCCGATCGACAGCCTGCGGATCAAGCTTGTAGACCCTCCCCGAAGGCAGCGTCGCCGCATAGACCGCGCCATCCGGCCCCACGCGCACCACCTGCACGCTAAGATCTTTCGCGGAGAAGAGCTTCGTCGACTTACCCTCCGGAGTCACCCGCAGCACTGTCGCTGGGGTGCCTGTTGCAAGATAGGCATCCCCTTCGCGACCCGCAGCGACGGACCACACATACGTCGAAGGAGTGGTGAAGACGGCACGGCTCTCAGGTCCCGCGATCAGATGGCCGTCGCTCGTAATAGCGACCCCATCCGGCTTGCCCTTTTCCAGTTCTTCAAACTTGGATTGGGACCACAGGCGCGTGCCTTGGGCCTGCGCCATCGCGAAGGAAATAAATATCAGGGAGAGACTGAAAAGAGAAAGAACGGAACGGCGAATCATGCTGAAAATGAGTCTACTAGAAACGGTCGGAGCCCCGGGCAACCAGTGTTTGAGGCAAAAATGTCCGGATCACTCGCTTTCAAACGTCATCTGGATAACAGGCGAAAGATTCGCTTGTCACAACCGATGGAGGTTTCCCGTGAACACTTCGTATGCTGACACATTCCTTCCCGCCATTGAAAAGCCCAGCAGCCCGATCCTGAAGCTGGTTTACTCCATGACACGCCGGCAATTCGGCAAGGTACTTACACCGCTAAAGGTCTTTAGCGCACGTCTGCCCCTTGCCTTTGGCCTCTTTTACGGCAAGATCGGCAAGCTGGATAAGCAGCTGCTCTTGCCGGCGGAGACGGTCTTGCTTATCCGCCAGCAGGTGGCACGGATCAACATTTGCCTGTTTTGCATCGACATAGCCCGCTCCTTCGCTATCAAGGCGTCAATGAATCAGGCCAAATTCGATGCGCTGGATCACTACAGCTCCAGCCCTCTTTTTACCGACGCGGAGCAAGCGCTCCTGGATTACGTGACCGAGCTGACAAGAGACAAAAAGGTCAATCCAGAGACCTTTCACCGGCTGGCCGGTTTTTATTCTGAACGCGCGATATGCGAGGTCGTCTGGCTCGTCGCCACCGAACACGTTTACAACATAACCAATATCGGCCTGAACATCCATTCCGACATGCTGTGCGATATTATCGCGCACCCCGCAACTGCATCGTCTGCGAGAGATAACCAACCTGCTGGAAGCAGCTAAGACGCAAGCCGTCCGCCCGTCTTCACTCCGATGTATCGATGCTCACGCGGCTTGAACACCTGGTTGAGAGAGGTGCCCTTGGACTCAGCTGCCATGAACTCAGCTGCCATGAACTCGGCGTGCTCCGCGGCAAACACTTCAAGTACCGGTAAACATCTCCGCTGTCGCGAAACTCAATCTCCAGCTCGCGCCTTCGGGATCGTAGCCGATCGAAGCAATGCTCGTCGAAGCCACCACCACGCGTCTCCTACTGCCAGACTACAACGATGCTGGCGAAGGGCTTCTAAGCCCTAATTGCTCAGCACTGCCCTGTACCGCACCTGGCTCTTTCTCGTTCGCCGTAATGCCTGGTTGGCCTCGGCCATCTTGAAGCGCTCGACCTTGGCCTTCACGCCGTGGCGAGCGGCCACGTCCAGCATCTCCGCAATACGGGGGGGGCCGCCGATATTCGATCCGCACACCGAGCGGGCTGCTGAGATCAGCGGAAACGCCGGCAAGGAGATCGGTTTCGTCGGCACGCCTACGAAGCAAAGCGTGCCATGCGGCCGCAGCGTATTCACGTACCCGGCCCAGTCTTGATCGGCGTTGGCCGTCGAAAGAATAAGATCCAGGCTTCCCGCCAGTCCGTTCACCGCCTTCGACTCGCGCGAGTTAACGAAGTGGTGCGCGCCCAGCGCCAGAGCCTCATCTTCCTTGTTGGGCGAGCTCGAGAACGCTGTCACCTCCGCCCCGAAGACCCGCGCAAACTGAATCGCCAGGTGGCCGAGTCCGCCGACACCGATCACGCCCACCCGCGATGCGGGATTGATGCCCAGCTCACGCATCGGCGAGTAAACCGTAATCCCGGCGCACAGCAGCGGAGCCGTTGTCTCGCTCTCCATCGCGGCCGGAATCTTGATCGCGAATCGCGCATTTACACGCAGCGCGTCGGCGTATCCGCCATTTCGGTGCACGCACGTCGGTTGCGCCAGCGCGCACAAGTTCTCCTCACCCTTGCGGCACCATTCGCAGCGCCCACAGGAGTTCGATTGCCAGCCCACACCCACACGATCGCCAACGGCAAAGCCCGCGACCGCCGATCCCACCGCCGCAATCGTGCCCACCACCTCGTGTCCCGGAATAAACGGGTACTGGCTCATCCCCCAGTCGTTGTCCACCAGGCTGGCGTCGGAGTGGCAAACGCCGCAATGCGTCACGCTCACTTCCACATCGCCGGACTGCAGCTCGCCCGGATCGTACTTGAACGGGAGCAATTCAGCCCCGGCCGCATGCACAGCGTAGCCCTTGATCAATGCCATTGTGGTTTCAAAACCCGTCTTAGTTTTCTGGTCTGGCATCCATTCCCGGGCCACGCGAGAAGCTCGCGCCCGAAAATCGAGTCCTGATGAATCTGGGGGAGTTTTACACCTGCCTCGCTATTCTACCCGCAACGTGACCACCTGTTGTCCACTCAGCACCGCATCCAGTGCAACCGACCCCAACGGTACTGCCGATTCGCCGCTCAATGTCATCCCGCGATTGTCGCGAACCGGTTCCAGCACATTTGCCATCGAGAGCGGCAGGGCCGTCAGCGTGCGACCGTCGATGGCCGCCTGGGCATCAGGCGCCAGCAGCGTCACATAAAGCCGGTCGTTCGCATGCAGGTTGTTCAGTTGCGCAATCGTTGCATTCACATCCAGCACGGATCCGCCCGGCTGCGAGGGCTGCATCAACCGGTCCAGCGTTCCGCCATCGCTCACCAGTAGCCGCACCGGACCATCCGGCAAGGTCGCCGGCAGCGTTACCGGAATGCGAATGTTCTTCATCTCGCCCCGCCAGGGACGAACTGTAGTCTCAATCGAAATCGTGTCGCCGGCATGAACTGTCGTCTTGCCTGCTTGTGCGCTCTCGATCTGCACCGTGCGCCGTCCCGGGATCGCGTCCACATCCACATCGACGCTCTCTATGGGAGTCCGTCGCGCCGCATTGGCGTAGAGCCGGTTGAAGTGCTCGCCGAGCGCCAGCGCCGCCACTAGGTTTGCCGGAGCAAAGTCCGTCGGAGCAATCAGGTTCTCAAATTTGACAACCGGATATCCCGTCAGTTTCACCGTTCCCCGCACCCGGTACGTCGTCTCGGCGGTGTAACCGTTCGTTTGGATCAGGCTCTGAAAGAGCGAAACCATCACCGCCGCCGGAGTGATCTGTTCCTGATCGATCACTTCCAGATGCAGTGTCCGCGGCTTCTCTTGCGCCCCATCCTGGGCCAGGTGCATCGTCAGCGGAATCATCCGGGCCGGCTTGCCAAACTGACCCCGGATGGCCGTTTCGCGATCCTCTGTAAACGAGCCCACCGTCTCCGCTGTGTTGATGATCTTGAAAGCGTTGTAAGGCGACGGCAGGGTCGCCACCACTTCAGCCTTGGTCATCGGCATCGATACCGGCCCGAATTGCGTAATCGGGTGTCCACAGGCCAGCAGTTGCTTCGGGTCTACGTATGTGACCGTGCAGGTTGCTGAAATCTCCAGATCTCCACGCACCAGCACCGCACTTACTGCAGACCCCGGAATAATCGGCTCCGGCTGTGCCTCACCGCTCGATGACCCGCCAATCCCGGCCACAGGCGTCAGCCCCAGCCCGGAAACGTGTTGCCTCCAAAGCGCCAGCGCCTCTGGACTGAATCCGCTAAATACCAGCGGCGTTTCGATCGGACGAACATCCGCCGTATTCACATCCTGAGCGCTGATCGCAGAGCTCTGCGCCCTGAGCTCTGTTCCCTGATCCCTAATCCCTAATCCCTGTTTCTCAGCGCTGAGTTCTGCGTCATGAGACTCATCCCGAACCTCCAGCATGTCTCCAATCGGGGTAATCCCGGCAATCGGCTCTTTGCTGAACTCGCCAATGCGATACGCCAGCGCCCCCACCAGCTTGCCGTCGATATAGACGGGGCTGCCGCTCATACCCGCCACCACGCCCGAGTATTCCGGCTTGGCCCCGTGCAGCCGGGCCAGAATCATGTCTTGATGCGGGCCGATCGCATTGTGCAGAACGCCCAGAATCTCGACTTCCATCGCTTCCGGTTGCGTGCCCTCAAAGACCGTGTACGCTGTGCCATGGAGGCCGCGATGCACCTGGCTGAGAGGAAAAAAGCTCGTTGAGGGAGGTGGAACGGCTGCAGCCAATGTCTCATCAAGCACACTCTGACCCAGCAGATCCTTACCTGGCAGAAAAACGGCGGACAGAAGCAGGAAAAGAAGAACTCCCGCGCCGATGTCCTTTCGATGGTTTTGCACGTCTCTTAGAGTAGTCGTTCGCACGCACTTGCCGCAAAGTGTGCCGCGGTCTCACAATTGAGGAAGCCATGAAGAGTATCTCCGCAGCAGCCCTCAGCGTCGTTCTGATTTTCGCCCAGGCCCCACTTTCCGCTCCCGCCCAGCAAAGCACAACTCCAGCGTCCGGCTCGCAGCAGCAATCCGGCACGCAGCAACCGGCGCAGAATCAGACCGACCAGGCCGCTCCCGAGGCCGGAGGCCCGACCGGCGATAACGGCTCCATCGCCATTCCCAAGAAGAAAGAAAAAGATGAGCCCGCTCCCCCACCGCCTCCCGAGCCCACCGTCAAGAACCCTCCCGGCCTGCAAAATTTCTCCCTCCACGTCGACGTCCCCGTCGTCACCGTCGATGTAGGCGTTCTCCTCGAGAAGACCCACCAG
>JBAVYX010000325.1:0-15693 GCA_049588475.1 Silvibacterium sp. | reverse complement strand
CCACAGAGGAGGCTGTTTGGCCACGATCACTATGAAGGAGCTGCTCGAAGCAGGTGTTCACTTCGGGCATCAGACGAAGCGCTGGGATCCGCGGATGAAGGAATACATCTTCGGCGAGCGCAACGGCATTTACATCATCGACCTGCAAAAAACCCTGAAGATGTTCAAGGAAGCCAGCAAGTATGTAACGGACCTGACGGCTTCGGGCAAGGTGATCCTGTTTGTGGGCACCAAGCGCCAGGCTCAGGATGCCATCGCTGAAGAGGCGACCCGCTGCGGCATGTTCTACATCAACCAGCGCTGGCTGGGTGGACTGCTGACGAACTGGGTGACGGTGCAGAAATCGGTGAAGCGCCTTCAGGAACTTGATGACATGGCTACAGACGGCCGCTATGAACTGCTCACCAAGAAGGAAGTAATCAAGCTGGGGCGGGAGCGCAAGCACCTGCAGGCGAATCTGGCCGGCATCAAGAACATGCGCCGGCTGCCGGATGCCCTGTTCATCGTGGACTCGAACAACGAAGCCATTGCCGTGAAGGAGGCCCGCAAGCTCGGCATTCCGGTGGTCGCGGTGGTCGATACGAATTGCGATCCGACGGTCGTAGACATGGTGATTCCGGGCAACGACGACGCCCTGCGCGCCATCCGCCTCTTTACCTCGAAGATCTCAGATTCGGTGATCGAGGGCGTACAGATGGCCGGCAACAAGCAGAATGCGGAAATCGCCGGAGTGACGGCGGATGCTCAGGTTGATCTCCAGGGTGCTGCTGCCGAGAACGATGAGGCTACGCCGGTGGTTTCGGCGGATGATTCGGCTGCCGACTCTGAGGTTGTCGATCTGGAAGCGGTGCTGGGCGGAGGAATTCGGAAGGCTCCGGCGGTGGTCGCGGCGCTCGAAGAAGCTGAGGCGGCTGAAAGCAGCTATTAAACTTACGCGCGGTTCAGCAACCGCTGGGAAGTTGAGGAAGCGTGGCTGCGTTTGAGAAACGGCCACGCTTTCTTTGTGTCTGGCGACCTCCGCTTTCACAGGCTATTGACGAGCCGCGTGGCGATATTTGTGGGATTCTAAAATGAAGGAATGGATATAAGGAATGTCAACGGTGACTGAAAAAATTGATGCAAAGCAGGTAAAGCAACTTCGCGAGAGCTCAGGCGCGCCCATGGGCGATTGCCTGAAGGCGTTGCAGGAATCGAAGGGCGATATGGAAGAGGCTTTCGTCATCCTGCGCAAGCGGGGCATGGCGTCGGCTGCGAAAAAGGCTTCTCGCACCACGAATGAGGGCGCGGTAGGTACCTACATTCATGCCGGAGGCAAAATTGGCGTGCTGCTCGAAGTAAACTGCGAAAGCGATTTCGTGGCGCGCACCTCGGACTTCCAGGAGCTGCTGAAGGACATCGCGATGCATGTCGCGGCGACCGATCCGCGCTACATCCGCCGCGAAGACGTGACGGCCGAGGACCTGGAGCGCGAGAAGGATATCTATCGTGCGCAGGCAGCGGCGACGGGCAAGCCGGCTCTGGTAATCGAGAAGATCGTTGAGGGCAAGATGAGCAAGTTCTACGAAGAGGTCTGCCTGCTGGAACAGCCCTTTATTAAGGAGCAGACGCTGGCCATCAAGGACTTGATTGCGACCAAGGTGGGCAAGCTCGGCGAGAACATCACCGTCCGCCGCTTTGCGCGCTTCAAGGTCGGCGATCCCAACTGGACCGTGGCTCAGGTGAAAGCGTCAGACGAAGCGCAAGCCTGATTACGAGAGCGATCAGACTGAGCCCGGCGATGAGCCGGGCTTTTTGTTTGCCCATGAGGAGTTTGGATCGGCGCCCTTACATTAGCTAGTTGGCTTGACTGCGCCGGGAGTCCATTCCTCGCGCCTGCGCCCCGGCTCGACCTTTGGCTTAGGTTTGGGCTTCTTCTTTATTTCTTTCTTTCCTTTGTCTTTGCTTCCCATGCGGAATAGTTTATAGCAGCGCGGCGTTTTGTGAAGAGGCGCGCCGATTCAATTTGCACCTCGGTTTCCGCAGAGGTGCCAGTCGGGTTACTCTCTCCTCAGGTCTGGATTCAACGGAGGCAGTCATGGATTTTGCTGCGCGGCGGGCGGCGTTTCGGAAGCTGCATGAGAGCGGATGTTTCGTGATTCCTAACCCGTGGGATGCGGGCTCGGCTCGGTATCTGGAAGGTCTGGGATTTAAGGCGCTGGCGACGACCAGCTCAGGTTTCGCATTCTCGCGAGCGCTCCCGGATGGGGAGGCTGGCGCGTTGCGCGATGCGGCCGTGGAGCACATCGCAGCGATTGTGGCGGCGACGGATCTGCCAGTGAATGCGGATTTTCAATCGGGGTACGGACAGAAGCCTGAGGATGTGGCGGAGAGTGTCCGGCTGTGCGTAGGGACCGGAGTCGCGGGGTTGTCGGTGGAGGATCGCAGGGGCGATCACGAGAAGACTCTGTATGAATTGCCGCTGGCAATCGAGAGGGTGCAGGCGGCGCGCGCAGCGATTGATGCGTTGGGCGCGGACGTGTTGCTGACAGCGCGGGCTGAGTGCTTCTTGGTGAGTCATCCCGATCCGCTCCGCGAGGCGATCAAGCGGTTACAGGCGTTTGCCGAGGCGGGCGCGGACGTGCTGTATGCTCCGGGGCCGACGGACCATGGGCAGATCGAAGCCATCGTGAAGGCAGCGAGTCCGAAGCCGGTGAATGTGTTGGTCTATACGAACTCGGGTCTGCGCGTTGCCGACCTTGCCGAGATGGGCGTGCGGCGGATCAGCGTGGGATCGTCGCTGGCGCGCGCAGCGTGGACCGGATTTATTCGCGCGGCGAAGTTGATTGCCGAAGAGGGAAGCTTCGTGGGATTTGAAGGGTCGGTATCAGGTGGAGAGTTGAATGAGTTCTTCAGGAAGGACGCTGCGGAGAGGGAATAGGGAACAGGGCTCAGGACCGGGGATAGAACCGGCCGCTCCTCTTTGTAATGCTCTCAATTACATTTTGCTGATATCGATCATGTTGTCTTCCGGGTTGCGATCGATCAGCTTGTTGTAGGGGTCGATGCCCGCGCGGGTCGGCTTTTGATCGACTGTGAACTCGATCGTTGAGTCGTTCTTCGTAATCCACTGCTTCTCGACATGGATCGGCTCCTCATGATCTTTCTTTCCGGAGAAAACGCCCACCTCAATGAGGTCGTGGAGGGGGACTTCGGATTCGACGCCGTCTCCGTTGGCCTTGAGCTTGCGGGATTTCACGTTGAGGAGGACTTTATATTTGTGATCGGGCGTCTCCTGCCATGTTGCGGAGACGGCGCGGTTGTCGTAGAGCGTAATGCTCTCGAACATGTCGGTGATGAGATACTGTAAATCCGGCGGAGTAGCCGCTCGCAGGGCTCCAACGAAGCCGCGCGTGTCGGGATAGGGCGGCTTGCTGTAGCGGTTCTCGTGCAGATAGTTGCCCAGCGCAGCGTTCAGCTTGTCTTCGCCGATGTAGTCGCTGAGGGCGTAGAGTACCATCGAGCCCTTCTGATACCAGACGTATGGTTCATTCTGAACCAGTACAAGCGGGGGTTCGTGGCGAACCTCGCCGGCGCGTCCGCGAAGGTATCCGTCCAGCTCGTATTTAAGGAAGCGGCGCATCTGCGCGTCTCCATACTGGTGCTGCATCACACGCAGAGCGGAGTACTCGGCGAGGCTTTCGGACATCATGTTTGAGCCCTGAACGTTGGCGCCTATCAATTGATGCCCCCACCACTGATGCGCGAGTTCGTGAGCAGTCACGAAATAGGTGAAGTCGATGTCGTCAGGACTTTTGAGGCGGCCGATGAAGCCCATGTCTTCGGAGTACGGGACAGTGTTAGGGAAGGATTGGGCGAAGGCGCGGTACCGGGGGAATTCGAGAATACGGTACTGCTGGAACTGGTAGGGGCTGTAGTTCGCGGTGTAATAGCCGAGGCCGCGCTTGGATGACGACAACATTTTATCGAGTACGAAGGTGTGCTGCGGCGCGTAATAGATTTCAAGGTTCACGTTCTGCCACTGGTCCCTCTTTATGGTGTAACGACCTGAGAGATAGGAGAAGAAATCGTTGATCTCGGTCGAGGCCATGCTGTACTCGTAGTAATTGCGGCCGTCCTGGGTCCAGTGCCTCTGTAGATAACCGGGCGCGATGGCCATCTGATCGCCGGATGTGCTAACCACGGTGTGATAGGTAACCCAGTCGGAGTCGGGGCGGAAGAGATTGAGCTGTGAGTAGTAAGGATCGCCGCGCGGCGCGAGCTCTTCAAGCGGGCCAAGTTTTTCCTCGCGGCGACGGACCGGGTTGTCGAGTTCGACGTTGCGGTTGTAGCCAAGATAGGGGAAATAATCCGAGTCGAAGAAGCTTCCGTTGTAGGCGAACTCCGGACGCTCTCCCCCATCCTTGAAGCCGTGCGAAGTGTAGGAGCAGTGGAAGTCCATGCGCATTTTGTCACCGGGCACGAGCGGTTGTGCAAGGCGGTAGATGGAGTACCAGTGCCGCTTGTCGTCGAGGACGACCTGCGCCGGGCGATCGAAGTGAATTTCGTCGATCGAGTCGCGCTGACCGGTGATGTGAATGTCGGAGATGGGCTGCGCCGTATTGTTCTGGAGAATGTACCAGCCGGTGGCAGAGAAAGAACGGCGCTTGGGGTAGATGTTGACCGTGGTGTCGACGGCGACGATCTTGGGCAGCGGCTGCTTTTCGTATTTCTTATACAGCTTTTCGTAGTCGGCCTGTAGCTGACGCCGCTGCTTTGTGGTCTGGAATGCATTGACGCGGTGGGTGTTGTAATAGAACCAGCCTCCGCTGCCGATGGCAACGGCAAGCAGCACGACTGTGGCGGGGATAAGGCCGGGGAGACGCTGGGATGCACCGTGGAAGCGCGCCTTCCAAGAGGTTTCGCTGCCGCGGCGAGCCATGGCGATGGAGATAACGCCGAGCAGCCCGCCGACAGACAGCCAGTAGGTAAGCGACCAGAAGAGCGCGGGCACAAAGTGGCCGTAGCCGTTCATGTCGGAGTAGGTATAGGGAGTGATTTCTCCGAAAAGAGCGAGGCGGTTCTCGAAGCCGTAGCGGTAAAGGATAGGGATGAGGATGAAAAATCCGATTACGATGCCGTGGCCGAGAAACTTGTTCGGAACCAGGGTTTGTATGCAGAGGGCAAGGAACGAGTAGATGACCACCTGGGCGAAGGTGATGAGATAGAGCTCCTTGAAATATTGCAGGAACTCGTAGTGGTAATAGCCCTGAACGGTCTGCGAGACGATGGCGCAGAACAGGACGACGGTGAGCAGAATCAGCTGCACCACGGCGAGGGAGCAGAATTTGCCGAGCCAGTCTACCCCCTCGCGCATCGGCAGCGAGTCGTGAATCTGCTCGAAGCTGGTGTCTCTTTCGCGCCATATCAACTCGCCGGCATAGAGCGTGGTGACAATGATCAAAAACAACATGGCGTTGCCTTCGACGGCTTGTAGCATCAGATAGGTGACAGGCCAGACATCGCGGTCCTGTACGTGGCCGGCGAAGTGTCCGTTGACGAAAATGTAGACAACCATGATCAGCGTGATCGCCCAGAAGGGGATCTCGCGGACGATGTTGCGGATGCGCATGCGCACCAGCGTCTGAAACTGCGACCATGTGGTACGCGAGCCGAAATACTGATGCACGCGGGGTAAGGAGACCCCAAAAAACGGCCGCGGCGGCCGCACTTCCTCCTGCTCGACCTTCTTCTTTTTCCGAGAGACGCGGGCGGTAAGAGCCTCTGCTGACATGGGAAAGAAGATCCACGTGGCGAGAAGCGAAAGAATGCCAACGCCGATCCAGAGGAGACGGTTCCAGAGGAACATGCCGGTCCAGGTTGGCGTCAGGGTGTTTTGCTCGACCACGGTCCAGTAGCGCGTGATGCTGTCGGCAAGGAGAACGCCGAGCGGATCGAAGACCGAGGGCCAGAAGCGGTCGAGGCTGCGCGTCTGGAAGACCGACACCAGCAGGATGAGATAGACGACGAAGAAGGCAACACCCTGGAGGTAGACAAAGATGATTCTTCGCGTGAGCGCGGCCACGGCGAAGAAGAGGCTGCCCAGGAAGAACACCTGTACGACTACTATTGAGAAGTAGAGCTTCGCGAACATTGCGAGATGAATGGGGCCGATGCGGGTGTGATCGGCCCAGGGCGCGAAGCAGCCAGCTATTACGCCAAAAATCTGACCGGCGAAGATGAGCAGCATGATAACGATCGAACCGGTCCAGCGTCCGCCGAGATAGGCAAGCTTGGAGATGGGCTTGGTGAAGACCATCTGGTACGTGTCGCGCTGAAAGTCGCGCAGGATCGATGGTCCGAAGATGGCCGACATGATGATCATGCCAAAGCCCGTCCCATTCAGCAGTATCTGCAACGTGGCGTAGGGGCCATTCAGAAGAACTTTGCCAGCACCCACTGGACCGAAGTCTTCTGCCGCCACGGAGAAGAAGGCAAACAGAAACAACATCATGAAATAGACGTAGGTGGAGATGCTCTTCAGCCGCAGCTTCAACTCGAATAGAAAAAAATCCAGAAACATGGGTGACTCTCCTCGCTCGGGATCAGTTGACCTTGGTGCGATCCTTATGGCGTTCCATGTTGAGAAAGTAGACATCCTCGAGGTTGGCATCGACGGGCCTGAAGCCGCTGCCGGGGTCGGTCTCGGAGTAGATGCGGACCTCGTGAGCGCCACCCAGCAACTGCACGGAGACGATCTGCAATTGCGCTTCGAGGGTGGCGAGTTCGCTTTCGTCGGTGACCAGCTTGCTCCAGATACGGCTGCTCAGGGTTTCCAGGGCCTCGGCCGGAGCGCCTTCTAGCAGAAGCTCCCCATTGCTGATGATCGCCATGCGGTTGCATAGCTCGCGAACATCTTCGACGATATGTGTCGAGAGAATGACGATTACATCGCGGCCAATGGAGCTGAGCAGATTGAGAAAGCGGTGGCGTTCGGCCGGGTCGAGGCCGGCGGTTGGCTCATCGACGATGATGAGCTTGGGATTGGCGAGAAGCGCCTGGGCGATGCCGAAGCGCTGCTTCATGCCACCGGAATAGGTGCTCAGGGCTTTCTTGCGGGCGTCCCAGAGATTGGTCTGGTTGAGCAGGGCGTCGACCATCTCCTTCCGCTCGCGGCCGTCGGTGACCCCTTTCATCACGGCGAGATGGCTGAGCATGTCGAGAGCGGAGATCTTGGGATAAACGCCGAACTCCTGGGGCAGATAACCGAGCAGGCGGCGCACGGTGTCCTTCTGCTTGAGCACATCGATTCCGTCCAGCCAGATCTCACCAGAGTCCGGTTCCTGGAGCGTCGCGATGGTGCGCATGAGTGTACTTTTGCCTGCTCCGTTAGGACCGAGCAGGCCAAACATGTTGTTGCCGATGGCAAGATTGAGGTCTTTTAGCGCCTGGACCCCGTTGGAGTAGGTCTTCGACAAGCCAGTGATAGTCAGTGGCACAAAACTCTCCCGATATGCGCATGAAAGGCATGCGCGAAAAGTGCATAGAAGTGCGAAAACCCTGGGGTCGTTCTCGTGTTAGTGAAGTATACGTATCGGGGAGTGGAAATGGTTCAGATAAAAATAATGGCAATGGCGCGGTTATGCGAGTCTTACCTCGTCAGATGCAACCAGGTGAAGGCCCCCGCTATCGGGAAAGGCGAGATTGTGGACATAAAAACTACCGCAGCATTTGCCCTTGCTCATACCGCCCAGCGTTACCGAGGAGGCTGAACACAGAACTATATTGCCGCAGGTTCCGATCCATTCCTTGTGCCGATGGCCGTGGATCACGAGAATACGCGACGCAAAGGGCGCGATGGCGGCGAGAATATCGGGGGCATTGACCAGCGCGAGTCCGATACGCTCTCGTATCGTGATTGACGTAACCGGATATTCCACGAGTTGATGATGGAGCATGAGAATCCAGCAGCGATCGGGATAGTTTTTGAGGATCAATTTCAGCGCTCGGAGCTCAGACGGGCGAACGATGCCGATTGCGTTGGTGAGGGAGAGGTGGCTACTCGCATTCGAATTCAGGAGGATCGCCCCGTATTTGTCATCGCCTTGCGGAGGTTCGACCATGGGAAAGATTGCCTGCCAGACCTTCGCTATCTCCTTGCGTCCGCGCATGCTGCCGCGTTGCGCGAGAGAGCGCAGCAGATCAGGGCGTTCCCCTTGCTGTAGATAGTCTCTGAGCAAAGGGCCCAAGGCGCCTGTCTTGTGGTCTACCACGTGGGCCCGGTCACCTTGGGCCGCATCGAGGGCAAGCACGACACGGAGCTTGCGAAGTGCTGGACCCACACTCCAGGGCAAATCGAGGCGTCCCGGATTGGTGCGGTCAATGACATTCACATCGTGGTTGCCGGGAACAAATGACAAGCGTCTCCCAAGGTTGGGATTGCGGCGAAGAAGATCGACGAACTCCGCCCACTCCGCCCGCGTGCCGGCATCGGTTACATCGCCGCTCAACAGGACGCGATCCAAAGGGGTCAACGCGTCGATCGCTTTAAGCTTGCGCATGGTACTGCGAACGCAGAGATTACCTCGCGGTCCGTAAGTACCGCACTCCATGCGAAATCCGTAGCGCTCGCCGACCATGTGGAAATCCGAAACATGCGCCACTCGGACGGTGGGGGGGGCCTGGACTGAGTCAAGCGGCTTCCAATTAAGTACCGGCCCCTCGATCGAGAGCTCGCGCCAGATCCAAAACAGGCTGGCGACGGCGGTCGAGAGTCCGAGGAAGACCGCCGCGTTCCCCATCGCGGCTCTTATCTCCACCCACGGTTGCACTTGCCGGATATCGATCATCTGCAGGCCAAGACGGAGGTCCACAAAAATAGCCAGGACCACGCCCGCGCCGGCAAACGAAACCCCTGCAAGGACAGTGCCGAAGCGTCGTCCGCGATCAAGCTGCAGGGCAGTCGCGGATGGATCGCGGAGCCATTCCACAGCCGCTCGCAGGAGTTCCCGTATAACGACGAAGATCGGAAAGACCAGGGTGTAGTGGAGGTGCCAGAAATTGTCGACGGCCATAGCAAGCAGCGGCCTGCCGATCCATAGAGCCAGGCCAACCAGGGCGGCCAGGAGCGCGAGCGTTATGGTTGGACGGTAACCCAGCGATGCAGATGTATAGAACAGTAGTCGGCCATAGGTAATCACGACCGACGGTGCAATGCCGACCAACAGTGCCGGCCCGAGAACCAGAGTCAGAAAGCTGATCGGCGCCTTTAGATTGAATTCCAGGAACGCCGCGAGGAGGATGCTTCTCAGGCCGAGACCATGGGGGCTCATCCGGTTGTCGTCGTTGTTGCCGCGCCGCAAACTCCAAATGGACAAGACGCTAAGTCCTCATCGTGCGCTGTTGGCATGTAGAGGGCAAAGGAACATCACTTCCAACAGCTCTTGCAAAGGGCATGGGTTGAGACCGTGTCCGGCTGCCTGAGTGGCAAATAGACTTCATCCTCAAGCCGCCCCGATAGGTCTTGCGTGAGACTCCGACAGTCCTCTATGCAACTAAGGATTAGGTAGCCGTCGCTAACTGACGACCTTTCAAGGCCATCAGGAGGCGAGTCGTGCCGCTGACAAGCATGCTGATACCCACAATGATTCCCAATGCCCAGAAAGAACTAACGGGCCAACGCCTCCAAATCATCAGGCCCAGAAGCAGGGTGACCACGCCATGGAGCAGCAGCCACTCAGAGCCCGGGTCCTTATGCGTCCAGACATAGGTGATGATATCCATGGCGCCTTCTACAAAGAAGAACACCGCCAATATGAGTGTGAGACCGACAAGTCCTAACAAGGGCTGTGCCAGCAAGTAAAGGCCGGCACCGATGTACAAAATGGCCACCAGGAGCTTCCAGATCGTGCGCCCGACGCCTTTGGAGCGAAAGGCATGGACCAGCTGGAAAATCCCGTCGAAAAGCAGTAGCCATGAGATCACTCTGGCGATCCCGATGGACGCGAGAGTAGGCAAGATGATGGCCACGAGTCCGAGGATTATCAGCAGGATGGCCAATATGATCGACGATTTAGACGGACCACTGCTGGCGCTCATCTTTGTCCACCCCCGCGCTCAGGCTGAAGACCATCGTTATATTTGTTCATTGAGCCGGTACCCACGCGCTATCTGCGGATATCAACTCTACACCCGGAAGTTCGGTGTCCACAGAAACCGACTGCAAACCCGCTCTCCGGTTTGGCGCGATTCGAAACTCCAGAAGATATTGGTTGTCAAGACTCCTTTGGATACTCTCCAAGAATGGCCTGAAACTGACGGGAGCCCGGGTTCCCAGAAAGAAGGCCTCACCGCCGGTTGCCTCAGATAATCTGGCCATTCCATTCTGCCCGTTGGTCGCTTCAAGAAAATTTCGTGATAAGTGCCCTACTCCCGGGGTGAAGAGCCCATAGATGATTGTTCCTGTGCGCTGGCCAACTGTGCTTGCAGAATTCACGTCGGGATTCGTGCTCAGGCCGGGAGAACGTGGTCCGCCTCTGGCTCGGTCGATTCCATCCGTCACCATAATCAGCACTCGGCGGTTGGGGTGCGCGGGCCAGCCATTCATCAGACTGATCGCGGAAAGAAAGGGGCTTCCGAACGAGCCGACGTTACCCAAAGGCAATCGCACGGAGTTGGCTGCCGCAGCATGGTCAGGTGTAAAGTTTTGCACGATCTGAATCGTGGCATTCCGCATGTAGCCCACACCGACGTTCGTAGTAGGCGGCTGAGCGTTGATAAAAGCACGCAGATCGTTGAGCTGCGATCCCAGGCTGCGGTCGGCAGCGTCGTCGATTGCGATGAACAAATCAAGTCCCGCGTGACTTCCACGCGCAGCCTCCCAGCCAGTCACTTGCAGATGTTCGCGACGCTGTCTCACGGTCACATCGCTGCGCTTCACCTCTGGAGTTGGCCCATCGCCTGTAGCTGACGCGGTTACTGTCATGTGCACGGGGACGGTACCGGCTGTCTCCTGTGTGTGCGCCACAAGAATGCCCGCGAATACAGCAATTAGAAAAACGAAAACTCCACGTCTGACGCCGTATTGTTTCATTTGATTCCTCCGCAGTGCCTTAACATCGCTGAACGGGATCAACGCAGGCCCTTTACTTAGAGAGGCCATCGAGGAAATCTCCCGACGCGAGGCTTCGTATCGCGCTAAGTAGAAGCGCGCTAACTATAAGAATCTTTGTAGGAGGGACGCAATTGGACCTTGGTCCAATCGACGATTCAGGCCTCGACCATTTAGGCGGACATCGAGATATAGCGTGCCACCGTCAGCGGCAACTCCACCCGAAAAGCCGATCCTCCTTCCGGCCGGTTATCGAAACTGATACGGCCTCCCAGGGAGTCAAGGATGGAGCGGCAGATCGACAGCCCCATCCCGAGGCCTTCGTTCTTGGTGGTAAATAACGGCATAAACACCTTCGCCTTATCCCTTTCGGAGATGCCTGGACCATTGTCTTCCACCAGGATCATTCCCCAGCTCATGTCCGCACGAACGCTCGTCGACACAGTAAGGACCCTTCGATCCTGCGGCAGATCTCGCATGGCATCCATGCCATTATTGATAAGATTCATGAGGACTTGTTGCAGAGGAACCTCATTGCCCTGCACCCTGAGCGCATTGGCCGACAGCATCAATCGGAGCTCGACGCCGCGCAATAGCACGTCCCTTCTCACCATCCGGGTCACGCCGGACGCGATTTCATTCAGGTCAACTTCATAACGAGGGATCGGTTGTTTCTTGAAGATAGCGCGCATGTTCTCGAGTACTGCCCGGGCCCGCTTATCGTCCTCTCGAATGTCGGTCAGAGCTGCCCGGATCTCTCCGTAGTCGGGTGACGGTCTGGAGGCAAGGCGTTCTGCCGCCTGTGCGTTGCTAAGGATCGCCCCCAGCGGCTGAGCTAATTCGTGTGCCAGGGATGCAGCCATATGACCCATCGATGCTACGTGGTTTAGATGGGAGATCTCTTCCGCGATGAGCTGCCGTTCCAGAAACTGCTGCGCCCGGATTCTTCGTTTGATCAACCAAATCAAGAGAAACATGAAGGTAGACTGAGCGGCAATGAATGTCAGGACAGCGATAATTCTGTATTTATACTTTTCCCAATCCGTAGGCGCGCGAAACAAGACCGTAGACTTCGCCGGGATCCTCGACTCTGGAATGCCCCAGCGTTCGAGTTGCCGCCAGTCGAAGAAATAGGCATTGGTACCCACCACGGCAGCGATATCCTGGGGTCTCTCACCGTTGAGAATCCTGTATGCGATCTTGCCGGCCTCGCGGCCCTGGCCCGCAAAACTGCTTACGTAACCGCCCATCGTTCCGTGGCCCAGAAGAGTGTCGAACAGGACAAAGATCGGCGCATTGGCGACCGATGCATTGGCCACCGAGACGGTCTTTGGGAAGTACGTTCCCGCCGTATCACGTTCGATGGTGGTAAACAGGACGACCGAGTCGTTCGGCAGCACCTTGAGCCGATCGAGGAGTGCGGGCATTGCCAGGTCGGTGAGATAGGTTATTTCGAGCCTATGTTCATAAGGCATAATGCTTTTCCTGACAGCGGCTTCAAGCTCCCTGTCGTACAATCCCGCGCCTCCGACGACAGCCACGCGCTTAGTATCAGGAAGCAACGTCAGGGCCGCGTCCAAAGTCCTTGCCGGCTCCCAGGTTAGCCAGACGCCTGTAAAATCTGAGTGGAACGGCAGAGTACCTACCTGCTCCTTTGTCGCGCCGCAGAAGACTACCGGGATATCTTTGAAGTGGCTTTCGTGCGACTCGAGCATGAACTGAATCGGCGATGGACCGGCGGCGATAATCAGATCCAGTCTCCGATCCTGATACTTGCGAATATAGGCTTCACGAATCTGCTTCTGAGAATCCTCATCCGGAAACAGGCCTGTCTCCATGGACTCGGTATAGAGCTCAACCTGGTAAGGGGCTGCGCTATCCAGAATGGCGCGCAGCTGTTGATCGATGAGATGGTACGAGAGTGTCGATGGACCAGTTTCGTAGATAATCAGGACCCTGCGGACTTCCTGCCCGGGTCTCCCGGCAGTCGATCGGAATGGCAAACTGCACACCAGCAGCGCGAGCACAATCGTAGCTCGCCAGGGGCGGCGGCCGCGCTTATCGGCGGTTGGTGGCGGCCGGAAGCATCGATCGACATCACGACCAACAGGGTGACGACCAACAGAGTCAGAACCAGCGGGAGTTCTTCGATTATCCAGACGGCCGGCCACCACGTACCTCCGACACGCTCGTAATCCAACTACCGAACCAGGAAAGATAGCCTCTGTCAGGTAGCACAATCTACCGGAGACGATGCGGGCAATCTCACGTAACCGATAGCAGGCTTTACAATTCGGGCAAATTCTACCATTCCGAATGGTTGTTGTCTAAAGCGGGATCCGCCTATTGACTTGGGTAAGGAGGCGACCTGGTGGAGCGCCTCGACGTAAAGACCCCACCAGCCCGGTCACTGGCAGTGGGAGCGGGGATTGCTCGCTAATGATTCAGCCTGCGGCACTATGGCTATATGGCTGGCGGTTGCTGCCGTTTTCAAGGCAGTCTTGGAGGAGGGGGCAGATGACCGCCAGTGCGCAAACGTTCGACCAGGCGAACGACGTCTGTAATCGATTGCACGCCTAGTTTCTGCATCACCCGGCCGCGCTGGACCTTGATCGTCTTCTCGGCGGTGCCGAATTCCCCCCCGATTTGCTTGTTGAGCATCCCTTGAGCCACTCGCACGCAGACCTCGCGCTCTCTCAGTGTCAAAGTTTCGAAAATGGCACGATCACGGTTGAGTGCATCGCGACGCATACAGGCTTCCTGCGATTGCGCCAGCGCTGTTCCGACAGCGGCAAGCAGTTGGCTCTCATCGAAGGGTTTGGTGAGAAAATCGACGGCGCCCGCTTTCATGGCGCGAACAGTGTCGGGGATATCGGCATGTCCACTGATGAAAACAATAGAGAGAGTTTCCGATACCTGGCTCAGCAGTTGCTGCAGATCCAGTCCGTTGATCTCCGGCATCTGGAGATCGAGGACGACACATGCGGGCCCGGGATCGAGTTGTTTGTCAAGAAACTCTCTAGCCGATGCATAGACTTGGACCTGTTGATCGTGTGAGCGAAGGAGCCGGCTCACCGCACGGCAGATGCTCGGGTCGTCGTCGACGATGTGAACGGTACCTTCGGTGATGGACTGCGACTCCACGAATATTCCTCCGTTGGCGTTCCCCAGGCCAAGGGAAAATTCTTGGATCATTACCGCTCTACGAGTCTAGCAACCCGGACGCCCGGGTGATGAGTTTTTCTATCGTGGCGAGCAGTTGATTGTCATCTACAGGCTTTCTCAAATACAAGCTGTCGCCCATCCGGACACTCCAATCGACAAAATCGGATTCCGCGTGCCCGGTGAAAAAAATATAGGGAATTGGCGAGCCAAGTTCAACCAGGTGGTCCCGCAGTTCAAAACCGTTCATTTCCGGAAGTTCAATATCGAGAACCAGGCAATGCATCCGAAGCAATTCGGGATCTGCCAGCGCGGCCTCAGCGGATTCATAAGCAATACACTCGTACCCATGCGATCTGAGCAGCCGGCCCATGGCTTTTCGTACGGAAAGGTCATCCTCGACCAGGCCAATGCGCGGCGCATTTGGAAGGCAATGGATCATCGTTGTGTTTGAACCACTTCGCGGAGGTAGCGTGGGGGCAGCCTTGTCCAAGACGAAGGAATATACTTGGCTTGGTTGAAATTGCAATTGGGCCTTCTGCCTATAAGGCATTGTCGGCTTTCTGGCAGGATCGGCAATTGGACCAAGGTCCTATTGTCGTCCTTCGCCACGATTGTTATAGTCCGTTTCGCCTCATAGTTATGAGGAATCAGCGGTTAGCTGGTTGCGAGGACGGGCGAGACTCTCAGCTCGATTCAGCTGTGATCGGTGTGAGCGCCGTCAACGGAAAGGTGGCAACATTACACGATGAAGTCGTATCGGCGGCTTGAACGCTTCTTGTTCATCGCGGGTTTGGTCATGGTGCTGGTCTGCGTGCTGGTGCGCGTTCACGGTGTCGTGATGGCTCGCGCCGCGGTCTGGAGTTTTGAGGCGCATCAATCAAAGTCGCAGGCGGTGGATTCTGCGGGCGCAAAGCAAGATGCTTCTTCGATCAATTTCGCCCTATGGTCCGAGAAGCGAATTCGAGCATACGAAGCGGCCTTGGGCATGAAGCTGGACGCTCCTCTCGCTGTCCTCTCTATCCCTAGAGTAGGCCTTGAAGTCCCGGTATTCGATGGAACCGACGACCTCATCCTTAACCGCGGAGCGGGCAGGATCGCAGGAACTGCGCTGCCAGGGGAGTCGGGGAACATTGGCATCGCCGCTCATCGCGACGGCTTTTTTCGAGGACTGAAGGAAGTTCACGTTGGTGACAGTATTGAACTCGCAACAAACGAAGACCACTTTCTTTACAAGGTTGACGACATTCATATCGTGCAGCCATCCGATGTGTCTGTTCTGCACAGTGGTACGCAGTCATCAGTGACCCTGGTGACCTGTTATCCGTTTTACTTCGTTGGGGACGCACCCCAGCGTTACATAGTCCATGCATCGATGGTGGATAGCGACAAAGCCGCCACATCTGGATCCGATTCCGCAGTTCAGAAGGTTCGAAAGGAGCAAA
>JBAVYX010000324.1:0-7698 GCA_049588475.1 Silvibacterium sp. | reverse complement strand
GTGCTCGCTTCCGCGCCTGAGGTCAAAGAGGCCGTCGCGTGCGTTAAAAAGACCACCGAATTGCTGCTTTCGATCAAAGGCAAGCGGACGGTTGACTCCTTCCACCGCGAGCTGGGCAAGATCGTCTGGGATTACTGCGGGATGTCGCGCACCGCGCAGGGTCTCGAATCGGCGATTGGCCAGATTCGCGCATTGCAGGAGGAGTACTGGAAAAACGTGAACGTCCCCGGCAGCGGTGAAGATTTGAACCAGTGCCTGGAAAAAGCCGGCCGGGTGGCGGACTTCTTCGAACTCGCCGAGCTGATGTGCATTGACGCGCTCAACCGTAATGAGTCCTGCGGCGGCCACTTCCGGGAGGAATACCAGACGCCGGAAGGCGAGGCACAGCGTGACGATGAGCATTATTCCTACGTCGCGGCCTGGGATTATCGCGGCCCAGGTAACACACCCACGGTCTCGAAGGAACCATTGGAATTTCACTACGTGCATCCCAGCCAGAGGAGCTACAAGTAATGAAAGTAACGCTAAAAATCTGGCGTCAGAAAGATCCCAGGAATGCGGGCAAGTTCGTCAGCTATCCCATGGAGATTGAAAGTACCGAGATGTCGATGCTGGAGTGCCTCGACGTGCTCAACGAAACGCTGATCGAAAAGGGCGAAGAACCGGTGGCCTTCGAGCATGACTGCCGCGAGGGCATCTGCGGCTCGTGCGGCTTTATGATCAATGGCATTGCGCACGGCCCAGAGCGCGCGACCACCGTTTGCCAGTTGACGATGCGGCATTTCAAAGAAGGCCAGGAGCTGGTGATCGAGCCGTGGCGGGCGGGCGCTTTTCCGGCAATGAAGGATCTGGTCGTTGACCGCCGGGCTTTCGATCGGATTATCGCGGCCGGCGGGTATATCTCTGTTTCCACGGGAAACGCTCCTGATGGAAATACGATTCTCGTGGGCAAGGACATCGCGGATCGGGCGATGGATGCGGCCGCATGCATCGGATGCGGCGCGTGTGTGGCTGCTTGTCCAAATGCGTCGGCTGCGCTCTTTACCGGAGCAAAGATCGCGCACCTCAGCATTCTGCCTCAAGGCAAAGTTGAGAGCGACCGCCGGGCTCTGGGGATGGTCGCACAGATGAATGTCGAGCCCTTTGGCAGCTGCACCAACATCGGTGAATGCACCAGCGCATGTCCGAAAGAGATATCGCTGGAAGTGATCGCCACCATGAACCGCGATTATCTGCGCGCAAGCTGGAAGCGGCGCGGAGATCGGGTCGTCACCATTGAGCCCGTGACGGGATGGAGTACTGATACAAAGTAGAACGGCCTCAACGCGGCTACGTTCGGCATGGATTGGTCGAGCATGACAGCGCTGTTACAATCCCACCACGCTCATGAAAACTCTCTTCATCACCCTGCTCGCCGCTACTCTACCTCTCATTGCCCAGAACACTCCTTTGAATCCTAAGACCGCTGAAGATGTACATAACTCGGCTATCGTGATCGACACGCATGCTGACACCACGCAGCGCCTGGTTGACGAAAACTACGACCTTGGCGACCAGCTTAACGGCGGCAACCTCAATTTCGACTCCGCCAAGAAAGGCAACCTTGGCGCGGAGTTTTTCTCTATCTGGGTCGAGCCCGATCTCTATAAGGGGCACGATGCGCGGCGCACCCTGGAGCTGATCGATGCCGTGTACCAGCAGGCGGCGAAGCATCCCGATCGCATGCGGATGGCGTTCTCGGTCGCAGACATTGAAGCCGCACATCGCGAACAGAAGCTGGGGGCGCTCATGGGCATCGAGGGGGGACATTCCATTGAGAATTCCCTTTCCCTGTTACGCATTTACTACCGGCTGGGTGTCCGGTATATGACGCTGACCTGGTCGAACTCGCTCGACTGGGCGAACTCGTCGGGCGATGAGGGGAAGCCGGGCGTGCCGCACAATCCAGATGGGCTGACACCCTTTGGCAAAGAGATAGTGCTCGAAATGAACCGCCTCGGCATGATGGTCGATATCTCGCACGTTGCCGACGATACTTTCTGGGCAGCCATCAAGACTACGCGGGCGCCGGTGATCGCTTCGCACTCCGCGGCGCGGGCGATCTCCAATGCACCCCGCAATATGACCGACGACATGCTGCGCGCCGTGGCTAAGAATGGCGGAGTCGTGCAGGTCAACTATTACTCCGCCTTCATCAGCCAGGCTTATCGCGATGCCTCGATTGCCCAACAGCCGGAGGTGGATAAGGCTACCGAAGAGCTGAAGGCCAGGTTCAAGGCTGAAGGCAAGCAGGTGACCTACGGCGACCTGGAGAAGTTGCAACGGGAGTATGCGGACCGCATTCCGAGACCGCCGCTCAGCGCCCTCATTGACAACATCGACCACATCGCCAAAGTTGCCGGAGTCGACCATGTCGGACTGGGCTCGGACTTCGACGGTGTAAGTGGACAGCTGCCTCAGGGCATCGACTCTGCCGCTGACCTGCCTAAGATCACGGCCGCGCTGCTGGCTCGGGGTTACTCGCCTGCGGATGTCCACAAGATTCTCGGTGGTAACCTGTTGCGGGTCTTCGGCGAAGTGGAGAAGATCAGCCAGCAGATGCAGGTGGAGAAGAAATAAGACGGCAACAATTAGATTGGAGATGCCTTTAAACCTCGAAATCTACCTCGATCGGGTCGATGAGCGGAAGAAGCCAGGTGAGTAATTGCTGGTGCACCGGGTAGCTACCGTAGGCTTCAAGGGCGGCGCGGTTCTCGAACTTCATCACGCCTCCGAGTTCGTAGCCTTGCGATCGCGGGGAGATGTTTTCGCCTACCCATGTCTCGATGAGTCCCGGAATCTGGCCTTGAAGCTGACGGATGGCTGCGCTTACCTGCTGTCTTTTTTCGGGAGTGACGCCGGGCTTCCAGCGGAAGGCGAAGGTGTGGATAACCATGGGATCATCTCAAGGGATTAGGTTTAAGGTTCGCGACAGGGAGCGCGTCTAAAAGAAGACGCTAAGGGTAAAACTGCCATACAACCGAGATTTCGCGATTCGCGAATGGCGCCGCCTTAAGCGGCGCCACGATTCACGTTGTTTTGATGCTGAAGGGGCCTGCCTGGCAACCCTTCAACGCAGGCTTTGTGTCTCAGTGTTGAACCGCCGAAACCAGGGACTGGCCCGCAGGCGTGGGCTGAACGCCGCCATGCACGATGTCCGTAGCACTGACCGTCTTCCCGTAAAGCCGCGCGTTGGCACTGTCGTCTGGTTGGAGTGAAGCGCCACTCAGAGATACGCCGGCAAACAATCCCTTGGCCCGCCCGTAGGTCAATATGTCGGCACCACCCACCGCATTGGTCGTGGTGGCGCCGGGACCCGCTGCCGCGGTGACGTCGCTACCAACTTTGGTCTTGCCGCTCAGTACCTTCTCTACTGCCGCCGGCGCCATGATCAGAAGCACGTAATCGGTGGCCGAACCGCCAAGCTGCAGACCAGCGCTCGCACCGCCAATTGAAAACATGGCGGGCGCCGACCATTTTCCGTGCGTGCGGCAGATCATCGGACCGCGGCCTCCGCTTCCGCCAATGCCGACAGCGAATTTCTTCACGCTGGGCAGAATGAGGACGCAATTCGCTTTGCCAATCAGACCTGAAGGAATGCTCTTGTCCGCTTGCATCGCCTGCAAGACTGTGGCCGCATTCCTAATGGTCTCCTCGTCTTTCGCCTTGTCATCGGCCCAGGCGGGTAGCATGAAGGAGACTAGGAGTGAGGATACGAGAAATCGAGACACAATTGTCTTGGTATGTGGCATTAGGGCTCTTCCTCCGTTCTAAGGTGAAGCGTTCGAAGCATCTCGCCAGAACTTGGGGACTTCAAGGACCAGCGACTAACGATGAGCGCGGCTCGGCTGCATTTTTAAATCCGGCGATCAAAGTAATTGCCCGGACCCAACCATGTCAAATCACAGCCCGTCTTGGGGTGGGCGATCCGGTCGGTGGTCGGTTAAGGCCATCTTAGGACGGCAACCGTGCCTTTCGCTGCCTTGAATAGTCTGCCTGTTTCCAATGGCAAGCCTGGTCAGCCATTTCGCTGAGTGGACCCAACGTATATAATTGAAAGTACTGATATTTATGAGTACAGGTGATTTCATATATGGGTTTCGGCAGGTTTGCAACACTGGAAAAGATGCAGCACTGGTTACCGGCTACGCTGGCAGTTGCGATGATAACGGGAGAGTCGACCGCAACGATGTCGGCGGATAACACCAGCCATTGGCTTCTTCCTTTCTGGGTACATTTCTTCGGTGTGATCACGACCCCTCATTGGGCCGAAATACACCATCTCATTCGCAAGACCGGCCATATGGTGGGCTACGGGCTGGTCAGCGCCTGCTTTTTCCATGGCTGGCGAAGGTCTCTGCGCGGAGCCGGGGACAAGGTTCGATCAGTTTGGCGGCGGGCCGGAATGTTGGCCGTGGCCTCGACGCTGCTGGTGGCCTCAGCAGATGAGTTCCACCAGAGCTTTTTGCCGAGCAGAACAGGCACGCCGGTCGATGTCGGAATCGATCTGTGCGGAGCCATCACGGCGCAGCTTCTGATTCTCGCCGTCGTCTCGCTGATGACTCGCAAGCAGGACCTGGCGGCGGTTGCGGCTTAGGGCTGGTGGGTTTCCTTCGCACCGACCCATGCTGTAGTCTGTCCTCTTGGGAAATAGCATGAAAACATCGTTTCGTATCGCCCTCTTTCTTCTTTTTTCGTTCGCTGTTGCTGACGCAGGTTTTGCGCAGCAGTCTACTCCCGCGGCCTCGAATCCCCCGTCTTCAAATCCGACGCCGCCAAGCCAGGAGCTGCCTGATTCGCCGGGCTCGCAGGTACCTGTGAGCCCGCAGCCAACAGGGCCAACCGCGGTTTTCGACACCTCGATGGGGCGCATCACCTGCAAATTATTCTCCAAGGAAGCTCCGGAAACGGTGGCCAACTTTATCGGTCTAGCCCAGGGCACCAAGGACTGGACCGATGCCAACTCAAAGCAAAAGATCCACGGCAAGTCGCTGTATGACGGGACCACCTTCCATCGCGTGATTCCAGAGTTCATGATTCAAGGCGGAGACCCGTTGGGGACGGGAATGGGCGATCCCGGCTATTACTTCAACGACGAGTTCAACCCGGGCCTTAACTTCGATGTGCCGGGCCGCCTGGCCATGGCCAACTCCGGACCGAATACAAACGGCTCTCAGTTTTTCATTACCGAGGCCCCGGCCGAGCACCTGAACCAGAAACATAGCATCTTCGGCCAATGCGATGAGCCCAGCGTGCTGGTCGTCAAATCCATTGCGCGAGTTGAGCGCGATGGCAACGACAAGCCCCTCGAGCCAGTGATTCTGAAGAAGGTCACCATCGTGCAGCAAGGACAGCCGATGCCGCCTTCGCCGGCATCTTCGGGCACCGCTGCACCTTCAGCTTCAAGTACCGCTGCGCCGGCGGCAAAACCACAGTAACCAATTATTTCCCAATCATTTCCAAAAGGAGCCATCATGTCGCGTCAACCGGGAACCTATGCTGTCTTTAACACCAGTGAAGGGCAGATTGTCTGCCGCCTGTTTCCAACCGAAGCGCCGAAGACAGTCGCCAACTTCATCGAGCTTGCCGAAGGCTCGCGCGAGTGGGCCCACCCTGTCTCTAAGAAAAAAAGCTCCGACAAGCTCTACGACGGAACGATCTTCCACCGCGTGATTCCTGACTTCATGATTCAGGGAGGCGATCCGGCTGGAAACGGCATGGGCGGCCCCGGATATCGCTTCGAAGATGAAACCAAGGGCTCGCCGCACAAGTTCAACATCCCGGGTAAGCTGGCCATGGCCAACGCCGGTCCGAATACCAATGGCTCGCAGTTCTTCATTACTGTGGCCGCTACGGATTGGCTGACCGGCAAGCACACCATCTTCGGGGAAGTGGCCGAAGGTCAGGACATCGTGGAAAAGATCTCACGTGTGCCGCGAGGCTCGCAGGACAAACCGCACAAACCCGTGGTAGTTGAGTCGCTGGTAATCGAACGGGTGTGAGAGCAGGTTCTGATGGGCGGGCGGTTCTTGATAACTCTAATAGCTCGGCCCTGAGGTCGATCGCTTCTTTTCAAGTCGATTCTTCTCGGTCGACTCGCTGGAGAAAGGGTGTTTCGATGTGCTGCCTGATCCGTGTTTGCCTTGTTGCAACCCGTTTTTCGGAAGCTCGTCCCGATGGTCGCGGAGTCGCTGCTCGATGCGCTGGTATACGTCTAGTTTCTTCTCGAATCCTGACGATGGGCCTTTAATATGGAGGCTTGGGACGAGAAATTCACGATCGGCCAGATCCGGAAACCCCGGACTAAACATCGGATCGAAGGCAAATAACTGATCAGCTTGGTCTGGCGGGCTAAGCACGGCGGTACCCCTCGTACTATCGGGGAAATTAGTCGTGTAAGACTCCGCACCAGATTTGTCTGTATTACCGCTGTGCAACTGGGACTGCTCCTGACTATCGGATGAGCCAGAGATAGGTCCGGCTGACATGCGCACCGAGGTATCTGGGGTACCCATCTTATTCCCTCCCGGGCTGGACGTACTGACAGAATGATGGGCACCAGGAGCAGTGGGAGTGCCTGCAGTGCCTGCAGTGCCTCGATCAGCAAGCTTCCCACCGGACTTGCTGGCGTGCGACAGAGCCATCGTGGATCCGGTGGCTCGCCCAAGTTGAGAGCCAAAATCTCTAGTCGACGACCCAATACCCCATTGGGCAATTCCGGATTTGGTTCCCTGTCCAGGTCGAAAGTTGGAATCTTCCGTTTTTGACGATCCAACACCCCAGCCGGTCGAAGGAACGCCAAAAGAGCTCCCCGCGCCGTTTGACGCTGAGGATTTCCCTCGGCCCTGCCCACTCGACAACTCACTCATCGACGACACGGAAACGCCGGCGCTTACGCTCATATTTGATAGAGAGGATTCGCTCGCATCGCTTGATACCAGACTTCCTTGAGACGAATAGTTGACTGAGCCTGACGAAGAAGAACCTGTAGGGGTCAGAGGAGCGATCGCGGTTGAAGAAGAGGAGGCTGCATCCTGTCCCGCAGCGGCACCGGTGTAACCCAGCAATAGACAGGCAAGGATCCAAGCTGCTCGGTCAATGTCCGCTCGCATAGCCCATTGTATCGCGACGTTCCTACGACGAAGCCTATTGGCTTCGGAGCCGAATGTGTGGCAAACGAACGAATATGAGCAGTATGACCGAAAAGATTATCGCGTTACGGATGGTGACAAAGTAAGCAGTAGTGGAGTTCTCCGCCTGTAGCAGGCAGAAAATCGTACCTAATACAATGATCGCCATTGGAACAGCAGGTAAGAATCTGGAGAGCGATTCAACGGAGAACCGAAGGAACCAAACAAGAAGCAATGGATAGACGATCGCGCCCAGGAGGCCGAAGTCTGTTGCGCCATTGGTAAGAATCGAGTTCGCCGCATCCTTGTATGTGAGCCCGAAGAGTTCGTCGTCGAGGCCCTCTTCCGCGAAAGTGAGGTCCTTTCCTGGGTTAATGAGTCTGGGCACGGCCAAGGACGCGAGTCCCATAAAATCTCTCCCCAGCCCGGGTGCCTTTTGTGAACTTCCCTCGAGAACATCCGCAAAAAAACCCAGCACGAAGGGTCTCTTTCTCTGTACGTTGTTATTATTTGCTTCTATGGCGCGGGT
>JBAVYX010000323.1:0-14536 GCA_049588475.1 Silvibacterium sp. | reverse complement strand
TGCAACAGTGGTTGATCGGGACTTATCACGGCGTGAGTCGCGAGCAACTCCAGGTTTACCTGGATGAGTTCGTTTTCCGTCACAATCGCCGCCAGACACATATGGCCGCTTTTCAAACCCTGCTCGGTCTAGGAGCCGCACGTAGACCCGTGCCCTACATGAAGATACGGGGCTGCTCTGACCGTCCTACATAGCCCGGAAAAGCCTGAACCACAACCCATTGGGCTCTGCTGATACAACCAGATAAGCAGACAATGCTTAGTCTCTCTTCGCAATCTCCAGACGGAGAAAACAGAAATCTTCATGGTTCGCCCGGCAGGCGGAGGAAACCTTGAAACCCGTGGCCGCCTGGTCTTCCAGCGCGACGGAGCGGGAAATTACCTGACGCAGGTCAGGATTGCCGGAAAGAGTTCCTACAGCGAATTGATTGTGAAACCCGAACCCGGGCAAGCCGCGGCGAAGAATTTCCCGCCTGACTCCCCCTTCGAAATAGCTCTGAAATGAGCAAGGCGATAGCCTCGTGGTCGGTCATGCGCAATGGTGACCGGCCACGAGAAATCGCTATGGAGCTGATCCTACAATTCCGAAACCACCGGCAGTTTTGCCGCTTCCCAGGCGGCAAGACCGCCAGCCATCTCGGTTAGATTCGTGATCCCATGCTGCTGCAGTATGCTGGCGGCGATCGACGAGCGGTAGCCGCCAGCACAATGGATCGCAATGCGTCGGTTCCGCGGAATTTCCGCGATGCGCTCCTGCAGGTGATTGAGCGGGACATTCACGCTGCCATCAATGCGTTTCGTCGTCCATTCGCGTGGGTTTCGGATATCGAGTAACAGCGGCGCGCCCGCGCTTGCCAGTTCTTCCGCTACAGCCGGGGCGCTGATTCTCTCCGTTGGCCACATAAGGTCCGATCGGCCGGCGAGCGCTTCCATGCCCCCTTGCAGGTAGCCCGTGACGTGATCGAAACCGATGCGGCCCAGGCGCAGAGCAGCTTCCTTCTCGCGTCCGGGTTCGGCGACGATCACGATGGGCTTGGCGCGGTCCAGCACCGTGCCTGCCCACGTGGCGTATTGGCCGCCGAGTCCGATGTTGATGCTGCCGGCAAGGTGGCCCTTCGCATATTCACAGGCGTCGCGCACGTCGAGAATCTGGGAGCCGGCATCTCCCATCCGCAGAACGTCATCGAGCTCAATGGGACGAAGAACCTGTTCGAGATTCTTGTCGAGCGAAGGGTGCTCGCGGGCGTTGAGAATGGCATCGTAGGTAAAGTACGGAGGAGCGTCCGGCTGGTCTGCGATGACCAGCCGAATGAATTCCTCTTTCGTCATTGGCTGCAGCGCATAATTCGTCGCCCTCTGAAATCCCAGAGGAGACACCGTGTCAGAAGAGAGATTCTTTCCGCACAGCGAACCGGAGCCATGGGCCGGATAGACGAGAGTTTCGTCGGGAAGCCCCAAAAGCTTGTCATGGAGCGAGTGGTAAAGGTGCCTGCCGAGGTCGTTGGCAGTCCACCCAAGCGAAGCACGGAGATCCGGGCGGCCCACATCGCCGATGAAAAGCGTGTCGCCCGTAAGAACGGCGTGAGGTCGCGCCGGGTCCTTTCCAAGATCGAACACCAGGATCGAGATCGACTCGATGGTGTGGCCGGGAGTCTCCAGAACTTGCAAGCGGAGTCCGGGAAAGTTGAGAGTATCGCCATCCTTCATAGCGGCAAAGGCGTATTCCGCCTGCGCGCGTGAGCCGAGATGGATGGTCGCGCCGCAACGATCCCGCAGCTCTAGGTGACCGGCGACGAAGTCAGCGTGGAAGTGGCTGAGGAAGACGTGGTGGATCTGTAGCCCGAATTTTTCGGCGTCGTCCAGGTATTGGTGGATATCGCGCTGGGGGTCAACAATGATGGCGGTCGCACTGGCCTCGTCTCCGAGCAGATAGGAAGCGTGGGCCAGGCAGCCCAGGTAGTACTGTTTCAAAATCATCGAAATGGCTCCCTCAGAGCCTAACGAAAGCCGGTTCTAGTTTGTTTCCACTCGGACTGTCACGCGATCCAGGCGAAACGCCGCTGCCTGAAAGTCGCCTTTCAACTCAAGATCCACGCCAGCGTTCATCCAGTATTCCCCGCTTGCGGTTTCCGGAAGACTGCCGGAAGGTTTCGCACTGATCCAGTGGAGGCGGTAATCAGACTTGGGATCAAGGCCACGCAGATAGATGCGAGGGTAAGGGTGTCCAAACTGGCTGGAGTGCAGGAAGGCGAAAACGGCAGCCTGATTCCTGTCGAGCGAGACGGACTCGGTGACCGAAGCCTCGCTGCCGTTGCGTGGCGAGATAAGGCGGTAGAGCGACCCATGCTGCACCGTTTCGCGAATCTGCTTGTATTCGGAGATAAGCCGCTTGGCATCGGCGAAGTCCGAGTCCTCCCAATGGTTCAGGTTGGCGCCGACGCCCAGCGAGCCTTGCATAGAGGAAAGGAATCGATATTCGACGGACGTGGTCCGGTGGTTCATAAAATTCGGTGAGTCCGTGACCCAGGCCATCATCACGCCGGGCGTATAGGCGTAAGTAAAACCATCCTGGATGGTCAGACGATCGAATGGATCGGTGTTATCCGAGGGCCAGACCTCATCGGCGAGGCGGAGAATGCCGAGATCGACCCGTCCTCCACCTCCCGAGCAGGATTCGATTTCGACGCCGGGGTGTTTGGCGCGGAGTTCGCGCAGGATGCCGTAGAGGTTGTCGACATACTTCACATACACCTGTTTCTGCTCGTCAGGGGCGACGGCCGGCCAGCCCGGCTCAGACCAGTTGCGGTTATAGTCCCATTTGAGGAAGGCGATCTGGTTTTCCGTGAGCAATTTGTCCAGGAAGCCGTAGACGTAAGCGCGCACATCGGGACGGGCGAGGTTCAGCACAAGCTGGTTGCGGCCCTCGGTGCGGGGACGTCCAGTAAAATTCAGGACCCAGTCGGGATGCTTGCGATAGAGGTCGCTGTCGGGGTTGACCATCTCCGGCTCGACCCACAGGCCGAAGTCCATGCCAAGCGCATGAACGCGATCGATGAGCGGCTTCAGCCCATTCGGAAATTTCTGCGGGTTGACGTACCAGTCGCCCAGGCCGGCGAAGTCGTTCTTCCTCTGGCCAAACCATCCATCATCCATCACGAAGCGTTCCACGCCGATCGATGCAGCTTTTTCAGCGAGGGTGATCTGCCCGGGTTCGTCGACATTGAATTCCGTTGCTTCCCAGGAGTTGTAAATGACCGGCCGCGGCCGTGGGTGGGGACGTTCGGGAAGGATCGAAGCGATCTCAAAGCGATGGAGAAGTCGCGACGCCCCGCCGATGCCGGAGCCCGAGTAGCCGCCATAGAAGACAGGCGTGGCCAGACTCTCGCCGGAATTCAATTTGTAACCAAAGTCAAAAGTATTGTAACCGCCGGTGATACGAATTTGCTGCATTTGATCCTGTTCAACAGTGATGCGCCACGAGCCGCTCCAGGCGAGCGCTCCGAACCAGACATCCCCGGCGTCCTGATCAAAGGTATGGGCTCGCTCGACGGCGAACCATGGATTATTCTGTTGGCCGGTAGAGCCGCGACGGCTTTCGAGGATGCGCGCACCTGGGATGATCTTCTCCTGCTGCAGTTGATCCTCGCCGCCCCAGCGGCCGGTAAGGTAATCGAGGGTGTAGTCGGTCCCGTGGGGAAGGGTCCATGTGGCAGCCGCAGCCTGTTCGATCACCAGCGGAGCATTCGTCCGGTTCTCGATGGTCGCAGAGCGTCCCAGGATTCCGGTCGCGGGATCCATCTCATAGCGCAGGTCGACGAAGACCTCCCGCTCGATGTCCTTCAGACGTACGGTCAGCGTGTCTCCGTCGATCTGGTGCGAGAGGTAATGAAGAACGCAATCACGGTTGCCATCGGGATATGTGATCTTAAGCGCCGGCTCGACGAAGAGCCCGGCGCCCCATCCGGCATACTCCTGCGGCGTCGTGCTGGTGGGCAGATCGAAGGCTGCCACGCCTCTATTGGTATGCGCTTGAGGGAAGCTGTCGTTGCCGCCGAGGCGGCTGCCCCAGTAGATTGGCTGGAGTCCGTTGAGATCGTTGATGCCGAAGATATAGGAGACATCACCGCCGTCGATGCGGAAGACTTTGCTCGTGGAGTCAAAGCGAATCAATGGTTGTGTTCGTTGCCCATGTGCGAACATGGCGCCAAATAACGTGCAGGTAATCAGCAAAATTCTACGGCAAGCGCGCAAAGACATGACGTGCAACAGGTGCCTCCTCGATAGTCCATTGCCAATGTACTCTATCTGCCTTGGCCGCGAGAATGGCCCCCCCCGGCGCTTTCCACTTAAGAGAAGAATCGATTTTGCCGCGCACAAGGTACCGGTCAGGAGTTACATTGCTGACTATGGTCTTTCGTATTGCGAAAACTCTCACCCTTCTTCTTTTGGTCTCTGCCGCTGCGGCCCGAGTAGCCTTAGCCATTCCTTCCGCCCCGGTTTCCTCGTTGCAGATTTACTTCATCGATGTGGAAGGTGGTCAGGCAACGTTGTTTGTGACACCCGATAAGCATTCCTTGCTGATCGATACAGGCTGGCCTGGAGCCGAAGGACGCGATGCCCAGCGGATCGCTTCTGCTGCGAAAGACGCGGGGCTTGACCGCATCGACTACGTGCTGCTCACGCACTACCACGTGGATCACACCGGCGGAGTGCCGCAGCTGGTGGCAAAGATCCCGGTAGGAACCTTTATCGATCACGGGCCAAACCGGGAAACGACCGATGAACCTACCGTGCAAGTGGCTGAGGCGTATCAGAAAGTTCTGGCCGTTGGCCAATATGGACACGTCGTCCCCAAGCCCGGAGATGTGCTGCCAATTCCGGGAATGAAAGTGACCGTGGTGAGCGCCGACGGAAATCTGATTGCGCAGCCCTTGCCGGGTGGGGGTGCGACGAACCAGTATTGTGCCGCCTCTGAAAAGCGCCCGCCAGACCAGACAGAAAACGCCCGCTCTCTGGGAGTTTTGATCACCTTTGGCAAGCTGCGCATTCTCGATCTCGGCGATCTCACCTGGGACAAAGAAATGGAGTTGATGTGCCCGATGAATAAGCTGGGGCATATCGACCTGTTAGTCGTGTCGCACCACGGTTGGAACCAGAGCAGTAGCCCAGCGCTCGTAGATGCGATTGCGCCGCGCGTGGCCATCATGGACAACGGAGCGAAAAAGGGTGGCTCCCCCCCGGTATGGGATACCATTCAGAAGGCGCCTGGCCTGGAGGACCTTTGGCAGCTGCATTATTCCGAAGAAGGCGGCCCCACGCACAACGTGGACGCGGCGCGAATTGCAAATCCGCAAGGTCCCGACGCAGGCAATTATCTGAAGGTGACAGCCTCCTCGAACGGTCGCCTCGCGGTCTTGAATGCCCGCACCGGAGAGGTGAAGGAGTATTTGCCGGTCTCAAAGTAAGCGCGTCACTGGAGATCCCGCAGCACAGCCATGGCGGCGTTGCGGCCGTTAATACCGATAACAGAGCCGCCGGGGTGCGTGCCCGCTCCGCATAGGTAGACGCCAGGCATGGGGGTGCGGGTCGACAGCCGTCGCGACCACATGTATTGCGGGAGGCATTCCCCTTGGAAGATGTGCCCCCCCGTCAGGCCCACCTTCTCCTCGATGTCGGGTGGCCCAAGCACCTGCGCGTCGATTACGGCGTCGATGCTTATTGCGTCTCCGATATTGGAGCAGAAGCGGCCGAGGGAGCGAAGCGCGAGCCGTCGGACCTCATCACGACGGCTCTCCCACGATCCATGCGCGAAGGTGTAGGGCACGTATTGGGCGAAGACACTCATCGTGTGCTGGCCTGCGGGCACCACCGTGGCGTCGTGCACGCTCTGGAAGTAGATCTCGCACCAGAGTTGGTCGGGCAGTTCGCCACGCCGGGCAGCCGCGAAGCCTGCCTTCCATTCCAACTGGGTGAGCGGGGCGTTGATCTGACCATAGTGATGCGGTTCGAGGGTGCCGGGGCGCGACGTGAAGTTGGGCAGCTCGCTTAGCAGGACGTTCAGCTTGACGGTGCATCCCTCGATGGGCACGGCTTCGACGCGCTCGCGCCAGGCTGGTTCAGCTGCATCACCCAGCATCTCGAGGGCGCGCCGCGGGTCGGCGTTCGAGATCACGATTGGCGCGGAGAATTTCTCACCGGCCGCGAGAAGGACCCCCTCTCCCGGTATGATCCGGGCGACCTGTACCCCGGTGGCGACCACCGCTCCAGCTTCGCGGGCAGCGTCACAGAGGTAGAAGGAGACCATACCCATCCCCCCTTTTACGTAGCCCCACATGCCGGGCATGCCGCCCAGCCTTCCCGAGGAGTGGTGGAAGCGGATGGAGGCCGTACCCGCATCGAAGGGGCTCGCGTTGGTGCCGATCACGCCCTGGCCGAGGTACGCGATCTGCAGGCGCTCGTTGGTCAGGTAGTGCTCGACGAACTCGGCCATAGACCAGTCATAGAGAACGTGCCGGGCTTCGGCGTCTGAGCCGAGTCGCTGGTTGATCTCGTCGTCACTGGGTGCATCCCCGATCCACAAGTCTCGACCGCCCGCCGGACGGAGCGCATTGCGAAGGCGGCGGATCACGTCGCTCATGGCGCGCCATCCTTCCACGTCCCGGGGCGCGAAGCCGCGGATCTCGGCCTCGCAGCGGTCGTCGTCATCCCACAACTGGATGCTCGATCCGTCGAGAAAGGGGACGAAGAGACCGTTGACAGCCGGGGTCCAATCAAAGCCGCGCGCCGGGAGGTCCAGCTCTTCGACGATGAGCGGGTGCAGCAAGCCGGCGAGGTAGGCGCAGGGCGACATGCGCACGCCGGGAAAAGACTCCTCGATGGTGCAGGCTCCTCCAACTCGATCACGGCTCTCGAGCACCAGAACCCGTTTACCGGCGCGGGCGAGATAGGTGGCGCACGCGAGTCCATTGTGGCCTGCGCCGACGATGATGGCATCCCAGGGCTTTGCGGCGAGCTCGCCGATGGGGGCAGGGAGTCCGAGTTTACCCATGACTTGGTATGTGAGGACGGCGGCGGTGGGCGATGATTCTGGCGGCAAAAGCTGTCTCCGAAGAGACAGTATCTCTTATTCGGCACGTGCTTGCTCTTGGTGGGTCGATCTCTGAAGTACATGGTAGGATTGGCACGCAATAGGCCTGCATTTGCGCAGGTCAGGGACCTCAAAGCTTAGTTCCAGGGAGATGAGATCTATGTCGACACGTATGGATGCCAAATCGATCGCAATTCTGTCAGTCGTCCTCTGTTTTGCGGGAGCGGCCTTGGCGCAGCAGGGCTCGCCCAGTACGTCCACCCACCCAGCCGCGCCGCCCGCTCAAGCCACGACTTCCCAACCAGTCCCCTCCCCCGCTCAAAGCATCGATATGTTTGTCTTTCCCAGGAATAACCAAAGCGCGGAACAGCAATTGAAGGACGAGAACGAATGCTTCGCCGCTGCCAAAGAGCGGACCGGTGTCGATGTGACCGCGAACCCATTCGAGGGCTTGAATGAAGTGGAAATGATCGCGGCTCAACAACAGGCGGCTGCGGAGGCTGATCGAGCGCGAGGGGGGCGGGCTCGCGGAGGTCTGCGAGGCGCTGCGGGAGGAGCGGCGATCGGGGCGATTGCAGGGAGTCCCGGGCGAGGCGCTGCCTCCGGTGCGGTTGCCGGCACCATGAGCGGTGGCATGGCCCAGCGCTCCGCCAATGCGCGCGCCCAGCAACAATCAGCCGCTCAGGTGGCCGCCACCCAGCGAAGGATGCAGGAGCAGTTGCTGATTGCACATATGCAGGGAGTGGATGCCTTTCAGCGAGCATTCTCCGCCTGCATGGATGCGCGCAATTACTCCGTGCATTAGAGGGTAGGCAAACGCGAACCTGAACGAGGGCCTGTCCAGTTAAACCGAACGAAGGAACCTTCCCGCATGACTCTGAATCTTAGCCCCATTTATCGTGCCGCCATCTTCAGCGCCCTGCTTGCTGGAGCAACAGTCCAGGCCCAGCAAACGCCAATCCAGATCACCGCGGACCTCTCGGACGCTCCTCGCAAGCTCTATCACGCCGAGCTGGATCTGCCGGTGAACGCCGGACCGCTGACGCTGATTACGCCGCAATGGATTCCCGGCACGCACATGCCCGCAGGGCCGGCGCAGGACATTACTGGCGTGGTCTTCACCGTCAACGGCCAGCCGCTGACCTGGCGGCGCGACGATGTGGATTTGTACCAATTTCATTTGACCATTCCCCCGGGAGTCACGACCTTGCACGCCCATCTGGACTGCATCGTTACTCAACGGGTCACCCAGAAGCTTGCGGTGCTGGAGTGGGAAAAACTGCTGCTGTATCCTGCTCATACTCCGGTGCGCGAGATTCCGATTCAGCCGTCCCTGATCGTTCCCGCCGGTTGGGGAATTGGAACGGCGCTGACGCCGATCGGTTCCGGCGCTTACCCCGTCCCCGCTGCCGGCGCAACTACTCACTTCTCCGCGACCAGCGTCGAGCAGTTGCAGGACTCGCCCATCATTACCGGGCAATATTTTCACGAATTTCCGCTGGCTCCGGAGATTTCGCCGAAGCACTATCTCGATGTGGTCTCCGATACGCCCGAGGATTCCAATGTGCGCGTCCCGGTGCTCGCCGAGGTTGCGAATCTGGTTCGGGAAGCCGACAAGATGTACGCCTCCCACCATTACAACCATTACCATTTCCTGCTCACCATCTCGGATCTGGCGGGCTTTGAAGGACTGGAGCATGGACAGTCATCGGATAACGGCGTCGGCGAGAAAGACTTCTCGGACCCCAGCCGCCAGATAGCTGTTTCCGACCTGCTCTCGCATGAGTTCACTCATTCGTGGAACGGGAAGTACCGGCGTCCGGTCGGCCTGTATCAGCCGGACTTTGCCACGCCGCAGCAGGGAGCGCTGCTTTGGGTCTACGAAGGGATGACGGAGTATCTCGGGAACGTGCTGGCAGCGCGGTCAGCGCTCAAATCGCAGGCAGAATATCGCGAGGTGCTGGCGATCTCAGCTGCCAATCTCGACTACACTCCGGGGCGCGATTGGCGCCCAACGGAGGATACGGCGGTCGCCGCGAGCATTCTGCGCGGGGGCAATCCGGCATGGTCGAACTGGAGGCGCGGCCAGGATTACTACATGGAAGGCGAGCTGCTATGGCTGGACGCCGATACGCTGATTCGCAAGACCACGAACAATCAGAAGTCGCTGAACGATTTCGTCCGCATCTTTCTCGGCAAGGGCGGGATTACCGGGCCGCTTATCGCCCCCTATACCTTTGACGAACTGGTGGCCGACCTGAATCAGGTAATGCCCTATGACTGGGCGACCTTCCTCCGCGACCGCGTAGACAAGATCAAGCCGCGTGCGGACCTATCCGGGATCGAGCAGGGCGGCTACAAGTTGGTCTATCGCGACGAGCCAAGCGCTTCGGAGAAATCACTTATTGAGGTATTCGGAAAGTATTCCGGCACCGTGGATGCCTGGTTTTCGATCGGCGTGCGAGCGAATAGCGACGGCACCATCCTCGACGTTCGCTGGAATGGTCCGGCGGACAAGGCACGGCTTGCGCCCGGATCCAAAGTCATTGGTGTGAATGGACAGATCTTTAGCGGCGACCTGCTCAGGGCCGCCATTCGCGAGGCGAAGGGCAAGACGGGTCCGATCCATCTGATCGTGCAGTCCGACTCCTTCTTGACTACAGCGGATATCGATTACCACGACGGCGAGCGATATCCGGCGCTGGAGCGAGTTGCGGGCACGCCGGCTTATCTGGACGACATCACCAGGTCGCTGGCATCTTCGCCGCCGATTCCGGAGCAGGGCAAGAAGGACTAGTCTAGGGCTCTATCCCGGTGTCTTCACTTTCTGCTTGAGCATCTCGATGGCTTTCTTCAATCGTTTCGATCGGGTTTCCTCTTTTTTGGCTTCACTGATCCAGCGGCAATATTCCTTGCGATGGGTGTAACTCAGCGTCTCGAAGAAGGGAAGCAGTCCTTCCTGCTTCATCAGCTTCTCGAACGGTGCGGGAACTCCGAGGATCCGTTCTTCTTCGTCCTTCCAGAGAACAACATCGATAATGTCGCCGGGGACTTTGCCGAGTTGTTCGCGGATTGCTTTCGGCAAATGCAGCGTATGTTGCGGGAATCCGTACTTGATGAGCGAGCCGGTGTAAGGCACGCCGTTAAAGGTGGCTTTGATCGGCACTTTGCCTTTCGTGGCGAATTCCTTCTCTGTGTCGTAAGGAAAAAGCACGCCGGCTCCGCCGCCGTCGCCAGCCACGATCTTAGCGGTGAATTTGTATTTCTTCATGGCTCTACCATTCTGTCACCGCCCGGCTCGCGATCCCACAACGAAGATCGGACGTGGACGATCGACTCACATTGCTTTTATCCAGCAGACTCAAGGTTCAGGTATCCTGTGGTGCTGTAGCCGGTATCGGCATGCAGCTGGTCCCCACAACGCGCATGCGAAGCGAAGGAGAAAGAAAATGAGCACTGAAGAGCAGGCACGTCCCCCCCTCTCGTATGTCGAAGTGACTGAACAGAAGCGGCTGAACGAGGCCCGAGAGCAGGGCATTCCCTGGAAGAAGTGGGGACCATACCTCAGTGAGCGGCAGTGGGGAACAGTCCGCGAGGACTACAGTGAGGACGGCAACGCCTGGGACTACTTCACCCACGACCAGTCCCGATCGCGCGCCTACCGCTGGGGTGAAGATGGCATCGCAGGAATCTCGGAAGACAAGCAGCAGCTTTGCTTCGCGCTGGCGCTGTGGAACGGCCGTGACCCCATTCTGAAAGAGCGCATGTTTGGCCTGACCAACAGCGAGTCCAACCATGGCGAAGACGTTAAGGAGTACTACTTCTATCTCGATAGCACTCCTACCCACTCGTACATGAAATACCTGTACAAGTATCCCCAGACAGAGTACCCCTATCTCGACCTGCTGGAGACTAACAAGAGGCGCTCACGCGAAGAGATGGAGTACGAACTTCTCGACACGGGTATTTTCGATCAGGACCGATACTTCGATGTCTTTGTGGAATATGCCAAGGCCAGTCCGGAAGACACGCTGGTCCGCATCTCCGTCCACAATCGAGGTCCGGAAGCTGCCCAGCTCCATGTGCTTCCAACATTGTGGTTCCGCAACACGTGGTCCTGGGGCGGCAACAAACCGAAGCCTGTGCTGGGTCAGATCGATGAGCACAAGATACACGCTTCTCACCCACAGCTCGGCGATTACACCTTGCAGTGCGAGGGCGCGGCGGAGCTGCTCTTCACCGAGAACGAATCCAATGCCGGCCGACTTTGGCGACAGCCCAATTCCTCACCTTACGTCAAAGATGCCTTTCATCGATACGTCATCTCTGGTGAGAACGATGCTGTCAACCCGGCGAAGACGGGAACCAAAGCGGCAGCCCATTATGTGCTCGAAGTTCCGGCAGGAGGAAGCAAGGTTATACGTTTGCGGCTGGGCGCGAAGGCAGCAGCCGATGCCTTCGACACCTTCGATCAGGTATTCGACAGCCGGCTCGCGGACGCCAATGAATTTTATGACCGCGTCACTCCAGCCAACTTGAGCGAAGATGAACGCCGCGTTCACCGGCAGGCGCTCGCCGGAATGCTTTGGTCCAAGCAGTATTACTATTTCGATCTCGACAGATGGCTCACCGAACACGACGCTCATCCGATGGTTGGATCCGGCAGAGGAGGCACCCGTAACACCGACTGGTTCCACATGCTGAACAGCGATGTGATCTCCATGCCCGACAAGTGGGAGTATCCCTGGTACGCGGCATGGGATCTGGCCTTTCATGCCATTGCGCTCTCACTTGTGGACTTCGACTTTGCGAAAGACCAGCTTTTGCTTATGCTCAGAAACCTCTACGCCCATCCCAATGGGCAGATTCCGGCCTACGAGTGGAACTTTGGCGACGTGAACCCGCCGGTGCACGCCTGGGCAACGCTGTTTCTATACAGAATCGAGACAGAACTGGGCCGCGCGGATGTTCGTTTCTTGGAACGCTCCTTCCAGGGACTGATGTTGAATTTCAACTGGTGGGTGAACCGCAAGGATCCGCATGGGCGCAACGTATTCGCAGGCGGGTTCCTGGGACTGGACAACATCGGGGTATTCGATCGCAGTGCGCCGCTCCCGACTGGTGGCCATCTTGATCAGGCGGACGGCACGGCATGGATGGCGTTTTACTGCCAGTGCATGCTGGAAATCGCGCTTATCTTAGCGGACTACGACGCGATGTATGAGGAGATAGCCTACCGTTTCATCGAGCATTTTGCCTGGATCGCCTATGCCATGGACCGCATTGGCAGCCGCCACGACGAGATGTGGGATGAGGAGGACGGATTCTTCTACGATCTGCTCCACTTCCCGAACGGCGACACCATGCGCTTGAGAATCCGGTCGATGGTGGGGCTGTTACCGCTATGTGCCTCCACTGTACTTGACGGCGTTACTATCCTGAACCATCCGCGCGTAGCTGAACTGGTTGAGTTGTTCCGTGAGCGCCATCCGGAGGTGATCCTAAAGATCTCCTCAGCCGAGGACATAAACGTGGGCGGGTATATGGGGCGCAGGCTGCTGACGGCTTGCAACCGGCCAAAACTACTGCGCGTTATGAAGTACATGCTCGACGAGAAGGAGTTTCTCAGCCCGTATGGCATACGCTCACTTTCGAAATATCACCTCGATCATCCTTTCGTGTTTTACCTGGAAGGGCAGGAGTACAAAGTGCAGTACCTTCCTGCAGAGTCGAATACCGGCATGTTCGGCGGCAACTCCAACTGGCGGGGGCCGATATGGATGCCGGTGAATGGACTGATCATACGGGCGCTGCTGCAGATGTATCCGTTCTATGGCCCCGACTTCAAGGTCGAGTGCCCAACCGGCTCTGGCAATTACATGACCCTGTTTGAAGTGGCCAAGGAGATTGCTCACCGCACTGCGAGCATCTTTTTGCGTGACGCCAATGGCCAACGTCCAGTCTACGGAGGAACGAAAAAGTTCCAGGAGGATCCTCACTGGAAGGATTACATCCTCTACTATGAGTACTTCCACGGCGATAATGGAGCCGGTCTAGGAGCCAGCCATCAGACAGGCTGGACTGGACTGATCGCCCGCGCCCTTGATCTGTTCGCGCGGATAAAGCCTGAAGAATTGCTGCGGGCCCGTAAAGGAGAGATAGCGTCGGAGTTGACCCGGCAACAGGTTACAGGGCAGAGCGGGTGAGCCGCGGAGACTCTGAACGAGCGCGATTGCCATGGCAGTCACCGCTCTCCGGCCACCATTTTCCGAATTCACGGGGCACGGCCTTGTCGCTATGGCCAGGCTTGTCGCTGGTTCGTCCTGTGCATCTCCGACCATGAGCTAGAGCCGGTTTGTTGGGGGCCTGAATGGACCAGAAAGTCGCACGCATCCGTTGGAGTCTGAGGACACCGCGAGCCGCAGCGATCGCCGGTATCATTTCTCGCTGTTGCTGAATTACCAGCGAGGTGCTTATCTGGCTCTCAATTCCATCCGATCCCTATGCGTCTCCGCTGGAGGTCGTCCAGCACGCAAAAAATGTCTCTATTTTTTTGAACCTCTTGCCATTCACTGGCATAGCATTCCTGTGGTTCATGGCTGTTGTACGCGACCACTTGGGAGAATTGGAGGACCGGTTCTTTGTCACTGTCTTCCTGGGTTAGCGGATTGCTATACGTGGCAATGATCTTCATTGCGGCGGGAATTGCCGGAGCGCTCATCGGATTCCTCGCTACCGACTTGGACAGACTGACAATATCGGGCGCGTATGCGCTTGCCCGCCAGGAGGTCTATCGAATCATGAACATATTCTCAACCAGGATGGCCGCAGTGTTCATGACATCGAGACCCGGACTCTTCCTCGGTGGATAGGGTTTTTCGGCTATGCACTCGCCGCAATCCGATTACTGAGTGGCGGAAGGTTTAATTGGACATCATAGTCTTTCCGCTCTGGGTGGGCCTGATCAAGGGACCCATCCTGATCCAAAATCGGCAAACGCGGCTGTAAGTGATGTTAGGCTAGTATGCGTGAAGCGTGTTTTGCTCTATAGCCAGCCCGGATGTCCGCCCTGCTCAGCGGCCAAACAGTTTCTGAAGGCGCGCGATGTGGCGTTCGAGTACAAAGATGTTCAAGCCGATCCGGTGGCCTTGCGGGAGTTGATGGATCTGAACAGCCGGTCGACTCCAACAATCGTCGTGGACGACGAGGTGATGATCGGCTTCGATCCAGAGCGTTTAGAGTTGATGCTCGCTAAAGAAGACTGGCCGGCAATTACCGTGAAATCTCTGTAATAGGAATAGCCTCCAAAAGGCTCGGCCGCCATCGCAGCCGGGCCTATTTGTCGTGAAGAAAGGAGGTTCGGAAATTCTCCGTAAACCCTCTGAGATCAATGGACGCGGCATAAGTATTTGCACACCCTTAGGTTAAGAAACGCCATCGAATCAAACAC
>JBAVYX010000322.1:0-8579 GCA_049588475.1 Silvibacterium sp. | reverse complement strand
CGCGATCTTCATAGGTGAAAAGATTTCGCGCGATCGGCAGGTTGCTTCCGTTGTTGCTCCCGGCAAGGCCAATTTGCGCTTGCGGATTGGAAGCCGCGCTCCCGCCCACGACCACGGCGCCCACCGGGCGCCCGCTGACGAAGCCGGGAACGCTGGCCGCAGGGGTGTCCGGCGTAGGTTCCCCGGTAAAGAAGTAGCCGGCGCGCGAGAAACCGAACAGAGCCACATTCAGCAGAGACGGCGAAAAGATATGGGTATGGTTCAGACTGAGAACCTGTTCCCGCAGATTGAGGATGTCGGTGCTGTAGGGATTAGCGATGGTCGCCGTGTCGTCTCCGCCGTCGTCGATGGTGTAAATCGCGGAAAACGTGTCTTTCCGCGAGAAGGTCTGATCGAACCGGACGGTTCCAAAGTCCTCTCGTACGGTCTGCAACGGGCTGCTGGAATATGCCGCGATTCCGTTGAAGTCAGGGTCGCTCGCTGTAGGTGTCGGCCATAGGTTGAGCAGCGGCTTCACGCTGTCGACTGCGGCTGCCCGGGAGGTCAGGTCGGGAACGAATGCAACGGACGTCTGGTTCAGGTGCTGGCGGTATCCTTCGTAGTTCGCAAAGACGAAGCTCTTGTCTTTCTTCAGAGGTGCTCCCAGAGAACCCCCGAACTGATTGCGCCGAAAGGGCGGAGCCGACCCCTGGTCAAAATAGTTAGGTGCATCGAGCGCGTTGTTGCGCACAAACCAATAAGCGGAACCGTGCAACTGGTTAGTCCCTGACTGGGTAACAATGATCACCTGCGCGCCGGGCCGTTTGCCGTATTCGGCGCCATATGAGTCGCGCAGCACATTGAACTCCCGAACCGCCTCCACGCCCAGCAATTGCTGGCTCGGACCGCCCGGCTGCATGTTGTTTTCCGCCGCGCCGGTAAACTCGACGCCATTCAGCAGAAACAGGTTTTGCTGAGGACGATTTCCCGAAACCGCGAAGTTATTTCCCGTGGTCGAGTTCGAGACTCCGATGCCGCCTGTCTTTTGCGATGTGAAATTTACAATGCCAGGGTTGAGAGGCAGGAGCAGGTCATAACTGCGCCCGTTCAAAGGGAGATTTTTCACCTGCTGCTCACCTACCAGCCCAGAGATGTCGCGCGTCGTCACATTCACGACCGGAACATTCGCCACAATGGTCACCTGCTGTTTCACTTCGCCAACCTGCAGGGTCAGATCGGCAGTTGCGTCCTGGCCCACAACCAGCAGGATGCCCGTGCGCACCTTTTCCGCGAAGCCGTCTTTCCTTGCACGAACTCCATAGCGCCCCACGGGAAGCGCAAACAGCTCATATTGCCCCTCCTGATTTGCGAGGGCGGTGCGTGAGATGCCCGTGTCGAGATCGTTCGCCGTCACTGACGCTGCCGGCACCGCCGCGCCGGAGGGATCGGTGACTCTTCCGGACAAGTTGGCTGACTCCTGTGCTGCGGCAGACAAAGAGCAGAAGCTCAACAGGCACAGGATCGCTGCAGACAAACCGCCACAAGCTGATGACATTTTCGCCCTCGTCAAACTTTAGAAATTTGTGAAGGACTAGCGCCCGTATTGAGCCAATAACAGGGGTGGCGACTTCGAAGCCGGCTGCTCGAAATCGAAAGCTGGACGGGCCTTGGATCCAGCTGAGCACACCAGTGATATCTATCGATTTGATCGAATAGAATCGTTATTGTCAATCGTATATAGTCGGGTAGAGATGATCCAGCTTGTCTGCTAAAGATCAAGCACTACGTCAGACTTCGGACGCGCACAACAGATAAGAATTCTTGCGGATGGTGGCGCATCGAGCGGAGTTGGCGAGTGCTCAACGCTTCCGTCGAGTATGCCGATCTCGCAGGTATGGCAAACGCCGACCCTGCACGACCACTGGACAGGAACATGCTCGGCTTCCGCAAGTTCAAGAATGTTCGAATGATTTCCCGTCCACTGTAAGATCCGATTGGAACATGTTAGGGCTATGTGATAGTGAAGTGCGTTTTCGGCTTGACTCGTGATGATGCTGGTTGGGGTGACCGTTGATGCTCCAAAGGACTCAAAATGGATTCGCCTTGGAAATACACCCCAGGTACTTCAAGCTGTTGTTGAACGCCTCCAGGAATGGTGGTGGCCAACAGAGATAGAAATCAGAGGTCTCCGTCCTGCGAAGGGATCGTGTTGGCTGTGCGGCGCCGAAGAGCGTAAAGAAGAACGCGAATGACATGACGATAAGTGGCGCTGGAATGAAGCGGAGTAGGGAAAAAGGTGCAGCGGAGGCTCGAAAGGCATTGTGTACTCCTATATGAATGGATATAAGGACTTTATTCGACCTAACCATAGCTTAATGAGAAGCAAAAAATGCTAAACTCGGGCAAAAGTCACGCTTGTCCTGCAAGTGTGAGGGAGTTGCATGGCAAAAGTAGATGTTTTGCTCAAGCCTCGTGAAGCTGCGGCGGCCTTGGGCGTCAGTTATCCGGCAATCAAGCAATGGATACTTGCCGGAAAGCTAAAGACCGTTAAGACGCCAGGCGGCCACCATCGCGTGCCGCAAAGTGTACTGAATCCGATGATGAAGTCGACATCGACGGCGAGCGAGAAGATTTCCCGCGAGCGCTTTCGGAATGTGAGTGGGAGAAATCAACTTGTGGGCGAAATTCTTGAGGTGCAGATCAGCGGATTATTGGCCAAGGTAATACTTCAAATCGGCGGCCAGAGGATTACCTCGATCATCACCTCAGATGCGGCTCGCGAGATGCAACTGCGCAAGGGCCAAACCGTAGCCGCTCTGATCAAAGCTACAGAAGTAATGATCGCGCGAGTATAGACCCTGCGCTGGCGGCAGTGCGCGACGCGTCAGAAACGACCAGTAAGGAGCGAGGTGCAAATGCGCTTGGCGAGTGCTTAACCGCCGATATGCACCATGCTGCGTGACGGTTTCAAGAAACTCGGCTCACCGATGTGGTGTCGCGCTTCTTTTCGAGCGATGGTTTTCGTGATGAAGACCGCAAGCTCTTCGTCGCTGCCTCCGCGCCGCATGACTCCGTACAGGTCATGGTCAAACTGCGAAAATAGACAGGTGCGGATCTTGCCGTCGGAAGTCAACCGAACGCGACTGCATTGCTCGCAGAAGGCACGCGACACTGGTGCGATGATGCCGATCTCGCCCAGCCCGTCGTCGAATGTGTAACGAACGGCAGTCTCTCCGGAGGTATTGGCGGGCAATCTTACCAGCGGACGAAATTGCTCGAGCCGTGCGACCACTTCGGAGAAAGAGACAACCGTCTCCGGTGTCCAGAGGCGGCCTTCTTCCAGGGGCATGAACTCAATAAAGCGGACGATCACGCCGTGCTCCCGCGAAAACTTCGCGAAGGGAACGATCTGGTCGTCGTTGAAGCCGCGCATGACGACACAATTGACCTTAACCGGCTCGAGTCCCGCCTTCTGTGCTGCATTAATCCCTCGTTGAACTTTTGCAAAGCTCCCGGGAACCCGTGTGATCCGCGTAACGGTCTTGGCTTCGACAGCGTCCATACTGATCGTGACACGACGCAGGCCCGCATCTTTGAGCCGCATCGCTTGATCCTCAAGCAGATGGCCATTTGTCGTCACCGCCAGATCAAGTTCGCCGCCGAGGCGCGTATGTAATTTCGCAAGCTCTCGAATCAGTTCGATCAGCCCTTTTCGCAGCAAGGGTTCACCGCCTGTAAGGCGCAACTTTTCAATGCCAAGATCAACAAAAACACGTGCTAGGCGCAGGTAGTCCGCGATTGGTAGCTCGGAATACTGTGCACCTTCACTTCCCGTCCGACAATATACGCAGCGGTAGTTGCATCGGTCGGTAACCGAGATGCGCAGGTCAGTAATCGCCCTCCCATGGCGATCGGTAAGAGGAGAAAACTCGAGCAATGGCGCCTTGGTTGTGGCACAGGACGGAATGGAGAGAGAAGGCATGCCCTAGTAACTATTCTAGTCGATACTCCCGGCTATTCTTCGGGTCCAAGAGTTGGAGACTGGGTCACACCGCATTTCGACCAGAGATCACTCTCTCGCCATGCGAATAAACCACAAACCGTGAGCCCCGCAAGAATCCGATCAGAGTCAGTCCCAACTCACGTGCAAGCTTAACCGCCAAGCTTGAAGGGGCAGAGACCGAAGCCATAGCTGCAATCCCAGCAGCGACGGCCTTCTGTGCCAGTTCGAAGCCTCCGCGACCACTCACCGTCAGGACGTAGTCTGACAGAGGTAGTTTCTTTTCGAGCAGTGCCCAACCGATGATCTTGTCCACCGCATTGTGCCGCCCAATATCTTCACGTAGTACCAAGAGGCCGCCTTCAGCGGTAAAAAGACCAGCGGCATGAAGACCGCCGGTTTTTTCGAAAACCACCTGGTCACCGCGCAGCTTATCGGCCAACGAACACAGGACTTCCGACGTCACCCGAAAGTGGGGATTTGGCGCTCTCAATCCTCGCCGCCGGATGGACTCAATCGATGCTTTTCCGCAGACGCCACAACTCGAGGCGGCAAAGAAATTTCGCTGCATTGACACCGGATCACAACTCGCCGCGACGATCTCGACCTCGACTAGGTTGTTCTTGCCGGTCTTCTCATTCAATACGGTGCGAATTCCTTTTAATTGATCGGCTTTGTCGATGATTCCCTCGGTCAAAAGAAACCCCGCAGTCAATTCAAGATCGTGTCCCGGAGTCCGCATAGTGACGCTGAATGGAGTGCCATTTACGCGGATTTCAAGTGGTTCCTCCGCCGCCAGATAGTCTACGACGCGGCGTACCTCTCCATCTCGCCACTCGACAACGTCCGTGATCTCAAGGCTTTGCTTAGGTGGATGCAAGTCACTCCTGCCGGTTCCGGGGAGAATTAATGCCTGTCAAGAGGAGTCCAACGGACCACCATTTCCATCCCGATGGCATGTACCATCTGTAGCATAATGGGGATTTCAACTCCCGCTATCAGCAGAATTCCGGTTGTGCCGCTAAGGTTCTCGGCAGGCGTACTGGCCGGTGGGCGCTCCACCCGCATGGGCACGGACAAATCATTTCTACGTGTCGGCGGCGAATTGCTCATCGAACGTCAGCTTCGCTACCTGCGCGAAGTGGGGGCGGTAGAGCTGCTGATCTCCGGACGCGGTGGTGTGGACTACTCCAGTCTCGGGGCGGATGTTATTTATGACCAGCAAGCTGATTCCGGGCCGCTCGCTGGAGTGGCCGCACTGCTAAAGGCTTCCTCTTGTTCAATGATGCTGATTTTGGCAGTCGATATGCCAGGCATCCTCCCTGTGATGCTTAACAAGATACTCTCCAGATGCACGGACAATTTAGGGTGTGTGCCGGTCGATGACCATGGCCTTCAACCTCTGGCCGCCGCCTATCCTACGATCGCTTACTCGCTTGCAGAGCGATGCCTGAGAAACAGGGAACTTTCAGTTCAGGCGTTCGCCAAACAAGCCTTCGGGCAGGGTCTGGTTCAGTCGCTAAGAATCGAACTCTCGGAGCAAATCTACTTCACCAACTGGAATCAGCCATCCGACTGGATCGCCGGCCCTTGCGGCTGATGGTCCTCATTTAGCAAGCCTGGGCTGCCAGAGGGTTGGGGAAGGTATCGGCATTATCTTCTGCGCTTCGATCCAGGCAGGCAAAATCTTTCTCGATCAGCACAGACAGCGTGCCGCGATTTCCGAGGTCGATGTCGGCGGAAATCCCGACCTGATCGGTAGTGGCCCAGTTTTGTGCGGCTTCTCCGGGTATGATGACCTCGACTCGATGGGGCAACGAAGCGACATCAACTGCTTGTCGGGAATTGTCGCGGGCTAGGGCGTAGGTCAGCTCCGCCCCAGCTTCGCGTCCAAAATAAACCGTCTCTTCGCAGAGCCCCGTCTCGAGGAACCGCGCAAGATCGGAGCGCGAGATCCGCAGGCGTAATGAGTTTCCTTGGATGCGCAGTTTCATGACTACTTCTCCGAGCGACTGTGAAGAGTTTACCAGCGCCCTCAAGCGCGGCACAGAGACATCAAGACCGCGCAGAGCATCGCCGAGCGACCCTAGAGTATCAGGTTTCGCATAGGAATGATGGCTCCGGGAGCGTACCCTGCCCCTCGAGTGTGGCGTACTTAGGGGGCATTTCTCGTTCAGCCTGGTGTTCTGCGTTACACGAACCGGGCCTTGGCGCTCGAAAGGTGAATAGCCGGAATGGAGAGGGATCCATTACCCATCAAGGATAGGAGCAGCCAAATTCAGGCAGACGGCACTTCTAGTTCCTTGCGTATATCGGTCCTAAGGGCCACGGGACGTTATCGCAAAAGAGCACGAAATTAGGGATTCGCCGACCTCGCGCTTGATCGTGTGCCAGACCCGCAGCTACTCGTTTTTTCGGAGTAACTTAATAGAGGGCTGTTGAGACCACGCATCCTAGGTGGAAAGGAGACACGACAATGAAAGCGCCCGATCGCACGGATGTCATCCACGGGGACGAGCAGTGCAGAGACGGACAGTATCGTCCCAAGCAGGGCCTGCGTGAGAAGACTGCGGCCAGCAATGGAACAGCCGAGCTCGATCCGGCTGCCCCGCTGTCCCTGCAGGCCCAAAACGCTTTCACTCTAGGCGACCTCTGGATCGGATCTGCCTCTGAATCGGCCGCCGGCATCCCCGCTATCTGGAACACCATGCTCTATGGCATCGGAGACAGGAGTCCGGTATGATCCACCGAAGCTTTCTTGAAGATCAACCACGTGACCGGCTTGGATTGCCAGAGTTGCGTATGGCCGAGCCCGGATAAGAAGCGGAAGATTTTCGAATTTTGCGAGAACGGTGCCAAGGTAGTCTCTGATGAGTCGACGAAAAAGCGCATCACTCCGGAGTTCTTCGCCCAGTATTTCCTCGAGGATCTCGCCGCGAAATCTGATTCCTGGCTCGCAGGGACGTCTGACGTCGCCCATGGTGCATCACGCCAACGCGACACACTATCAGCCGATCTCCTGGCCGGAGGCCTTCAAAATGATCGCCGCCGAGCTCTGTTTTTGAACCCGCTCGACATGCAGGCAATGAATCTCAAAGCCGGTCAGATTGTGGACATATACAGTCACCCCGAAGAAGAGGTCCGCATGGCGCCCCGCTTCGCGATCGTTCCATACGAGATCGCCCGCCGAAGCGCTGCCGCATACTACAGGAGACGAATGTTCTAATCCCGATTCGCAGCGTTGCCGCCAAGAGTAATCAGCCTGCCGCTAAGTGCATTCTGATAACGTTAACTCCGTCAGATACCACCGAGGTAGTGCACTTTTCCAAGGTGGCTCTCGATCATAACTTGGGTCGATCTGTACCGCGCGTTCCCTGATCGGAATTGTTCAACACCAATCGAGGTTGTAAATGAGGTCCTCTAGGCGTGCCATACAGTTGCTTCCCGAGGAGTCGCTGCCCATGAAGTGTTTGCTCCGAATCGTCCTCCTCTTCGCGTTCTTTGGATCAGCATTACTCGCTGCCAAAGCTGCCGAAGTGAAAGTACTTGCTGCCGCCAGCCTCGCAGATGCCATGCAGGCGATTGCGACGGCCTATGAATCGCAGAGCAGGGACAGAATCCTTTTCAATTTCGCCGGTTCCAATGTATTGGCGCGCCAGATTCTCCAGGGGGCCCCTGCGGATATCTTCCTCTCTGCGGATGAGGCTGAAATGGACGCCGTTGCAAAGTCTGGACTACTCGCAAACAACAGCCGACGCGACCTTCTTTCCAACACGCTTGTCATTATTCTCCCGAATAACAGTGACCTGAGCGTACGAGGCCCCGTCGATCTTACAAAAGAAGATGTCAAGCGGATCGCTCTTGGCGATCCGGAAACGGTACCGGCTGGCGTGTATACGAAGAAATACCTCGAAGCCAAAGGGGTCTGGAACTCTCTTCAAAGCAAAATCGTGCCCACGGAAAATGTGCGCGCCGCTCTTGCTGCCGTTGCATCCGACAATGCTGATGCGGGCATCGTGTATAAAACGGACGCTTTGATTTCAAATAGGATCAAAGTGGCCTATGAGGTTCCTGCGACGGAAGGACCCAAAATTCTTTATCCGGTTGCGCTGATCAAAGACTCTGAATCCCTAGAGGCCGCCCGAAAATTCCTGGATTTCCTGGAATCGCCGCAGGCCGCCGCCGTTTTTGCTCATTACGGCTTTCTTGCTGTCAGATAATGTAGAAGTCTTGATGAGCTTGTCTGCGAGCGATTGGAAAATTGTCGGCTTTACTCTTTGGACTGCCATCGTTGCCGTCCTCTGTGATCTTATTCCAGCCATTGCGTTGGCATGGATGCTGGCGCGCAAATCATGGCGAGGCAAAGTAATAGTTGAAACGCTGGCGTCCTTGCCTCTGGTCATGCCCCCGGTTGCAACGGGTCTGATCCTTCTTGAGATTCTTGGCAGGAGAGGCCTGATCGGTTCCTGGCTCTACAGGCTGGGGATTGAGGTTGCCTTCACGTGGAAGGCAGTTGTGGCAGCGATGGCGGTGATGTCTTTTCCCTTTATCCTGCATAGCGGGCGTGTCGCATTCGAAGCTGTTGACGGTCGGTTGGAGC